>PGXY01000014.1 GCA_002839375.1 Spirochaetae bacterium HGW-Spirochaetae-1 | reverse complement strand
CGAGAAAACGGCTTGATTTTTCAACACCGATGGAATTGTTTTTGAAGAAAGGTGTTGCACTTAATTGTTGAATCTAAGAATTATTAAAACAGGGTATAGAGGGAAAAAGAATATTTTTTTAATATTTGTCAATAAACTCCTATACATCGAATGACGTAATAAGTGGAGAGGATTATAATGCTTTGTCTTAACATAAAAAATATTGTTTTTAATATTTTGCAATTACTGCTTAAGTTTGCAATATGGACTCCCAGAATTTCATTTAAAATAAATATTCTTTTAGCTGGAGTTCTATTATGGAAAAGGGATTTGCATGAAGTTCTTAAATCTGTTAACATGCTGGTTGACAAGTATGGAACAAAGTTCCCGCCAAAACATTTTATATGGAAAAATCAAAGAATTTGCAGGTACTACGGCGGAGTTTTATACAGTAGTGCGCTCTTTGCCTATAATTACAGAACCTCTCACCCTGAGGTTGTTTTTAAAACACCTTCTTGGGCCACTGTTTCTGTTTTTTTTATGGATGCCGCAGAAAACGGCATAAAGATGAATAAAAAAATGCTTATGCAATTGACTCATTCTCATCTTTATTGGGCTGAAGAACTTAAAAATAAAAAGGATAATGATGGAGTTCTTTCGGCAGTAAAAAATATACTTAGAGCTCACGGAATTGATTCAGCAGATATATTTATAACTAATTTCTTGGTAAATCTTGAAAGTTATCTTCTTCATAAAAAATCGGGAAGTGAAGTGCTTGATAAGTTTAAAATCGATATAGAAGTGCATAACCCGATTTATTCATCTGAAACATGGATGTGTTTGTATAATATTCTGATATTTAATGGATTACTTCAAAGTGGTTTTGTGGCCAGGAATAAAGCAATTGATCAGGTATTTGCCGAAGCTGAATCAGAACCTGAAAATCCTGTATATAATGAACGGGCTCTTTTCGCTGCTTTTGAAATAGCTGACTTCTCTCTTGCTAAAAAACTGTTAAAGCGATTAGAAAAAATAATTTTATTAAAAAAATATCAGGATTTGCAGGCATACTTTTTTTTATTAACCGGCGATATCAATAATGCGAGAAAGCTCTGGGAAAAGAGTCTGACAAAATCAGATAAAATCTTTGCTGATTATTTTCGAAATAAAAAGGTAGCAATTGTAGGTCCTGCTCCAACTGGCTTGAGTACCGGCAGCGAGATTGATTCTTGTGATATTGTTATCCGCATGAATTATATGGGGGGAGATGTCCGCTTGTCACAAAATGAATTCGGTGCAAAAACAAATGTGACTCTTTATGCAGCCACCTTTCTGAAAATGAAAAAAGAGCAACCGAAGCAATTTGTGAAAGACCTTGATTATTATTTTGTTAAGCATCCATTTTCGGGCTTTGTCAACATTGATGTCAAGCAAAGAAAAGCAAAAGTATTAATAAAAAACAAGATGTTTTTTAATAAAAAGCCTAATGCTATTCCCTGTATAGTATATGATATACTTCACTATGAAACATCAAAAATAAAAATTTTTCATAGTAATTTTTTTCTTTCTGAAAAACCTTATCATAAAAATTATCCTGGGATTATTCTCGATGAAAAAACTCCCAAATTTCCGAACGCATTGCCTCTTCTTACCTACCATGATTTGATATCACAAATATCATTTATTCGCAATTTATGGAAAATGGGCCTGATTGAAGTAGATGAAAACTGTGCTGATATTTTATCCATGAGCAATGATAAATATATGGAAGGTATGGAAAAATTATTTTAATCTACTTAACGAGCCATTTCCACGATTTCCCATCCTGGATTCAATGGTGAAGAGCAGGGTGGGAAAGGCAGAGTTCATTTTTACAAACAAATTTAGCGTTTTTCCAGGGGTCTTCCGCTCACCAGCTGAAATACCGCAAGGAAAATAAACCTGTAAAGATGAAACCCGAAGGAAATTAGCATCCATGCTGTGTTGAACAGGAATGCCGATAAAAAACCTCCCGGAACGAAATAGCCGGTTAAAAGCAAGAGGAGCGTTATATTGCGCCGCTGTTGTATGCGTCTGAAAAACCTATCAATTGAATTGAAATCGTGAAGTTCATATTTGTAAATTTTTTTGAAAAGCCCGGTTGTAATCCTATCAGCGAAATAACATGTGTTTAAAACAACATTCCATACATGTATTGTAGTAGCTTGTTCAGGGAAGGCATTTGCAAGAAAAAGACCTATACATATATACCATAGCGATAAATAAATTATATCGGAAAAATGATCAAGTTTATCCCCACTGTCAGAGGTCCTATATGTGAGTCTGGCCAGCTTACCGTCCAAGCTGTCAAGAATCGACATTATAATTCCTGAGGCTATCGCCAGTGCAAAAGATCCGTAGTAATAAAGAGGAACACTACCAAAAGAAAGGAACATCGAAACATATGTAATCTGGTTTGGTGTGATATTGGTTGGCGAGGTCAATTTGACCAATCGTTTAATCAATGGAGGATAAACATATTGCGTTACAATATCCGTTACCCCTTTGTATGATCTTTTAAAAGATAGATCTTCAGCAAATTTAACATCTGCTCTGTTTTTAATATAGAGCAGAAAAGGCTCCTGGATTCTGCGAAGCTTAAGTATATATTTCTCCATATCCGCTGTTTTATAAGGAGCATACTTTTCTTTCAATTGTTCAAGGTTTGAGTTTAAAATAAAGTTGAGTGTTTCATATGAAAAATCAGATACAATAAACATCCCTTCTCTGTTGTTTGCAAAATCCACAAATACATTGTTTTTTTTCAGGCAGTTGTCGATGAGCCTTTCATCAAAAACCAGGTTAGCATCGGCAAAAATGAATTTCCCGTTTCCTTTTATTTGTGATACATTGTGGATTTCAGTGAAGGGTTTTTTGTTCCATTTGTAATAATCATCTCTTAGAGTAATGGATCTATCCGTTAAAATGTATATTTCAGATATATTTTCATTCTGAGAAAAAATTCGGACATTTCTCTCCAGCAGCGTCATGCCCCAGATTTTTTGCTTAGCATATTCGGTGTTTTTTATTATAACAAACATAGTGGGCTTCCTTGTATTGCTTTAATCATGTCACATTAAGGGCTTATGATAAATAATTAAACTTCAGAGGTCTGTGGTAATTCAGGCCTTTTCCGCTCCATAAATCTTGTCAAGAACAGATCTTAACTTCGTACTGGATGTATGCTGTGTATAGGGAAAATAATGAATGATGACTCCTTTCTCGTTAAAATCTTTTTCAAGTTTGTCCCATTTTGGCGTCCCTTTCCAGTCATCACCTACAAACATAATATTGAACTTCAGATTATTCCAGGCTTCAAATTTATCATAGCTGGTCTGGGGCACTACCATATCAACATATTTGATGCTTTCAACAATTGTCATTCTTTCAGTGAATGGAATTATGGGCTTTTTACCTTTTTCATTTTCTGATAATTCATCAGTGGTAACGCCTACAATTAAAAAGTCGCACTCAAGCTTTGCATTGCGCAGGACATTAAGATGACCGATATGAAAAAGGTCAAAAACACCAGTTGTATATCCTATTTTCACCATGGCAATTACTCCTCATGTGGTTAAAAACTCAAACAATTCATCCAACAGAATATGTTGTGTGCACTTGCGGAATTATCAGTACCGCAGGTGCTTCTGTTCAGTCAAATTAATATTGACATAAATTAGTACTAAAAGTCATTTAGTAGTCATTTGAAATAACAATTAACATGTTATTTATATTGTATCGGGGTGTAAATAATTTTTTATAATTATATTAAAATGATCACAGGAAATTGACTTTGGCAGAAAAATTATATTTAAATGAATGATTGAAAAATATTTTGCAAATTTTTGTAGCACTTGTGAATTATTTTATTATTTAAAGCCAGCCTTTCAAAAATTTTATAAACTGCTGACTTTAACCTCTATTATAATTAAACTGGAAAAAACATTATGACAACAGCAAAATTAAACTGCAACACAGGTGTTGACTTTAATCAGAAAATCTGCGGACTTACTGTATTAGAGAGGGCAATACTCTCATGCTATTATGCAGGATCTAAAAAAATTGAAATAATTCATGAAAATGACACTATCATTATACCGGAAAGTGTTCAAAAACTTTCTGACCTGAATTTAGGTATAAAAATATCAAAAGAAAAACCCTACAAAGAAAACAACTTTAAAAAAGGAATCCTCAGTATTAATGTATCTTCGATAATCAACAAGGAATATATTGTGAAACTGACGGGTAAACCAACTGCCCCGAATACGGTCTACCAGGAATTGACAGACCCGTCATCGTATAAAATAGCCGAGAAAGCTATTTTAAACAGCTGCAGAAAGCCGGGCGAAGCCTTCAGCAGTCATTACTACCGTTATCTGTCACTCTTCTTTACAAAATATGTATGCAGAACAACCTTTATTACTCCCAATATGGTTACGGCGTTTTTTGTCCTTGTCGGGCTCGTGGGTAGCATAATGTTAGTCAGTGATAAGTGGTATATCTATTACTTAGGACTTATCTTGCAGCCAATGGCTATTGTATTTGACTGTGTTGACGGAGAACTGGCACGAGTAAAATATGCTTACTCAAAGTCAGGTGAATGGCTCGATACGGTGGGAGACAATTTCTGTACACTGTTTTTTGTGATTGCCATTGCATATAAGAATTATGAGATAAACCAGACACAGGCCAGCATGATTCTGGGAATAGTATCTATTATCATATATATATTAAATGTGTTATTCCTTTTCCTGACCCTTTCAAAAACTACCGATTCAGGGAGCCTCCAGGCTATCAGTAAAGAGCTTAAGAAAAAAGGTCTTCTTGTTGAAATTGTAACCGTTGCCCTGAAAAGAAACCTTGTTACCCTTTATTTTATGGTGCTGGGATTTTTCTACTTAACAGGAACAATTCTTGTAATAAATATTATCGGTGGCATTGGCATGTTGATTTTTTCTTTTGTCACCCTTTTCAAATTATGGAAGAATCAGGAAGTCAACTGGTAACGCAGGAATATATAAGTTAGGAATAACCTGTTCTACATTTTCAGCCAGCTTTCCGGCGTGGTGCCAGTGGCTTCACCTATCCGGACAGCCATTTCAGGCGTCAGTGTGCAATGACCATGTACCAGCTCTGACAAAGTTGTCCTGGATATTTCCATGCACTCCGATGCCCTGGTGATTTTCAGGTTAAGGGGTTTTATCACGTCGTCAAGAAGCACGACGCACGGATGTACAGGTTTTGTTTTGGTCACGTTCATGATGTTTATCCTTCTAAATTCAATGATAATCAATATAGTCGTCGACAACAGCGTCTTCTCCCTCGAATTTGAATGATATCTCCAATTACCGCTTAATAACAAAATAGGCTATTAAAAGAAAAGGGCTCTCCCGGTTCACCGGAAAAGCCCTTTTCCAAGGCTCCTGTTTCAACGAAGGTAAGGAGCAGACCTTTATGCTCCCCCGGTAGGATTCGAACCTACGACCCAATGGTTAACAGCCATTTGCTCTACCGACTGAGCTACAGGGGAATATTGTTTTTTAAAAATTTGTCCTTCAAAAAGACATATGGTTAATAGCAAACATGGTCAATAAGTGTCAATACATTTTTTTTATGAAATCTTGCATCATATTAAAAAAATTTGCCTTGCACAACTGGGAAAATCACTTTACATAACCGTATGGTAATAGTAGCGGTAATAATATAATTTTACTTAAATCTTTTTTGAAGTTTTATTTTTCCCTATAGCATTACAATGAAAATACAGGTTCTTACCGGTTACTTAGTGGGTGATAGGAGATGCCATGGATTTAACAAAGGAAATCAAACAACTGGCAAAAAGTAAAAATGCTCTCATCGTGGCTCACAATTATCAGCCCGGAGAAATTCAGGATATTGCCGATGTTACGGGCGACAGCCTGGAGCTTTCACGCGTTGCGGCGAAAAATGATGCCGATATTATAGTTTTCTGCGGGGTACATTTCATGGCGGAATCGGCTTCAATACTTTCTCCACATAAAAAAGTACTCCTGCCGGAACCATCGGCCGGCTGTCCCATGGCGGACATGGTTAATCCCCGGGATCTTATGGAACTGAAGAATGAACATCCCGATGCGCTGGTTGTCACCTATATCAATTCAACGGCCGAAACAAAGGCCCTGTCCGATGTAATATGCACCTCGTCCAATGCCGTGCAGATAGTACAGAAACTGAATACAGAAAAGATCATTTTCATTCCTGATAAAAACCTTGGAAGTTACGTCCAGAGATTTACCGATAAAAAGATAATTCTCTGGAAAGGGTTCTGCCCGACACATGAGAAGTTCACACTGGAAGAATTGGAGTCAAAGCAGAAGGAATATCCCGATGCCGTTACCATTGTGCATCCCGAATGCAGACCCGAGGTGATCGATGCCGCGGACCACGTGCTTTCGACGGGACAGATGGTTTCCTTTGTGAGGGAAACGGATGCCGCAGCCGTGATCGTGGGAACGGAGATGGATATGATTCATAAGCTGAAATCCGCGGCTCCCAACATCCGGTACATTCCAGCCTCGTCCAATTTTGTTTGTCCCAATATGAAGAAAATTACGCTTGAAAAATTGTACAGTTCTCTGCTAAATGAGGAAACAGTTGTAACCGTTAATGCAGACATACGGGAAAAGGCCAGGAAGGCGCTTGACAGAATGCTGGCCCTGTCATGAAAGGGAGTGATTCTTTGGAACAGGAAAATTTTTCTGATGTTCACGGGGAAAAGGATATGCCTGAAAATGAACAGGCGGTTAATATACTGAGAGAAAGGACCTTCAATGATGAATTGAGGCGTCTCGTTGATGTGGTAACGGGGAGGGAGGCTGACGATAAAAATCAGCACATGGAAGAGAGTGGTGACGATATCGATAAAATATCAGCCAATGAACTTCTCCTCAGGTTTCACCGGCTGTTTTATCGTACAAAAAATTTATCCTCACTGGATGGGGCCGATATACGGTTTGACCCCTTCCAGGGCAAAGTTTTAACTGATAAAATTAATGAAGCAATAAAGATACTAGTAGTGAAGATCATGGAGGATATTGCCCCTTCGGGATTTTCCCTCTTTTCCTATGATTTGAAACAGAAAGGATATACTGTTTTTTCCAGCACCGTTGAAGAACTATCGACGCATACAACAGTCATCGGCCTTCATGATGCAGTTTTTCAGATGATAATGGATCATCGGCAGGGCTGCTTCGTGGAAATTAATGATCTCAGTGATGAATCGACATTCAAGCGTCTTCTCGAGAGTGTCTCGGAAAGAAAAACCTTCGATAAGATATACTGTATCAATCTATTGTATATTACTGAGCAGCTCAATAACGAATTCAGTAACGAGACTCCGGACCAACTGTCTTCATATCTGCCATACCCGATTCTGATTATCTTGTGTGACAGGGATAAACCTCTTGATGAGTCCTATTATTACAGCGCAATAATGGAAAAACTTACATTTCCACTGAGTATCCTGGAAGAAAATGAAATCAACGATTTTTCCTTTAAATCCAGCGATACCATGAAGGTGCTTTTTGATAAGATGGAATATTTCTGTCAGAGGGTGAGGAACAGCGGGTTCGATAGAATATATATTGTAAAACTCCAGAACAGTCGCATCGATACGATCTTCATACTGGAATATATTTTTGGGGCAATGAAACAGAAATTTCAGGATACTGTTTTTCCTGTTCGTTTAAATCCCGAAGGTTTTGGTCTGTTCTGTAAAAAAAGTACGGATAGCAAGATAAGACAGGCTTTGGAAGAATTCATTTCTATTACTGACAACTCCATATCGATTGAAGGAATCGATTATAAGGATTCCTCGGAATTTCATCATATTTTATATGCATTATTCGCATAGTATTTGGGATAAGCAGTCATTTAAAAGCCCATCAGGGCTATTTAATGACTGCTTATTGCCTTAATCTGCAGAAAGAAAGGTATATTATAAATACAGCAGTATCATCGAAATTGCTTGCTAAATAGGGAATAAAATATAGTATTGCTCCACATAACCGGTAAAGTTTAATTGAAATACTCAAAAATACATATTATAATTTTATGTTTTCTCATGCAATTATTTGCCTGGGAGATACTTCAGGCTGCTGGAACGGCAGGTACATCGGGAGCCGATTTCCTGGAACTGGGTATCGGCAGCCGCGCATTGTCCATGGGCGAGGCTTTTACTGCCGAGACCAATGATCTCAGTGTTATCTATTACAATCCGGCAGGTCTTGGTTCCATGTCCCATCCCATGCTATCGGTTATGCACCAGGAATTGATCATGGATTCCCGGCTTGAAAATATTAACTTCTGCTATCCTATTTACAAGGGTTTTCTCGGCGTTTCCAATACCATCTTCTGGGTTCCTCCCTTCGATAAAATCGATATCAATGGCAATAAAACCGGTGATGTTGTTTTTATGAACGGTGCATTCACCGTCGGATATGGTTATGACCTGGAGTTTATGTACGTGGGAGCATCGATGAAATATGTATATCAGAAAATAGATACACTTTTTATCAATTCCGTGGCATTTGATCTGGGGGTAACCAAGGGTATGTATATGTATTCTCCCTTTGATGCACCGATCCGAAACCTGCACCTGGGATTATCGATATTGAATCTGGGATCCGGGGCAAAAGATAATCCTTTGCCGCGCATGCTCCGCATGGGTCTCGCGTATAAACTGACTAACTGGTTTGGGATTAACATGGATTTCACAGAGGATATTATCAGCGCATCAGACCTCTATGATTTTTCCTATGGTTTTGATGAAAGTTTCAGGGTTAACATCGGAGCGGAGGTTTCATACCTCGATGTCATTGCCCTGAGAGCGGGGTACCAGGTCAATGAAGGAAACCGGTTGACCATGGGAATCGGATTTAATTATGTAATACAGAATGTAGCCTTTAATATCGATACATCCTATGCCGATTCAGGGATTTTTGGTCCTACCTATTCCATTACCATGTCATTCAAGCTTATTCCAAAAATCGTAACATATGAGGACCGGATTGAGGCTCAGAGTCATTATAAAATGGGAATAAAATACTTTGTATCCAACGATCTTGAAGCCGCCATAAACGAATTCAAGTTGACCAGGGATTATGATCCCTATTATAAAAATATTGACCGTAAAATTGAAGACCTCAGGGAAATACAGAATTTAATGCAGGAGAACCAAAAGCTTGAAGAGGAAATCCAGAAACAGCAGTGAGATGAGAAGCATCAGGGTCACTCCCGATTTCGCCGGTAGTTCCTTCGGGTCAGTACTTTTTGAAATGGGTGAAACAAAGATAATCTGTGCTGCCAGCGTCAGTACCGATGTCCCTGATCATGCGAAAAATAAAGGAAACGGCTGGCTCACAGCCGAATATTCGCTTCTTCCTTATTCGACCAGTCCCCGAACAAAACGGGAATTGCTCAAGCGCGATGGCCGGTCCGTTGAGATACAAAGACTCATCGGCAGATCTCTGCGCTGTGCCGTTGATCTGGCGATGATGCAGAATTATTCCATAGCCATTGACTGCGATGTTCTGAAAGCCGATGGGGGGACCAGGACTGCCGCTATAACGGGCGGATATATAGCATTGGAACAGGCCGTTTCGCGGATGATTAAAGAAGGCATGATTGAACAAAGTCCCATAATTGAAAATGTTGCAGCCATATCGGTGGGGATGGTTGAAGGGGAAATGCTGCTCGACCTGGATTTTTACGAAGATTCCAGGGCCGATGTGGATATGAATATCGTTATGAATGGCAGCTTTGATATTATAGAGATACAGGGAACGGGAGAAAAGAAGACTTTTTCCATTGGGCAGATGAATGAAATGGTGGCTCTGGCAGGGAACGGTATACTGAAGCTTGTTGAAATTCAGAACAGTATCTGATCATTCATTATAGAGCTAATATTCATATGTTGATTGCAATGCTCTATAATGAGACATAATGCGGGGTTTTTCGCCTTAACCCGCCAGGATTGTATCAAAAAACAGGTGGCATTACCGATAATAATAACAGGATCTAAGAGAGTAATAAATATCATCGGAAGAGTGAAAGAATTGTTTATGAAGAAAATAATACTGTCGGTATCAACTATTATAATAAACCTCGTGTTAATCTCGTCTGCACTTGGACAGACCAGGAACATCTCCAATGTGGATACGCCCACAGCTTTTACAATAGGTAAGGGGACCTACCTCTTTTCGCTGCTCGGTTACGACAATGGCGGCATGGAAATTAAGGGGCTCATCGGACTCCATGAAAACCTGTACCTGGGTGTTTCCCTTGACCTGCAGAATGCTCTGGGAAAGGATAAGCCTCAGCCCAATATCCCCGGTGTTATCGCGCGGATAAAATTCACCGACGGCTGGGAATCGTGGCCCATATCAATAGCCATCGGGTATGATTCATTTTTTATAGGTCAGCAGGGAAAGCGTGACAATCCTCATAATTCTTTAAACAGGATGATGTACGGCCCTTATCTTGCCATCACCAAGCCCATTTATCTTTTTGATGATGAACAATATGTGAGCTATGGCGTGAGACTCCCGACGCAGCCCGATTTTGTTCCCGACGATACATCATATTACCTGGCTCTGGATTTCCCCCTCAACGAATTATTCAGGGTGAAAACTGAATTTGAGCGTGTATACTGGAGCTTTCGTGATCCTGGAGAGTGGCTCATGAATTTTGGCATCAGGTATACGTATATGGATCAACTGGGCATTGAGTTTGATATTCTCTATCAGTTCAATGACGGGGTAAACCGTGTTCTCAGGATTGAATATTATGACCGCTTTTAAAAAAATATTTATAGTCCTTTTTGTAACTATTATTGTCGCTGCCGATTCATATTCTCAGTATAAAAGCTGTGTCATCACAATTAAAAATGCGGAAAGTAAAAAGATTATAGCCCATGTGGAAATTGCGGACAATGATGACAGCCGTCAGCGTGGACTCATGTTTCGTCGAATTCTCGATGAAAATGAAGGGATGATTTTTGTGTTTCCTTTCGAGAGAAAACAGAATTTCTGGATGAAAAACACGTACATTCCACTGAGTATAGCCTATATCGGGAAAAACGGCATTATTAACGAAATTTATGAAATGGAACCGCTGGATATATCCGTAACGTATCCATCTAAAAAACCGGCCCAATATGCCCTTGAAATGAAAAGCGGGTGGTTTGAGCGAAATAATATTAAAACAGGATGCAGTATAAATCTGAATGGATGCATCGGTAAATAGAATCCCATCCTCCCGGGATGAACGAGCTCTCCTCATAGCCCTGCGGATGCAGGGAGAAAACATTGACCAGGTACAATACTCGCTTGAAGAACTGAAACTGCTGATAAAGACAGCGGGCGGGATTACTGTTGACGCCATGACAGTAAACAGGGATAAAATTGATGCCGCATATATAATAGGCAAAGGGTATATCCCCCGGCTGCAGGATATCATCGAAGAAAATGAGATAAGGCTCGTTGTCTTCGATATAAACAATATCCGTCCGGCCCAGATCAGGAATCTTGAAGATGTGCTTAAGTGCCGGGTCATAGGAAGAACCGAGGTGATCCTGGACATTTTTGCCCGGAGAGCGAGGAGCGCCGAGGCCAAAATTCAGGTGGAACTGGCTCAGCTCAAATATATTCTTCCCAGGCTTAAAGGCCTTGGAGGTGTCCTATCGCGGCTGGGAGGGGGCATCGGGACACGCGGTCCCGGTGAGAAAATGCTGGAAACGGACCGCCGTCATATTCAGAGACGCATACATACCCTGGATGCAAAACTCGTAAAACACCAGAAACACCGGGCACGGACACGGTCCGGACGAAGCGGCCAACTGATCGGCGCCGTTGTGGGATACACCAATGCGGGAAAATCCACGCTGATCAATTATCTGGCGCGTGACGATCTATTTGTCGAAGACCGTCTTTTTGCCACGCTGGATTCATATACAAGAACAGTCTATATCGATCGCGAACGCAGGACACTGCTGACCGATACGGTGGGTTTCATCCGGAATCTTCCGGCGAATCTCATCGAATCCTTCAGGTCAACCCTGGAGGATATCGTAAACGCCGATTATATTATACATGTCGTGGATATAAATGCCGGCGATGTCGAAGTGAACGTTCAGACAGTAGAGAAGGAGCTAGCCACGCTTGATTGCATGAACAAGCCTTTGATTTTCTATTTCAATAAATCGGATCTGCTGCCCGATGATACCAGGATCAATATGATAAAAAACAGGTATCACGGCGCGGTGATCGGTTCCGTAAAAGAGGAAACGGGGATGGAAGAACTGCGGGAACGTCTGGGAGCGATTCATGATGAAGTGCGTGGGCCATGTCAACAGAAACAGGAGACATGCAATCCCGCCTGTCATTAGCGTATTTGCATACGATAATATTTATATCCTTTATGTCGCTTAAAATTGAACATCATCTTTAAATAATGGTTGATAAATAATCAGTTGTGTATATTTCGGGTATCATAACAATCGACATCAAATAATATATCAGGGAAACGGTATGATAGATAAAGTAATAAGCATTTTATTCGGCACAAAGCATGAGCGTGATATTAAAAAATTAAAACCACTTGTGGAGAGGATAAATGCCCTCGAGCCGGAAATAAAAGAACTCAGCAACGATGGCTTGAGACAAAAAACCACTGAACTGAGGGAACGGGCAAGGAAAGGAGAAAGCCTTGACAGCATTCTTCCCGAGGCCTTTGCGCTGGTCCGTGAGGCTTCAGTCAGAACCCTGGGAATGCGGCATTTCGATGTGCAGCTCATGGGCGGGATAGTTCTTCACCAGGGAAAGATCGCTGAAATGAAAACCGGAGAGGGAAAAACACTGGTTGCCACACTGCCTGTTTTTCTGAATGCACTGAGCGGAGAGGGAGCCCATGTCGTTACCGTTAACGATTATCTCGCACGACGTGACTCCCGGTGGATGGGAACCATTTATGAATTTCTGGGGCTTACCGTTGGTGTAATCCTCCACGACATGGACCCGTACCAGCGTCAGAAAGCCTATGCCTGCGATATAACCTATGGGACCAATAATGAATTCGGCTTCGACTATCTGCGCGACAACATGGTGGAGCACAGGAGCCTCCGGGTCCAGCGGTCAAGAAACTTCTGTATCGTGGACGAGGTGGATTCAATCCTTATCGACGAGGCCAGGACACCGCTGATCATTTCAGGCTCCACGGAAGAATCGACAAAAAAATATTTCCTGATCAATAAAATAATCCCCAGTCTCCAGGATGGGGCCGATTACGAAGTGAATGAAAAGGACCGTCATGTATCACTCACCGAGGACGGAGTAAAACATGTTGAAAGACTGCTAAAAATTGAAAACCTCTATGACTCAAAGAATATCGAAATCATACATCACGTCAACCAGGCCCTCAAGGCACATGCACTTTTTCACCGCGATATAGACTATACAGTGAAAGACGGTGAAGTTCTCATCGTTGATGAATTCACGGGCCGTCTCATGCCGGGAAGAAGGTTCTCCGACGGCCTTCACCAGGCCCTTGAAGCAAAGGAAAATGTGACCATCGCCCGTGAAAGCCAGACCCTGGCATCCGTCACATTTCAGAATTTTTTCAGGATGTATTCCAAGCTGTCGGGTATGACAGGAACGGCCGATACGGAAGCGGTAGAGTTCAGAAAAATATACGGTCTCGATGTTGTCGTGGTTCCCACAAATAAGTCCATGATAAGGAAGGACCAGCCTGACCGGATTTACCGTACGGCCAAGGAAAAATTTAATTCCATTGTCGACGAAATCGAAGAATTGAATGCCAAGGAACAGCCTATACTGGTTGGTACCATTTCCATTGAAAATTCCGAGAAACTTTCCATGATGCTTAAAAACCGCGGCATCATTCACAATGTTCTGAATGCCAAGTATCATGAGAAGGAAGCACAGATAGTCGCTGAAGCGGGAAAACCGGGAGGCGTCACCATTGCCACCAACATGGCCGGCCGCGGGACGGACATTGTTCTCGGCGGCAAGCGTGAGTATATGGATGAACTTGAAAATCATGAAGCGGTGCATGACAAAAACCTGTGGAATGACTTTAAGCTTGCCGTTCTTACGGAGCATTTCGACCGGGCCGATGAGTTATCAGAAACAATGACCGGCCAGGACAAACATAAGGCCAAGAACATAATTAGAACCGGACGGGAGTGGGTCGTCAATCACGAGAAGGTAGTTACTGCCGGCGGTCTGCATATACTGGGGACTGAACGTCATGAGGCCCGCCGGATAGATAATCAGCTGCGTGGACGGTCCGGTCGTCAGGGCGATCCGGGATCTTCCCGTTTTTACCTCTCACTGGAAGATGATCTCATGCGTCTTTTCGCCTCGGAACGAATCTCCAACATCATGCAGCGGCTCGGCATGGAAGAGGGGCAGGAAATAGAAAGTCCCATGGTAACCAAGGCAATAGCCAACGCACAGAAAAGAGTGGAGGGCCGCAACTTCGAAATACGGAAGCACCTTCTTGAATACGACGATGTAATGAATTCACAGCGGGCTTTTATTTATACGGAGAGAGATGAAATTCTCGAAGGCGAGGATATTTCAGACAAAATCATGACCTATATCCGTGATGTGGCTGAGAATTCCCTTGATGCGCTTACGGGCGGCGGAGGTCATCCCGAGGAATGGGATCTTGAGGGAATTAAGATCTGGATGAAGACCAAGTTTCTTATAGATCTCGACTATGAAAAGGTTGATCCGTATGACATGCCGTACCGGGAATTCGTACAGTCCGTGGGTGAATTCATTGAACAGAACTACAGGGACAAAGAGAATGTGATGGGCAGCGGTGATATGCGCACACTGGAGCGCCTCATCTCACTGCAGGTTATAGATAATAAATGGCGCGAGCATCTTCTTAATATGGATCAGTTGCGGGACGGTATCTGGACCATGGGATATGGGGAGAAAAATCCCCTCGTTGAATACAAGATTGAAGGCTTCCACATGTTCAATAAGATGCTCCTGGCCATGAAAGAGGAAATCATTGAATACATGATGAAGGTCCAGATCCAGAGAGTTCTTGAAGATATCAATGACCGGGACTACAGGGCCGTAGGCCAGGAATTTCACCCCGAGGTTGAACAATTCGGTTCAGGCGGGATTCCCGGGGCCCTGAAAGTGCCGGTCAAAAAGAAGGAAGATAAGCAGCCGCCCCAGGAAACGGTAGGCGGAGTGAAGAGGAAAAAGACGCGCCGTAGTAAAAGGAGATAACCATGTCGTCTACATTAATGAAAAGTGTTTCCGGTATCCGGGGTGTCGTTGGGGACTCACTCACTCCTGAACTGATAGTCTCTATAAGTTCCGCTTTTGCCCGGTATGCAGGTCGGGGCAATATCATAATCGGAAGGGATAGCAGGCCCACGGGCCAGGTTATTTCAGACCTGGTTTCTTCGGTTCTGTCACTGTGTGGGTGCAATGTCATTGATATCGGGATCGTTCCCACGCCCACAGTACAGCTCATGGTGGAAGAAAAAAAGGCAGCGGGAGGGATTGTAATTTCAGCGTCACATAATCCCATTGAATGGAATGCCTTTAAACTCATCAATAAAAGCGGAACATTTCTTAATTCTGCTGAAATACAGAAATTCTTCAAATATATGGAAGATGACCATAGCTATGTGAAATGGGATAAAATCGGAACTATAACGAGAGACAACAGCGCTTCAGATCTTCATATTGGGAAAGTGTTGAATATAGTCAATGCTGCCCGCATCAGGAAGAAAAAGTTTTCCATTGTTCTTGATTCGGTTAATGGAGCCGGTTCTATAATCACCCAGACGCTCCTGGCAAAACTGGGTTGCAGAACAGTGCCGCTTTACTGCGAGATAAACGGCCGGTTCCCCCGCGGCGCTGAGCCTATTCCGGAAAATCTTACGGACCTGTCTCTGGCCGTCAAAAAAAATCGTACCGACCTGGGATTCGCCCAGGATCCCGATGCCGACAGGCTGGCAATCGTTGATGAAAACGGAAATCCTATCGGGGAAGAAAACACCATCGCCCTGGTTACGGAACATCTTCTTTCAAGGGAAAAGGGGCGGGTCGTGATAAATCTGTCCACGACAAAAGCCGTTGAAGACATCGCAGCCAAATATGGAGTAAAAGTAAAACGAACCAGGGTCGGGGAAATAAACGTTGTAGATGAAATGAGAAAAAACGGCGCGAGAATCGGCGGTGAGGGTAATGGCGGTGTGATCTCACCGGAAGTTCACTTGGGCAGAGACAGCCTTGTGGGAATCGGGTATATCCTCGACATGATGGCCGAGAGAAACAAAACATTATCGGAACTTGTTGCCTCTCTGCCATCCTATGTGATGAAGAAGGGCAAGGTCAGCATACGCGGCAACGCCGGTAGCGCGACAATCATGACCAGGCTCCAGGGTGAGTTCAAGGGAGAAAAAATATCAACACTGGACGGACTCCGAATCGATTTCGTAAAACATGAAGTCTTTAAAGGCGGATGGGTTCATCTCAGGGCATCAAATACGGAGCCCATTTTCAGGATCATAGCTGAAGGTAAAAGCGCAGTACAGACAGCTAAGATATACGATCATTTCGCGGGAATGTTCAGGAAATAGCCGTCAGAAAATTATGCGGGGAATTTCCAGGAAGAACGTTGTGCCTTCCAGGTATTTCGATTCGAACCAGATTTTCCCCTTGTGGTTTTCCTGGATGAATCGGCTCACTTCGTACAGACCGATGCCGGAACTCGACGTTGTCTTAAAAGAAGATTTTGTCGTATAGTAAGGGGCAAATATTTTTTTATAGTCTTCTTCCCTGATCCCAATACCATTATCTGAAATCTCTATCCTGCTTACATTGTCCTTCTGAACGAGTTTTATGGATATGCGCGGCGAGAAATTCCGTCTTTCCTCCTCGTTCAGTTTGAACATGCGTTTTTCCTCAATGGCCTCGTATGCATTGTCCAGAATATTGAAGATACTTTCCAGGAGCTGGGTCATTTTTCCGTAGAGAATGTTGGACGATCCAACCACATCGACCTGTATGGGGAATTCCTCGATTTCATGCTTGATCTGAGCCAGGTCTATGGCGGCATCTATTATCTCGTTAAAAAATATTTCAGCGATATCATCATCGCGCCGCGTCAGATTCGCGTAGTTCAGCACGCCCTTGATGACGCCATTTGTTCTTTTTACGTTATCGATGAGCTGTTCGCTGATGGTCTGCAGCGACTCAAAGGTTTCTTTTATGGGAGGATTTTCTCTAACCGGTGCGGGAAAATCATTTTGATACTTTTTTATAAGCATTTCAATCTCAGCTGCTGCCAGGGAGAAGTGGTTAAGACGGTTATTTATCTGATGAGCCACACCCTCGGCCATGCCGCCGATAAAGGCACTTTTCTCATTTTGAAATATTCTCTCCTGGAAGCGTTCCTTTTCTTCGTAATAAAGACAGTTTTCTATGGCCAGTGCCGCCTGATGAGAAATAATATCGAAAGTCTGAATATCATCATTGGTATAGAAAGTCTTGTCCATTTTCTCACCAAGGATGAGAAATCCCAGCATTTTGTCATCCATGAAGGAAGGAACAATGAGTTGTACCGGGGTCATGGTGTATTTATTTATGTAATTGGGTATTTCTTCGAGAGAAATAATTCTTCTGTCTTTTTGCAGGAGAATAATCAGATCGTCAGCGGCGGCAAAGGAAAAACCTTCAGGGAATGAATGCTCTCCCTTGATGTATTTCAGTTTATAAACACCGCTATCCTGATCGAGAAGAAAAATTGCGGCATATTCAACAAGAATCTGGTATTTCACGCCATTGACTATTATTTTCAGAATACGGTTCAGATCCTTTTCTCTGAGAAACTCCTTTCCGGCCTGGAGAAACATGTTCTGATAGGTTCGTTGTTTGCCCAGCAGGACATCTTCTGCTTTCTTCTGAAGATACTGATAGATCACCGGGCCAAGTGTGGCGAATACGAAAATAAGGAGGAATGATTCGAAACCAAAGTCGGTTTGATACCCCATAAAGAATGGTATGCCCAGTATTACAGTGTACAGAATAAGGAATATCCCGGCGCGGGTGAGCAATATTTTTATGTCCATGAGCCGGTATTTGATTATGGCATAGGCAATAAGGAGAACATAAATACTGATGAAAAAATTGACATAGGGGGGGAAGTAAACGTCATACCACATGGGCCAGTTTGACGCACCGCCGATGAAGCCCACGGCAGCTCCAAGGGTGAGATATTTCCTCTGTTCCCTCTGAAATCCGAAACTATCATAATAGCTCTTGAGAAACCAGCCAAAGCCGTAAAAACAGAGGAAAAACCAGAAGATCAGGTATACGTCAAAAAAAACCGTTGGATTCGGCCAGAATCCCATACCATGACGGGGTTCCATTGAGGTATAGAGCTGTGAATTGATGTTTAAGAAAATGAATACCAGGCTTATGAGATAATAAATACCAAGCTCGTATTTTTTCCGCTTGGCGATACCTACATAAACAAAGACAAAATGTATGAAGAATACGTTGATAAGGATAATGCCGACGGTAAGGACTTTAAACCATATCGTGGCGGAAATGAGATCCGTCGACATCTGCCAGAAGAAGTATCCCAGGCTGAAAATGGCAACACTGGCATTTAATAGGAAGTATGTGTTTCTGAGATTTTTTTGGGGATTTTTGAACAGGATAAAAATCCCCAGGATTGTGCTGGTTACAAAATTAACCAGCCCGGTTATTCCCAGAAAGGACATGTATGCACCTTTGCCGTATTAAAGTATGGGCACCTCAAAAATCAGGTTTTTCATTAACAATAAAATGATTTATTGAGATTCCCTTATTTCTTCTCTATTATGACGAAGAATATAATATTTGTCTTCTTTTCCCGTTCAATTGTCAATGAATAATTATTTATACCGCTTGATTTAAATATATTCACCACTTCATCCTCATTTCTCATGTGGAATGTCCAGTCGGCCCACCAGTCAGGAGTAATGGGGTGATAGTTTTTGGAATCCTTGTGGGCAATAATGAGCAATCCGCCGGGTTTGAGGAGATCAAAGAAGAACTTTGTCTGGGCCTTCAGCGGTTCTTCGGGAATATAATCGGCAAGGCCGATGGAATAGACTATATCCTTGTTTTTAAGCATTTTAAAGTAGGTATCGGGCTCTTTCAGGTAATCGTAGACGCTGTGGTTCAGAAAATCGAAATTGACATTTTTATGGATGCCGGTCAGATTTTCCCGGGAAAAGTTCAGGGCGTCGGTAGATTTATCAATCAGGGTAAATTTTATTTCCGATTTGAAATTAAAGGATTCCTCTTTAAACATTTCCCGCAGGTCCCTTGAAGCGCCGCAGGCAATGTTAAGAATTTCAACAGGTGTATCGCTGTTTTCCCTGGATTTCAGATACTTTTTGAGTATATCCTTCATGAGATCTTTTCTGGCATTAACTGCCCGGGCATATCCGTCGGCGAGGAATGTCCTGTCTGCGCAGTATCCCAGGTGATCCGAAGTGGGGACATTGTTATATATGAATTCCAGGAGTTCATAATCACCGGGATATCCGCCCGGCTTCACCAGGGCGTGACGTACGGCATTGGATTTCAGGCCATAGGGTGCACCGGTAATCCTGAATATATTTTTCAGCTGTTTTACCAGTTCATCATCATGGAGGCTCTCTTCCAGTATATCCCCTTTATAAAGGGTTTCGTCTGTTGCTTTTATTATCTTTTCACTGGCTTCGTCCTGAGAAATAGTTCCTGCAGTAAGTTCCTCTCCCAGTTTGTGCCAGAGAAGAAAGTATTCAACAATGTCATTCTTCCAGAAATTTTTGACTGCTTCGCGTTTTGAGGAGTCTCCGATAGTTTCAAGCAGCGAGTCGATTTTAAGAGAAATCTGTTCGGCAATTGAGCTATAATTATTCTCGATATTGTTCACTTTCCGCTCCATAAAAGTATGAATTTGATAAAAAGTATACGAGGCTCATCTTTTTATAAGGTCTATATAAATCAAGCAAAAATCAGTCCCATTATACTGTTTTTATTGATTCCAGCTTTTTTGTCTTTAAGGAGCGATAAGCCGCTTCAACAAGTCCGAATTCCATGGTAATACGCTCCAGTGACGGTTCCCAGGGTTTGCCGTCCATATAATTCTGTATGAAACTCCTGTGCATTGCCTTGAATCCGAGAAAATCCAGGGGATTGGGCACGCATAGACGGCGCTTCTTCCCCGATACGGATATGAAGAGACCATTGCTTTCAAAGGTTATAACTCCCTCTGTGCCATATATCTTGGAATGGGCCATTCCCTTCAGCGAATTGGGAATTCGCCATGAATGAAGCAGTTTCCCCGTTACACCGTTGCTGAACCGTGCCGTGACCATGAGAGAATCTTCGACGGGGATATTCGTTTCATAGCTGACTTCCGGTTTGAAGGCGATAACATCTACGGGATCGGCTCCCACGAGTGATACAAGAAGGTTCACCCAGTGGACACCGCCTTCCAGAAGGGCCCCGCCGCCCATGAGAACAGGATCGGTGCGCCAGCCCTGTATGGAATCGCGGTTGACCTTGTTCAATTCGACAAAGAGAACATCGCCGATGAGTCCGGCGCTAATGTATTTTTTCAGCGGCTTCAGGAAGGGC
This sequence comes from Spirochaetae bacterium HGW-Spirochaetae-1, assembly GCA_002839375.1. Classification (NCBI taxonomy): domain Bacteria; kingdom Pseudomonadati; phylum Spirochaetota; species Spirochaetae bacterium HGW-Spirochaetae-1. Next base: position 26,320 of record PGXY01000014.1, on the reverse strand, counting down.
TTAAAGAAATAGTTTTCCGACACGGCACAACGGACACCGTATTTCGTCACGGCTTTCAGGATGCTGTTCAGCTCTTTGCCGTTTCTCGCCACGGGCTTTTCAATGATAATATCCTTCCCGTTTTTTGCCGCCATGACTGCCAGTTCGGCATGCCAGGCGTGGGGCGTGGTAATGAAGGCTATCTGGAAATCACCGGACTGAAGGGCCTCTTCACAGGAGGCATAGCTGCCCTTACCCTTAAGATCATCATTCATCCGGCGTGACTGTTCAGGGTCTATATCGGCGTAAAAAAGATTGATATGGGGATACAGTTTTTTCAGCGTGGCTGAGTGCCGCCGGGCCATGGTGCCGCTGCCGATAAAACAGATGGCTGGTGTTGTCTTTTGCATATACGTCCTTCCGGTTAAAGTTGTTTCAGGAGTTTTTACTCCCCTTTCCTGTTAATGTCAAGCATACAATAGTATAGCGGTTGTGGAAAGTCAATAATAGTAATTTTGATCGCGGGAGACGAATCATCTCTGTATTATTCTCGTCAAATCAGGGATTTTCCGGCCTGCTTTTTAGTAAAAAGGCCAGGATAAATATTGTGCAGGCGATAAAGATCAGCGCTGAATAAAAGACGCCGGGAAGCCCCCACAGGGCAAAGGACAGGCCGGTCAGGACAGGTCCCAGTGTCTGGCCGAGGCGGAGGACCATCCCATTGAGCGACATGAAAGCGCCGCGGTATTCCATGGGAGCGCTGTTGGACAGCGCGGTCTGGGCGGCGGGCATGTTGATCCCGTTGGCGAAGCCGTAGAGCATTACCGGGACCAGGAGCAGCAGCAGGGTTTTTATTACGAGAGTGAGTACGATTGCCGTTCCATACAGCAGGAATGCCGTGATGATAAGCTGCTTTATGGAAAATCGTTTGTTCAGGTACCTGATGTTGGATGAACCCAGGGCCGTGCCTATGGAAGCGCTCGATATGATTATGCCTATGGAAAAGGACGTGGCATCGTAGGTCGATTTCAGATAAAAGGGAAAGTATGATAAAAGTACGCCATAGAGCAGAATAAAGGTCGCTGAGCTGGCAAAATACAGGCCGATAACATCGGCGCCTCTCATGTGGTGCAGGGCGCTTTTAAGATAATCCAGAACATCCTGGGTATTCTCCGGTTCGGGGCTTTCCAGTGTTCGGGCCACCAGGAACGCCACGGGAAAGGCGAACAGTGACAGGAGAAAGGGATAATGCCAGCCCAGGAGAGCAATGGCGCCGCCAATGGCGGGATACAGGGCCGTACCGAAACTCAGGACCGTGGCATTATATCCCATGGCCTGAATACGGTCTTTTCCGGTAAACACATCACCGATGATGGTCTGGTTCAGCGAGGCAATGGAAGCCGCTCCAATCCCCTGGAAGAACCTGAGGATAAGCAGGCCCGCGAAATCATGAGTGAAGGTACAGGCTGTGCCGGCTATGCCGAAAAGCAGAAGTGAGGGCACCAGCACGGTTTTCCTCCCCAGGCGGTCGGCCATGACACCCATGACAGGAGAAAGAAATATTCCGGGAAAGGTGAAGACCGTAATGAGAAGCCCGACACGGGCCGAAGAAATGCCCAGTTCACGGGAAATTTTCGGGAAGGCCGGGGCAATACTGGTGACCCCCATGACCGCGATGAGTGTCACCGTGAAAAGTATATGCAGGTTTTTATTCAGGAATAATCGTTGTTTTTCCATAACTGGCATCACATACGATGTATGTCATTTCAGGTCAATCATATTACATTTCAACCCTTAGCGTGTGGGATAAATATTTGCGTACTATGATCGATAGAAGCTCGATAGAAGCTCGGTAGAAGCTCGGTAGAAGCTCGGTAGAAGCTCGGTAGAACGGTGTTATGAAGTGATTTTATGTCGATCTTTTGTCATTCCGCCCGTATTGATTATTTTTAGTCGTCTACGAGTTTTCCACGATGGCGAATCTCTCCGGTTTTTCTATACTTCCTGTATAAATACACCTATTTATTTCAGGGAGATATAAGAATGAAGATCAAAAAATGTATGATAGTGCTTCTGGTTTTACCGCTTCTGTTTTTTCTTTCCTCATGTGAAAAGGATGATGATGGATACAGTATTGGCGATACAGGCCCTGCCGGAGGGCTTATATTTTATGTAAATCCTGACTCTGGCGCAGACGGATGGACATACCTTGAAGCGGCGCCTTCGTCAACTGAATGGACTACAAAGCAGTGGGGTGCGAATGAAACTTGGATCACGACTGATATCACTACAGGTTCCGGCCAGGATAATACAGATAATATCGTCGCATGGCTGGATAGCAATACGGATGATACGAGTGGTGATGTAACAAATAAAACTGATCGTGCCGCTTATTTATGTGATGCCTTGACGCATAATGATTACAGCGACTGGTTTCTTCCTTCCTCGGATGAGCTGATTTTAATGTATGATAATCTGTATACACAGGGAGCGGGAGGCTTTTCCGCGGCTGAGTACTGGAGTTCATCCAATCACACAACCACTGCTTCGGGAGGACACAGCTTCTCTGAGGACAGCAGTTTTTCTGCGCCTAAAACCCTGCTAAAAAGGGTCAGGGCCATCAGGGCTTTTTGAAAATATTTTGTTTTCGTTATGTACGATATCAATAAGGAGTTTTATTTATGAAGACCTTTAAACACGCCTTATCATTTTTTTTCGTTTTATCTTTACTGCTGGTTTTTACCTCGTGCGATGGGGGCGGGGGAAATAGTCCTGTGGATACGTCACCCGGTGAGGTGACAAGCCTTGAGACAAGCTTCGATAATCAACGCATACGTTTGATTTGGGAAGACCCTTCTGACCCGGATTTTGATCATGTACTGATAACCTGGAGTCCAACCGGGACTGCAGAACAGACTATAAGCAGTGGAATTGAATCATTTACAGCTACGGGGCTCATTAATGGGACTGAATATACATTCACTGTCCAGACAGTGGACAGCACGGGGAAAATATCAACAGGTGTTCAAATAAAACAAAAGCCCTATGCTGCGGGTCACGGGATTGCCTGTTCCGTAGACGGCACAGCCTTTACTATGAGGTGCGTCCCGGCAAAGCAATTTTATAGCGGTGTCTATGGGAGTACAAACAGCGAGGTAATCAGGTCATTTGCTATAGGTGATACCGAGGTTACCTATGAACTCTGGAAAAAAATTTACGACTGGGCAATTCACAGTGACAGGGGAGTCGGCCGTTATTATTTTCAAAATGAGGGATGTCAGGGTAATTATTACGACAGTACCACAACAAACCAGCACCCTGTCATGTCAGTGAGCTGGCGGGATGCCATGGTATGGTGCAACGCCCTTTCAGAATACTATAACGAAATGAACGGCACCTCTCTTGAATGCGCATATCGCGCTTCAGGTTCTCCTATCCGTGATTCACGCGATGCTAATGCCTCGGTATGTGACGCAGTGACCGCATATATCAATACCGGCGGTTTCAGGCTTCCCGCACGGAATGAATGGGAACTCGCTGCCACTTATATAATTGACAGCAATGATGACGGAGACGTGAAGGACGCGGGAGAGTTTTACCCTGCTACCCATGTGAGCGGTGACACGACAAATCCCTGCTATTCGTCTTCAGGTGCAACTATTAGTACGATTTTCGGAAATTATGCCTGGTATTTCGATAACAGCGGTGATACATCCCATCCTGTAATAACAAAAAGTGCAAACGCCCTGACTATATACGATATGTGCGGCAATGCAGCCGAATGGTTGTTTGACATTGCCTCCGGCACAGCCAGAAATCAGTTTCAGGGAGATTTCGCTAATAATTCACAGTATCTTCAACTTGGCTATATAAGTTCAAATCCTTCTAATAGTAGATCTTATACATACGGATTCAGAATTGCGGTAAAGCCATAGTAATGGCAGTTAAGAGACTTTTTGTTCATCGCAAGGGAGGCTCCATGAAACACAAAATTCTTAGAAACAGCATCATTTCCCTCATCGCCATTATCGCCCTGGCAGCCGCGGGCTGCGCGTCTTCGGCGAAATGGACCAGGGATGATTTTCAGAAATATGCTCAGTCAAAAAGCGGGACCCGTACCTTTCCCCTGAAGTGCTTCGCCACGGAGCTGAACCTCAAGGTGGGCATCGTGTGCGTGGACTATCTCGATTCACGCAATTCCATCGATGTGTTCCCGGCGCGGGAAATGAAGGAATACATGGAGAAGAAATACGGCGTGAAAATCGACATTACTGAGTTCGAAGCGCTCCGGAAAAAGGGCGACCTGAAGGTCATGGTGAGTGCCGATGAAAAAGGCAATAAACAGGCCCTGCTGTATTCCGACCGCATGGCCCTGGACGGCACCAGCGTATCCGGCGGTCCCTACCTGATCATGGCCCTGGCCGGAACATCGTGGCTTGCTGTGAACTGGAGCGAGTACCGGGAAAAAGTGGGAACCATGGATTTCCGCTACAAGGTGGAAATGGGCAAAAGCGACCAGATGCAGGTCTTCATTGTTCTGGCGCCCCTGGGATCGTACATCTCGGTTTCTCTCAAGGTCCGTGACGGCGAACCCAATGAAAAGGGCTACTATAAGCTGAAGACCGTGGTTGATGAAGAAATAAAAGTAAATTATACCGTCAAGGGCTGCAACACGGCAGGCCTGGCGGAGAACCTGAAACAGCTTCCGGCGCTGCTCAGGGCAAGGGACGCAAAGGCCGCTGCGGCGGTTTCTGTTTCGGAATAGGATTATAAAATGATAAAGGATAATGATATATGAAAAAATTAATGTTTTTAACTTTGCTCATGATAACGATAATGACGTTCATCAGTTGTGATGATTCTTCCGGAGATGCAGCTCTTTACGGAACAATTGTTTTTGAAAGCGATCCTGACGGAGACGGCCAATACCAGATTTATACAATGCTGCCCGATGGAAGCGGATTGACGCGGATTACGGACAACGCTTATGATGACCGTAATCCGACACTGTCCCCCGATGGAACAAAAGTTCTTTTCACCAGCAATCGTGATGGTAACTTGGAAGTATATGCAATGAATGTCGACGGGAGCGGCCAGACGCGGTTGACTACTAACGCAGTAGATGAATATTATCCTTCCTATTCTCCCGACATGAGTAAAATTGTTTATATTTCTGATAGAGAAGTGTATATCATGAATGCCAACGGCAGCAGTAAGACGCGGTTGACTACTAATGGCGTCACAGATTTTGATCCGGCTTTCTCTCCCGATGGCACGAAAATTATTTTTACCAGCCTCCGGGATGGAACAAGAATGGAAATCTACACGATGAATACCGACGGGAGCAATGTAACACGCATCACAACCACCGATAATATTAAATCCTGGCCCCGGTATTCTCCTGATGGTTCAAAAATTGTATTTCAATATGATGGCAATGAAGAGGCTGAAGTGTATACCATGAACGCCGACGGCAACGCTCCTGTGCGGCTTACCAATAATGCCGCATTTGATGGAGTTCCTTCATATTCCCCCTGCGGGAGAAAAATTATTTTTCTCAGCACCCGTGATGGAAACGGGGAAATTTACATGATGAGTACCAACGGTTCCGGTCTTGATCGTATAACTGAGACCGGTTATGAAAACGGAGCATGTCACTGGCAGTGATATGATGATGCGGCAACCCTGTAGAGACGCCATGCCTGGCATCTCTACAGGGTGATTGTAACGGCGCTGTGGAATAGATTTTATGTCGACCTTTTGTCATTGCGCCCATATTGAATATTTTTCCAGATATACGGGTTTTCCACGATGACAAATACTGCCATATTGTATATACTTTCTGTATAAAGACACATATTTATTTCAGGGAGCATAACATGAAGATTAAAAAATGGCTGATAGCGCTGCTGGTTTTGCCGTTCCTGATGATTTTTGTATCGTGTGTGGGGGGTGGAGGTACTGGCGATACCAATACCTATTCAGTGGTTTTCGAAGAAAATGATGCGGACACGTTACTGACTGACTTAACGGGATTTGAAGCAGGTGTTACCGTTCCCCAGCCTGATATAATTAATAAAACGGGAAGTCTATTCGACGGATGGTTCTCATCGGAAACTTTTGAGGAAGAAAGCCGATGGATTTTCGGTGATGGCGGTACAACCATATCGGGGAATACCACGCTCTTTGCAAAATGGATACCCTATTTTACATTTTCCGAGACGGATACTGAAGCCACTGTCACGGGCATGACAGATGAGGGTGAAACAGTGGAAGACCTTGTACTTCCCCTTATCTACAATGGTAAACCGGTGACGTCCATTGATGGGAATGCTGTTTCATCTAATTCTACAATAAAAACCATAACAATCGGAAGGTCCATTACTGAAATAGCAACCCCACAGTTTGAACAATGTTATAATCTGACTGCTATTTATGTTGTTGATGAAAATGAATCTCTCAAGGCCGTTGACGGCGTTCTGTACGATAAAGAGGTAGCAAAACTCATCGCCTATCCGCCGGGAAAAGTGGGTACATCATATTCCACTCCGGTCAGTGTAGCAACAGTCGGTTACTTCGCTCTATTTGACGCTAAAAATCTCGAAACTATCATTATTGATGACAATGTAACATCGATAGAGGGTTATGCCTTTCGTCAATGCGTCAACCTGACAAGTATTACACTACCCGCAGAGTTGTCTCAACTGAGCCAGGGGCTTTTTACCCAGTGTGCAAAACTGTCCTCGGTTACCATTCCATCATCTGTGACGACTCTCTCTTCATATCTGTTTGACGGTTGTACGATGTTGAAAACAATGACAATCCCGGAACAGGTGACGACCATCAGCAGCTATTGCTTTGTAAATAGCGGCCTCACCAGTATTCATATACCCGTATCGGTGACCTCGATTGGAGCAGGGGCTTTCTCCAATATAGGAGTGCTCACGGCAATCACTGTAGCCGCCGGTAATCCCAATTATTCATCATCATCAGGAGTGCTTTTCAATAAAACGGGAACCACTCTGCTTATGTATCCCATTGGTAAAACGGATACATCCTATGTCATTCCTGCAGCCGTTACCGATATAGCGGAATATGCCTTTTATGGCTGTTCAACTCTTGAGGATATCACCTTCAATGAAGGTCTTGAATATATCGGAAATCTATCTTTTTATGAATGCACTTCGCTGACTGAAATAACACTCCCTTCAACTCTGGAAAGCACGGGCTACCGTGTTTTTGAAAGCTGCAGTCAGCTGAACACCGTGGTCATGGGAAGTGATGCTCCACCTGTGATAACGGGAGACAGAATCTTTTCGGGAGCTCATTCAACTCTGGCGATCTATGTTCCAACGGGTTTTGTAGATGATTATAAAGAAGCTGTAAATTGGATAACCTATGTCGATCAAATTTTCGATGTGGCGACCATGCCGTAGATGCAGGTCTTCATTGGTTGATGAATAAATAAAAGTAAATTACACTGTCAAGGGTTGCAGCATGGCAGGCCTGGCGGAGAACCTGAAACAATTGTCGGCGCTGCTCAAGGCAAGGGACGAAAAGGCAGCGACGACGGTTTCTGTTTCGGAATAGGATTATAAGATGTTTTCCATATCAGGAATCCAAAACAAAAGGAGGTTCCCATGAAAGTTAAAAATTTTATTATAGTGCTGACAATGGCATTACCAATACTCACGGGCTGTTTCGGCGACAGCAATGATGAACAGGTTGTTCGTGATATCGTCTTCGTGACGAACAGCGAAACTGCCGCAATAAATTATGATATTTACGCCATGAAGGCCGATGGAAGCGGTGTAATCCGGCTCACCGATAATCCCGCATCGGATATGCAGCCCGCATGGTCACCGGATAAATCTAAAATCGCCTTTGCCAGTGACCGTGATAATATCTTTGATATATATGTCATGAACGCCGACGGGAGTGATCAGACACGCATTACCGATAACGCCGCCGTTGATAGCAGTCCCTCATGGTCGAGCGATGGATTAAAAATAGTCTTTGTCAGTGAGCGTGACGGCGATGCTGAAATTTTTGTCATGAATGCCGATGGCAGCGACCAGACACAGCTGACGGCAAATTCAGTGAATGATGCCCGTCCATCGTTTTCACCTGACGGGACAAAAATTGTCTATTCCGGACGCAATGCCGGGGGATATCTCAATATTTTCGTCATGGACGCTGATGGAGATAACGTGACGAACCTGACCAATGCGGATATAAATGACGGCGGTCCTCTATGGTCTCCCGATGGCACAAAGATTTATTTTTCCGGTACTCACGGTCTTGGAAGGATTAATGAATATTTTTCCATGAATACCGATGGCACCGATGTGCTGCGTATAACCAGTGACAACGATGTATCAAAAGGTGACATGGCAATTTCACCCGACGGAACGCAATTTGTTTATGCCTATTCAGGTGAGATCTGGGGCATGGATGTGGATGGAACGAACAGGCGGCTTATTCTCGATGTTGACGGCCGGTATTTTCACTGGCAGTGACATGTAATGTCCCGGAACCGGAACACGGCTGATGCAATTATCCATCGACAGACTCCCCATCGCCCTCTGGGAGAGGGGGCCGGGGGGTGAGGTGAAAAAACCCGCCGGTTTAGGGCGGGTTTTTTCATATTCAATCTCTATCAATACTGATATCTTGGAGTAGAACAAACAACATTTAGATACTTATCTAACCCCCATACAACCCAATAGTGGTCATTAATAAATGAATACCCGTTATCGTTTGTAAAATCACCATCAGCAACTGAATATGTATGTAACTCGGTTGTGCCGTTACGAGTAATTCCATCAAGTCCTGTTCTATTCCCACCAACAATTGTGTCATTAATAATACGATTATTCTCATCGACATCGAAAGCTGAACTGGATATAAATATTATTAAATATTTTGCATTCGATGGAACATTTGTGAAGCTAACGGTTTTCGGCCCTGTTGCATTAGCATTCATTGGCTCTACATCACTGAAAAGCGGACTCGCTGTATCCTCAACAACATTACTGCAACTTAAAAAATATAACAACCCGGCGAATATCGTAATGATTTTTATAAATTTACTTATTTTCATAATTTTCCTCATCATTAAGAAATATATTCAACTATGCGTGGCTAATGAAAAAATTTTGAAATACTCAAAAGAAGTATTTCACCCCTCCGCCGATTGTGAATATATGCAGATATAGTTTTGTCTGTGTTTCACTTAATGCGCCGAACAGATCGCTTTCGTATTCAATGCGATTTAATTTATAGGGCTGGAAGTAGTATCGAGCTTCTACAAAAAGAGCCACATTCCCAAAGGGCAGAATATTGGCACCGACTTTTCCGCCAAAACTGAACATAGTCTGGTCATCTACTTTCTCTTTGTCATTTTTAACATTGGTATTGTATTTATAGTCATTTAAATTGATCATTCCGATCATAACACCAAAGTAAGGAGTAAACTTTGTCCAGTTTGGAAAGGGCATATAGCTCAGATGGCCATGAAACCAGAAAGTATTATACCATCTTTCAAGAGTTAAATTTGGATCGAAGGTAGAAAAATGTGTCTGGCTATGATCGAACTGACTGAATCCCAGTTCTCCCGAAACAATGAGGCGTTCAAAAGTATGGCCGACTAAAATATAATAATGGGGAACTCCATTAAATTTATCACTGACAGGCTGGAGAAATGAGACTCCAAAGCCAATCTCGGTTCTGTTCTGGAAGTTGCTTTCTCCCAGTACCGGTGAAAATTTCATGTGCTCATCGGCGTCAATTTTAAAGGACGCTTCAAAATCTATATACCCGTCTTTCACCACCTTCACCCGGTGCTTCCCCTGCGTAAGCTTGTATTCCACGATGGGGGTCTGGCCCACGCTCATGCCGTCAATGTACACTTCGGCCCGGGACGGCGTTGACGACACGCTGAGGCGGCCGATGCTTTTTCCCGAAATGAGGGCCGCCATGGTCCGGGCGGCCTGGCTGCTTTTGTCGAAGATGTCGGCCATGGAGGCCTTGACGGTCTTTCCATCCAGGACCTTGCCCGTGGCAACGTCAACGGCTTTCATGGTGAGGATTACGTTGTTCCGGTCTCCCGACACGGAGCCCAGGATGAGCACATCGGCTTTGGCAAGGCGTCCGGCGCGCGACACGTCTTTGGTATCCACCAGGCCCGTCTGCTCCAGTGATAACTCGTCTATGACACGTCCCAGATTCCGCCGTTCCACCACGGAAATATCCTCGTTTTCCGAAAGGGTCGTGGAGACCGATTCGGGTATGGCGCTGGAAAGGAACTTGATGTCTTTGGAGCCGTAATTGGTGAAATTGAGCACTGCCACGCTCTTTTTTGCAGCCATGGCAGGAGCACTCAGGCAGAGCATCAGTACAAAAAGAATCAATCTTCGCTGTGGCATATCTCCCCCGGATACGTATAAGCTTGTTCGCCGCACCATTCCTGTTTTCCCGGAGCGGTGGGCGATACATTTTATTTTTATAGTGAGCCTGTGATAAAATAAGCAAACATTCCTTTTTTGTCAATGGATAAACATGAGGCGATTGAGATGATATGCTTTATGTTCGTCATTATCGGGCATGATTATTACATATTTGTAACATCTTCAGCCTGGAATATTCCTCTCATTTTTCAGCTTGACAAATATGGGCTATTTGTCGATGTCATTTGACTGATAGACCTTTTTTAGAGGAATTTTTGACGGCAGCGAACGGAAAAAGCCTCGATATTCCTTTGATTTTGTTCATTATGGGCACCTCAAAAAATCAGGTTTTTCATTAGCAATAAGATTGAAAAACCTGATTTTTCCAATGTTTGTGCCCACAAGGGAACATCCAAATAATGATTGATTAATGTTCCCTTATTTTATGTATGTATAATTGAGGATACCATGTTCGAAAACAGAACGTATTGCGGCGAAATAACAAAAGCTGACCAGGGCAAAGATGTGCTCGTGACTGGATGGGTCGATGCCAAGCGCGACCTGGGGGGAATCATATTTCTCGAAGTCCGCGATGTGACTGGAATAATCCAGACCGTGTTCGATTCTTCATTTTCCGAGGATAATGCCCGCAAGGCCGACCAGACGCGCGGTGAGTATGTGGTAAAAGTTACCGGCAAGGTCAGGCTGCGGTCAAAGGAAACAATCAATCCCAATGTGCCTTCCGGGGAAGTTGAAATCGTCGCCGAAAGTATTGATATTCTCAACACTGCCAAGGTGCCTCCCTTCCAGATAAACACCCGTGACAACCTGGGCGAGGAAGTCCGGCTCAAATACCGTTTCCTGGATCTGCGCCGTGAAGAAATGAAGGAATCCATCATACAGCGGCACCGCCTCATGCAGACGGCGCGTCGCTACCTCTCGGAGAACCGTTTCTTTGAGATCGAGACTCCCATGCTGAACAAATCAACTCCCGAAGGCGCCCGTGATTTTCTCGTGCCCAGCCGCATCAACCGCGGCGAGTTCTACGCGCTTCCCCAGTCGCCGCAGCTTTTCAAACAGATTCTCATGGTATCGGGCTTCGACCGATATTTCCAGATCGTCAAATGCTTCAGGGATGAAGACCTGCGCAACGACCGACAGCCCGAGTTCACCCAGATAGACCTGGAGATGTCCTTCATAAACATGGACATGATCATCACGGTCATCGAGGGACTCATGCGGGACATCGTGAAGGACATCACGGGCCGTGATGTGGAACTTCCCATGAAGCGCATGACCTATGACGAGGCCGTGTCAAAATACGGTACGGACGCTCCTGACCTGCGCTACGGCCTGGAGCTCACGGACTGCGGAGATATATTCACCGAATCGGAGTTCAAGGTATTTTCTGACACCCTGGCCGACGGCGGCGTAGTGAAGGGCCTGGCTGTCGAGGACGGAGGAAAGATTTCCCGTAAAATGAGCGATGATTACACGGAATACGTGAAAATATACGGGGCAAAGGGCTTTCCCATGTTCCGCTACAAGAACGGCGCCTTCGAGGGCGGCATCGCCAAGTTCCTCAGCGAGAAAGAGAAGGCGGCGGTCATCGAACGGTTCAACCTCAAGAATGACGCCATACTGTTCTTTTCCGTGGACAAACCCGGCGTGGTGAATGCCACTCTGGCCAACATGAGGAAGAAGATAGCCGCTGACCTGGGTATGATCGATGAAAACAAGCTGGCCTTTGTATGGGTCACGGACTTTCCTCTTTTCGAATACGATACGGAGGCAAAACGTTTCGCGGCCATGCATCATCCCTTTACGGCGCCACAGAAAGAATATCTCCCCATGCTCGACAACCTGAAACCGGAAGATGCCGGGAAGGTGAAGGCCCAGGCCTATGACATCGTGTTGAACGGTTCCGAGATCGGCGGCGGCTCCATAAGGATCCATGACTCGGAAACGCAGAAGAAGATATTTTCTCTCATGAATATTTCCGACGAGGAGGCGAAAATCAAGTTCTCCTTTCTCCTTGAGGCACTGCAGTTCGGCGCACCGCCTCATGGCGGACTCGCCCTTGGACTGGACCGAATAATGATGCTTTTACTGAAACGGAATTCCATACGCGACGTCATCGCCTTCCCCAAGACTCAGAAAGGGCAGTGCCTCATGAGCGACGCACCGTCTCCAGTTGATCTGGAACAGCTGCGGGAGCTCGGAATCAGGGTCATTGAAAGGTAGAAGCGGTGGAGCATACGTTTGAGATAGATGATGTCTCTCTGTATAAAAAGCTGTGCGGGAACAATGACGCCAATATTCATATCCTTGAGTCCGTCCTGGGCGTGGAGATCATTCCCAGGGGGAACACTCTCATCATCTCGGCGGCTAAAGACGGTCCGGAAAAAACGCTCCAGGCGCTCCATCTTATAACCGATCTGCTCCACGACCGGGAAGCCTCTTATGAACTGAGCGAGTTCGACCTGCGCTATCTCGCCACGGCCGTACTCGAGGGAAAGAAGATACGTTCCGACGACATCAACAGGCTGAAGATCACCATAAATGAAACGGGGAAGGTCATTGTTCCCAAAACCCTGAACCAGGCCCGCTATGTTTCGTCCATTCACCAGGGCGATGTTGTTTTCGGCGTCGGGCCCGCCGGAACGGGAAAAACCTATCTTGCCGTGGCCCTGGCCCTGCACTTTTTTCTGAAAGGAAAGGTCGAGCGTATCGTTCTCACCCGGCCTGCAGTCGAGGCCGGGGAGAGCCTGGGTTTTCTGCCCGGCGACCTCATACAGAAAATAAATCCCTATCTCCGTCCTCTTTACGACGCGCTATTTGAGTTTCTCGGATTCGAGAAGGTGTATAAACTCATTGAACAGGGGAAAATAGAAATCGCGCCCCTGGCCTATATGCGGGGCCGGACTCTGAACAACGCTTTCATAATACTCGACGAGGCTCAGAATACGACGCGCTCCCAGATGAAGATGTTTCTGACCCGCCTGGGCAATAAATCGAAATTCGTAATAACAGGCGACATTACCCAGATAGACCTGGATAAACCCCGCGAGTCGGGACTCCTGCATGCCATGAAAATCCTGTCGGCAATACCCCAGATAGAGTTCATCGTCTTCGCAAAACAGGACATTTCCCGCCATCCCGTTGTTGAAAAAATAGTTGCAGCCTACGAGGCAAAAGTGCATAGTGAATAATCTATGAAAATAGTATCGCAAAACACCGCCGACAAGATATCCCGTGTCTTCATGGACAGGAATATCCGCTATTCCATGGCCGGCACATTGGCAATCATTATAATTGCCACGGTTCTGCTAGCCCTGAACAATACGGGCGCTACCTATGAGTACAACATCGGCGATATCTCCACGGAGGATATCCGCGTTCCCAAGGACATACATTACCGGAAAGACGAAGATACAGAGATAAAGAAAAAGCGCATCGCCGAATCAATTCCCATTGTTTTCGACCGCGACTCGTCGGTCCTCATGGAGCGTATAAAACTGACGGGCATCCTGTTCAACACCATTATCACCACACTGAAGGACAATCCCGTTATCGGCACCGATGACCTCACGTTCCAGCTCATGGCCCTGAAGTCCAGGCTTCCGCGCTATCTCACATATAACGATGAAATACTTCTTCAGCTGCTCAGTTACGGCGATCCCGTTGAACTGAACAAAACCGTGACGAGAATTCTCATATACATTTACGATAACAAGGAAATGAGTATTCTTGAATCCCCGTACATCAATCCCCTGAAGCTCCAGAACAAAAACGTATCCATACGAATAATCAATACCGGCACTGAAACCGAAGAAATTTCCGGAACCCTTGACGACCTGTACACCATTCATGACATGAAAAAAAGGGTGTATACCATCGGCTATTCCATTGCCCCCAATATGCCGCGGAAAACGCTCAATGCCGTTACGCAGATCATCGTGGCCGGTTTGAAACCCAATACATATTTCAATGAAGAAGAAACACAGCGGCGCATCAACGAGGCTATGACCGGTGTCAAGCCCGTCATGGGCCTGCTCAAAAAGGGACAGACCATTGTCAGGGAGGGCGACACCATTACCCTGGAGAGCCTGGGGAAAATCAGGATTCTTAACAATTACGCTGAATCTTCAAATGTCAGCTATATAAGCGGCATATTTCTGCTCCAGATTATCTTTGTCGTAATCATGGGATTTTTCCTTGTCGAATATAACAGCATCCTCATTCCCGACAAGCAGGGAGCCATTGTAATTTTTTCTCTTCTTTTCCTGTACATGCTGTATTCATACATGGTGGCCAGGAACGAGGTGCTGAACAATGTCAATATAACCTTTGCACTGCTCCTGCCTATTCCCTTCGTTACCATGATGATAGCGATCCTGTTCAATATTTACATGGCCATGATAATCGGACTGCATGTTGTTTTTTTCAGCACGCTTATCCATGGCGGCGACCTTGTCACCATCATTCTGTCAGTGAGTTCCGCAATCCTGGGTGTCTTCGTCAATTACAATGTCCAGCGCAGGACGGATTTTCTCCGCGGCGGCCTCATACTGGGAGTCATCAATTCCCTGGTTATCATCGCGGCGTACCTCATCCAGGAAATACCGGCAATAATCATGTTTAAAAACGTACAGCTGGCCCTGGCCCACGGCATACTCAATTCAATTCTTGTCCTGGGGATATTTCCCCTCTATGAAAGCATCTTCGGAATCACCACAAAATTCAAGCTCCTGGAGCTGGCTGACCTGAACGCCGAGATATTCAAAAAAATGCTTGTTGAGGCTCCCGGAACCTATCACCATTCCCTGCTGGTGTCAAACATGGCAGAGACGGCCTGCAAGGACGTACATGCCGACCATCTCATGGCCAGGGTAGGCGCTTTTTATCATGATATAGGGAAGATAGAGGACGCAGGAATGTACATCGAGAACAAGGTCACCGATCCCCGGGCCAAGACCCTGTCGCCGAAGTATTATTCCCAGCTCATCATATCCCATATAAACAAGGGAGTAAACCTGGCCAGGAAACACGGACTCCCGCCGGCGGTCATAGCATTCATCAAGGAACACCACGGAAAAACCACTATGACCTATTTTTACCACAAGGCCCTGGAATCCATGACCGATGACGAAAACAGCGAGGAAATCAGCAAGGTGGATTTTCAGTATCCCGGCCCCCGACCGCAATCCAAGGAATCGGCGATTGTCATGCTGGCCGATTCGATCGAAGCTGCATCGCGGTCGATCCAGGAGCCGACGCAGGCCAAGCTCGAAGGCCTGGTGAGGAAAATCATCTACAATAAACTAAACGAGGGCGAGCTGGAAGATACGGACCTCTCCATGGCCGACCTCAATACAATACAGAAATCATTCCTGAGCATCCTGAACGGCATATACCACACCCGGCTTGAATATCCCGACGCAGAGGAAGTTAAAAGCCTGGAAAAGAAACTGGAGAAAAATGGCCAGAAGAAGAATTGAAATATTTACGGAGAATATCGAACTTCCCTACGGAAAAGTGACGGCCCGGTTCCTGAAGAAAATCCTTTCGACCTCCTCGGATATACTCGGACTTGATAAAGTCGCAATTTCTCTCATTGTCACCGATGATGCTTATATACGGGAAATAAACCGGGCTTACCGCAAGAAGAACAAACCTACGGACGTGATAAGTTTCGCATACCGCGAGGACCCCTTTCCCGCAGTCAATACGGCCATGGAGGAACTGGGAGACATATACATTTCGGCGGAGCGCGCCATGGAGCAGGCGACTGAGTTCGGCGTAACACTGAAGGACGAACTGACGCGGCTTATAATCCACGGTCTTCTGCATCTCGTGGGATATGATCACGAGAGATCGAAAAAAGACGAGAAAATAATGGAGCGTAAAGAAGAAGAGATGTTCAAAGCAGTCTCTTCTTCCTGAAGGGCGCTATCACATCGATTCCACCTTGGCCAGCAGTTCTTTCTTCAGCATGTCAATCTGTGTATAGAGATCAGCCTTGTCCTCTTTCAGCATTCCCCGCGAAGTCTTTTTCTTGACACTGAAATAGAACTTGATTTTCGGTTCTGTCCCCGATGGGCGCATGGTTATAACTGTTCCGTCGACGAATAAAAACTGCAGTACATCGGATGAGGGCAGGTCGGTGAGGATTGTTTCATCGCCGGTAATGAGGTTCGTTACGGTTCCCGATTTGATGTCACGGAATTCCTTTACGGCTCTGCCGCCAAAATCCTTGGGCGGCGCCTGGCGGAAGCTTTTCATGATATCTCGTATTCTTTCCAGTCCATCCTTTCCTTTCAGGGTGAGGGAATGCAGGTCTTCCAGGTACAGGCCGTATTTCAAATATATTTCATCGAGCAGATTGTGAAGAGTTTTTCCCTGCCGTTTAAGCCAGTCGGTCATTTCCGCGAAAAAATAACATGAACTCACGGCATCCTTGTCTCTCACGAAGGGAACAGGGAGGTATCCGTAACTCTCTTCGCCGCCGAAAAGGAATGTTCGTGAATTATCCGCATCGAAATCCTTCATCCTGGCGGCTATCCATTTAAATCCCGTAAGGACATCAATGATTCCGCACTGGAAACTCGATGCCACTTCTCTTTGAAGCTCCGTTGTAACTATGGTCTTAATGACCGTGGCGCCGGCGGGCAGCGTGCTGTCTTCCCGGCATCTCGCCAGAATGTAGTATTCAAGCATTGTTCCTATCTGGTTTCCATTGATAAGGGTATAATTCCCTGAAGAGTCCTTGAAAGCGACTCCCATGCGGTCCGCGTCGGGATCGGTGGCCAGAACAATATCGGCCCCGATTTTTTCAGCCATTTCTATGGCCAGCGACATGGTCTCTTTCTCCTCGGGATTGGGAGACTTGACCGTGGAAAAATCGGCATCGGGTATGGATTGCTTTTCCTCGAGATGAATGTTGTTGAAACCGAAGTGGCGAAGCACTTCCGGGATGACGGAATATCCGCTGCCATGAAGGGGTGAATAAACGATGCTAATATCTGAACTGGTGGACGTACGGTGAGTATACTTCTCTAGCTGCCGTATATATGATTCGGTAATTTCGTTATTGATGACGGTAATAACGCCCCCGGCAGCGCCGGTGTCAAAGTCCATGCGCCTGATCTCGGAGATGGAATGGATTTTTTTTACCTCGTCAATGATATTTTTATCATGGGGAGGAACGATCTGGCCGCCGTCTTCCCAGTACACTTTGTAGCCGTTGTACTCGGGTGGATTATGGCTGGCCGTTATGACGACCCCGGCCATGGCGCCGTATTCACGAATGGCGAAACTGCCAAGCGGGGTGGGGGTTATGTCATTGAAGTAATAGACCTTTATGCCGTTAGCCGCCATGATGGCCGCTGTTTCTCTGGCAAAAACATCGGACATTCTACGGGAATCGCGGGCTATAACCACGCCCTTGCTTTGCCCCTGGTTGGCGATAATGTAATTAGCCAGGCCCTGACTTGCCATGCCTATGGTATAGACGTTCACACGGTTTGTTCCTGCACCGATAATACCGCGAAGACCGCCGGTGCCGAATTCCAGATGGGTGTAAAATCTGTCTATAAGTTCCGTTTCATTTTTAGTGTCAACAAGCGATTGAATTTCATCGATGGTTTCCCTGTCAAAGGGTTTCCTGGTCCAATCCTTGATATGATCAGAAATCTCCTGATTCATTACAGTACCTCATGCATGGTTGACGAAAAAAAGAAATATTTAAGCAACAATTCAATGCGGCCGTTAAAAAGAGATGATCCTGAAATACCCATAACAATTGCAACACTTTTTCCTGTTATTACAATAAGGGAACCTGTATATTAATTATATGACTGTTCCCTTGTGGTCGCAAACATTGGAAAACCTAATTTTTATAAGTGCCCATAATGTATACATCAACTCATGTAATATATATAAAATATGAATGCCGGAACATTAAAAAATTATAATAGACAGAAAATAACCGCATGAAATATGATTTATTCATGACCTGGCGGTAAAGATAATTTATCACACAGGGAAGAGCCGCTGACATGCATGATATTATAAAAAAAGTAATTAATTTTGTCGAAGGAGAACATCTCCTTGCTTCCGGAGACAGGGTACTCCTGTCCTGTTCGGCAGGAAAGGATTCAATGGCGATGCTCCATCTAATGGCCGGGCTGCGGGATATCCTTGATGTCGAACTGGGCATATTTCATTTGAATCATCTTATGCGCGGTGAAGCATCGGATTTTGATGAAAAGTTTCTTGAAGAAAGGGCCCGGTTTTATAAGATCCCCTTCATGCCCGAAAGGTTTGATTTCAAAAAGCGGCGTGACCCCGGATATTCCTTTGAAGAACAGGCGCGTAAAATCCGCTATGCGCTGGCGCAGCAAACGGCCGACCGCTATCATTATACGAAAATAGCAACGGCCCACAGCAAAAACGACAATGCTGAAACACTTATGATGCGGATATTGTCCGGGACGGGAATCCACGGCCTGCAGGGGATTCATGCCTCGAGGGATATGATAATACGGCCGCTACTGACAATTTCATCGGAAGACATTGTTCGTTATCTGGAAGAGAATGGTCTTTCCTGGAGAGATGACGATTCAAATGCCGACAACGGTTATCTCCGCAATCACATGAGAAATGTGATACTTCCTGTTATACGGGAAAGATATCCCGCCTTCCTGGACTCTCTTCATACAATGAGCAGGCAGGCCGGGGAGCAGATCAGACTTACCGACAGGCTCATTGCTGAAAATTACGGTCAGCTCGTGGAGCAGGATAATGAAGGCATAACCCTGTCGACGTATAAAATTGACGACGACCGGGTTCTGTTCAACCATGTGCTGTCATCTGTCATAAGACGTCATGCAGGCCCCTATGTCAATTCGGGAATGCTGAATGAAATATGGAAGAAGTACAATACGGGGAAATCGCATATGATCCTGTATAAAACCGGAGATATACGTATGAGAAAATTTCCCGGTGAAGCGGGAAAACTCATCAGGATTGAAAAAGCCGGACAGTCGTTATCTTCATCACAGCAATGGATCTACCCCGTGGAAATTGATGAAACGGGTTGCAGGACACTGGGGATTCCCGAAGCGGGAATTGAGGTTGAGATATTTTTTTCGGATTTTGACTATTTCGAAGAAAACAGGTTGGACAAAAACCATATTTTTGTAACAATTAGCAGCGACGACACTACATTCTATATCAGGAACAGGAGAAAGGGCGACAGGATACATCTGGGATCGGGAACAAAAAAAATTAAAGAACTCTTTATTGAAAAGAAGCTTGACAATGAAAGCAAGAATTGTGTCCCTTTACTCATATTTGGCGCGCATATTGCCGCTGTAATGACAGGTTTTACCACAGGATTTCAAAACCGGATTTCCATTGACCATATGATCAATGATGGTTCAAATAAAATCCTTGTTATTCGCAAAATGTAACATGATATTGACAGTTACGACTCGAAATCACGCCTGTCAGCTCCCCTCCGGTTTAAACGAGAGTACACATTAGGAGAATATAATGAACAAGACTGTAAAACAGATTGCACTTTTCCTGTTGATTGGAATGCTTATACTGGCCATATTCCAGGTCAACCAGTCGGGAAAAACAAATAAATTTATCAATTACAGCGACTTCATAAAAAAAGTCGAGAATAAGGAAGTTGGTAAAATCACTATTGAAAATAATCGGAAAATTATAGGATATTATCGAGAAACCGCCATAAAAACTGAAAAGCCCGAATCGCGTGGATTCGGCTCACGCACTGAAAAACATGACTTTGAAACATCAATCCCCTATGAAGATTCCAATCTCATTAAAACCCTGCT
Organism: Spirochaetae bacterium HGW-Spirochaetae-1; assembly: GCA_002839375.1. Taxonomy (NCBI): domain Bacteria; kingdom Pseudomonadati; phylum Spirochaetota; species Spirochaetae bacterium HGW-Spirochaetae-1. The sequence goes on along the minus strand of PGXY01000014.1, from coordinate 6,027 downwards.
GAGCAACAATGTCGTTGTGGAAGGCAAGGATGACGACGATAATTTCTGGCTGAAAGGAATTCTGAATTTTCTTCCCTGGCTTTTGTTTTTCGGATTCATCTGGTTTCTCATGATCAGGCAAATACAGTCCACGGGAAATAAGGCTCTCTCTTTCGGTAAAAGCAAGGCCAAGTTGAATCCTGAAATGAAGACAAAAGTAACATTCGATGATGTTGCCGGCGTTGATGAGGCCAAAGTTGAGCTTCAGGAAATAATCGAATTTCTGAAAGAGCCCAAAAAATTCATTAATATCGGCGCTAAAATACCTACGGGCGTTCTGCTCATGGGCCCTCCGGGGACAGGAAAAACTCTTCTTGCTAAAGCAATAGCCGGTGAGGCCGGTGTTCCCTTCTTCTCAATCAGCGGCTCGGATTTTGTTGAGATGTTTGTCGGTGTGGGAGCTTCACGGGTGCGCGATCTCTTTGACCAGGGGAAGCAGAGTGCTCCCTGCATCATATTCATCGACGAAATTGACGCCGTGGGAAGGCTGCGCGGAGCAGGGCTTGGCGGCGGTCACGATGAGCGTGAACAGACCCTCAATCAGCTCCTGGTTGAAATGGACGGCTTTGAAACAAATGAAGGTGTAATAATCGTTGCAGCAACTAACAGACCCGATGTACTCGATCCGGCCCTGATGCGTCCCGGCCGCTTTGACCGTCAGGTTGTTGTTGACAATCCCGACGTAAAAGGCAGGGAAAAAATCCTTGCTGTTCACACAAAGAAAATACCCCTTTCAAAAGAGGTCGACCTCAAGATAATCGCACGAGGCACGCCGGGGTTTACCGGTGCAGATCTGGCCAACCTGGTAAATGAAGCCGCTCTCCTGGCAGCACGTAAAAATAAAAAGCGTGTGAACAAGGAAGAGATGGAAGAGGCAAAGGATAAAGTCCTTATGGGGCCCGAAAGGAGATCCATGCTCATTAATGAAAGGGAAAAGAAGGTAATCGCCTATCATGAAGCGGGGCACACCATCCTTGGAATGCTGACTGGTACGGATCCTGTTCACAAGGTGACGATCATTCCCCGTGGAAGAGCCCTGGGACTCACCATGTCTCTTCCCGAAGAAGACAGGCATATACATACGCAATCATACTGGCTTAACCAGATAAAACACCTCTTCGGCGGTCATATAGCGGAAGAACTGATATTTGGAGAAGTCAGCACGGGCTCATCCAATGACATTGAACGAGCCTCGGATATTGCGAGAAGAATGGTCTGTGAATGGGGCATGAGCAAAAAGATGGGTCCCCTTACATTCGGAAAAAAGAACGAGCAGATATTTCTCGGACGGGAGATTTCCCAGCACCGTGATTATAGTGAAGGCACTGCCGCGGCAATTGACGAAGAGGTAAAAACCATAATAGAAAAAAACCGCGCCGAGGCCAAAGAAATGATTGAGCAGAACATGACGGCGTTTAAAGAAATGGCCGAGTATCTCATCGAACGGGAAACTCTCGATTCGGAAGAAATAAAGTTGGTAATGAAAGGAGAAAAACTTCCGCCCGTTTCCAACGGGAAAAAGATTGATCTCGTAACGCCGTCGGATCAAAAAGAAGAGTGATATGCTATTGCTTAACCCTTTTACGTTACGTAAAAAGGACGGATGATGAAAGATATCGATGATTTACTTTCAGATATAGATGACGGTGAATACAGGGGCCTCGGGGATTTAGCCGATGCTGATGAGGCCCCTCCTGATAATGATAGTACCGCAGCCGATGAAAAAGACGGAGATGAATTTGATGTGGCAGAGGATGATTCCCCCGCACTGGATTCGCCTGACAACCAGGCATCGGCCATATCCGGCGGAGAGGAGAACAGGGAAAATCCGATTCAGCCCGGACTTTATAACACAATGACCTTCAGCGTCAGGGGCACCCAGCCCTGGAATACCGGCGCTCCCTATATCATGGACATATCCCTTGAAAATCTTGATCAGGATATGGAAAAATTATCCAGATCATTTTTCTTCATACAGGAGCCCCTGGAAGCAAGCGTGCTTGATGAAGAACTTAAAAGAACAATGATTATTTTTATGAAAAAGAAGTACGGTATTCTTGATACATACTCCGATTTCATTGATCGCATAATAATCAAGGAAATGGAAGATGTGGTTTCTTTTTTCGAAACCGGTGAGAATAAACACCTTCTTCTCTATCATTGTGGACCTGAAACCATCCACAATATTTTGCAAACGTATATTCAAGAGAAGCATATCGGAGATTGCTATTATTATCTGCCTGACAGACGAGCGAAAAAATTTATCCCTCATGAATATCTGAAGCAGAAGATTCTCAACTGGTATGAAGAAAATGTCAACACTCTTCAGCTTGATTTTGACAGTATGACCCTTTACAAGTCAATCAGGCAGACAATCCAGAACCGATACCTTGAACAAAAAAAGAAATTTAACCAGGCAATGGATCAGGTTAATATCAAAGCAGGAAATGACCGTCATATTACGCCTGCAGAACTTTTAAAAAAGAAGGGTGATATGTGGTTTACTTCTTCACAGAAATGTGTGTATAGAAGATTTTTAGGCAATCTCAGCATCGACCACTGATCCAGTACGGTAAGAAAGAATCATAATTGTTTAAGAAAATAAAATGTTTTCTTAAGAAAGTATTTCAAGAATCCTCTTTTTCCTTATGCCGTCCAGTATCCGTTCGTAACTGTTTTGTTTGATAGCGTTCAGTGTTTTATCAACGTCCTGAATATTCTGCATTTCTCTCTGCACTTCCACCCTGGCATGAGTAATTATTTCCATATCATTGATCAAATCCGTGAACTCAAAATCGGCATCATGTCCATGCTGCTTAATGCCGGTTATATGTCCAGCTCCCCGAAGCTTAAGATCCTCTTCCGCAATGATGAATCCATCATCGGTTTCAGTCATAATATCAATCCGTTTTTTACTTTCAGCGGGTACATCATCGGGATACACGAGAACACAGAAGGATTGGTGATCGCCTCTGCCGACTCTTCCGCGCAACTGGTGCAGTTGGGAGAGGCCGAATCTTTCAGCGTGTTCTATCACCATAACACTGGCATTGGGAACATCGATGCCGACTTCAATTACCGTAGTGGAAACGAGTAAATCGATCTTTCCCTCCCTGAAGGAGTTCATAATCCGTTCCTTCTCGGCAGACTTCATTTTTCCGTGAAGAAGGGAGATCGTTTTATCCGGGAATATTTTTTGCGATAGAAGATTGAAAACTTCCTGTGCTGATTTCAGATCAATTTTTTCGGATTCTTCAATAAGGGGCAGAACATAGTAAATCTGCCTGGACTGATCCATATACTTTTTGAGAGAATTATACACTGATGGCAGACGCGACTCGGGAAATGCCAGGGTTTTAATTGGAATACGGTTTGCCGGTTTTGTTCGTATCGATGAGAAATCCAGGTCTCCGAAGAGCGTCATTGATAATGACCGGGGGATCGGTGTGGCCGTCATAATAAGCAGATGAGCATCATTCCCCTTTCGCCTGAGCAGGGCTCTCTGGTGGACACCGAAACGGTGCTGCTCATCGATGATTATCAGTCTTAGATTTTTAAAAGCAACGGATTCCTGTATCAGCGCATGGGTGCCTATGACAATATCAATGCTGCCGTTCTCAAGCTTTTCATAGAGGGTCCGTTTTTCCGACAGACCCAGACTGCCCGACAGAAGGGCGCACCGTACATGTTCGGGGACCAGTTTCACGATTGTCTGGAAATGCTGAAGCGCCAGGACCTCTGTCGGGGCCATAAAGGCGACCTGGCATTGGGCCTCAACGGAAAGAAGTGACACGGCCAGGGCTACAACCGTTTTTCCTGATCCCACATCCCCCTGAAGCAGCCTGTTCATCGGATAAGGGGATAGCATATCATTCCGGATCTCCTCAATGCACTTCAGTTGATCACCGGTAAGCGGGAAGGGCAGGCTTGTTATAAAATCATCGCTGAGCCCTCTTTTGGTAATATAATGGGTTCCTTCATAGTGGGCTTTAATGTATTCTTTGGATAGTGAAAGATAGAATAACAGGAAAAATAATTCATTAAATGCCAGTCTTTTCCTGGCAGCCTCGGCTTGCTGAAATGAATCGGGAAAATGAATGGTCTGCAACGCTTCTCCGAGATCGAGAAGATTATTCCTCTGAATAATTTCCGACGAGAGGTTTTCCCGGATTAAGTGGGCGTGAATATCAAGGGCGTTTTTTATTATTCTCCTGAATCCACGTGAGTCCAGTCCGACACTCTTCAATGCTTCGGTGGAAGGATAGAGGGGTACAATTCTTCCCGTATTAATCCCTTTGGAACCGGATGAATAATCAAGGATATCGAAATCGGGATGAACGATCTGTTTGTATTTAAAAAAATTGATTTTTCCGGAAAACAGAACATGATCTCCCGTTGAAAAAATCTTTTGGAAGTACTGCATGCCGCCGAAAAAAATACCTTTCAATAAATCCGTTCCATCATCGATTGAGACTTCAAGAAATTTTTTCCTATGTCCTGCAACCTTGATGTCGATGATTTCCCCTGAAACTGTTACAATTTCATTCACGAAACAGTCTTTAATTGCCTTAAAGGATGAACGATCCACATACCTGCGGGGAATATAGTAAATTAGATCTTCAACGGTCTCAATTCCCGCATCGGTTCTAAGTATCTGTGATTTTTTGGGGCCAATCCCGGGCAGGGAAGCAATTCCGATATTCAGCACATCACTCCTCTTCAGCTATATACCATACTGAATTGGGAATCTGGACATATTTATTTTCTCTCGTGTAAAAATAGGTATAATTGTTTCCCGGCTTACTTGAAGTGATTTTCTGAACACCCGTCCATTTCTGAATAATCCTTCCATCAAAACCGAAAATGGTTATGGAGAGATTTTGCCCGGTTACTGTTTCGATCTTTCTCTGGAACATATTTCTCTGTTCATATGTAAAAAAATACCGGAAATAAATAAATGCTGATGCAACAAGAACAACAACAAGTCCCAATCCAATTAATTTAATTTTTATCGACATACATTTCTCCTTATGAAAAATATTTTACCCACAGACTTTACATCGTGGATTTTTTGTGAGCTGCATGGTTTCAATAGATGAATCAAGCCCATCCCAGAACAAGAGTTTATTTTTAAGCAATGTGCCATGGCCCGTAATGTATTTTATAACCTCCAGTGCCTGCATAGATCCTACTATTCCGGCTGTTGCGCCAATGACATTGGGTTTTTTTTTGTCATCCTTTTCCGGGAGGAAACAGGCAAGGCAGGCTGTTTCAGGAGGGGATATGAAAGTCAGCTGCCCCTGAAATTCAGCAATGCCGCCATGGACAAGGGGAATATTATTCTCAACGGCAAACCTGTTCAGGATTTGTCGCGTATTAAAGTTATCGAGGCAATCAACGATTATATCCGCTTCGCCAACCAGGGAGTGGACATTTCCAGTCGTTATTTTTTTTTGCAGAGGAATCAATTCTATCTCAGGATTAATATCATGCAGAGTTTGAAAAGCCGATTCGGTTTTATAAAGACCCAGGCGGTCTGTTTTGTGCAGTATTTGCCTGTTCAGGTTTGAAATGTCAATGATATCATAATCACAAAAACAAAGCCTGCCGATGCCTGCCGAAGCTAGATAATATAGAACCGGTCCGCCAAGCCCCCCTGTTCCTGCTACGAATACCTTGGAACTCTTTAGTTTCTCCTGGCCGTCACGTCCCCAGGTATTGATACCCATTTGTCGCTTGTAGCGGTTCAATTCATTATCAGTTAGCATTCTCCATATCCCTTTAATATTGCTAATATTCCTGAAATAAAATTAATAGGAATGGATGTGACCTAAAATGCAATTAAAATTTTAGGCGCAGTAATTGTTTTTAATCTGTCCATGGCTGGAAACAAGGCAGGATAAAAAAAGGGGGCCGTCTCAGAACAAAATTCTGGACGGCCTTTTTGTTATGTTGTTTTATCAACAAAAATAGATGATATATTTCCCC
>PGXY01000013.1 GCA_002839375.1 Spirochaetae bacterium HGW-Spirochaetae-1 | reverse complement strand
AACCCCCTCCTGCATTCACCTTGTCCCGGTTCCGGGACATCCAAAAATACAAAAAGGGGTGCCCTTTTGAGACACCCCCCTTTTTCCTTTGGTGAGGGATGGATTCGAACCATCGAAGGCTGCGCCGACAGATTTACAGTCTGTTCCCTTTGGCCACTCGGGAACCTCACCGATTAAGAGCTGGCGAGAGGAGTTGAACCCCCAACCTGCTGATTACAAATCAGCTGCTCTGCCGATTGAGCTACGCCAGCAGTTTGCTTTTAAGGATAATGTACTTAAAAAAGATATAAGCATTACTGTCAATATATTTTTTATTTTTATTTTTTCATCAGGCCTTCCACCAATATATCGAGTGACACAAAAGAATGCGGACAGGAAAAAATGATTGAACTATTTAATCCAGTGAATATGTATTGACATTCTGATCAATAATTGTTAGTCTTTTATATCGATTTAGACGTGTACCTGAATCTTCTTTTCTACTATATTATTTGCATGCAGATAATAATATTTAAAATCCTAAATTAAAAAGCATTTTAAAATGGTATATCAAGCAAAAACAACATTAGCTATCGCGGTCATATTATTTTCCAGCCTTTTTATTTTCCCATCCCCGGCATTGACTGAGGACAAGGTAATAGCTCTCGATGACTGTATAAAAATTGCACTGCAGAATCATCCCGATCTTTTAGTCGCGCAGGAAGACAGCAATATAAGTCTGACCGATTACCAGATATCAAAAGCCAACCGAAGTATAATCATAAATGGACAGGCAAAAACAGTCGAGCGATTAAAAGCAAATGCCTCATCGGACAGTAATTTCAGAATACCTGGAAAAGATACGGATATTGGATTATTCGCGGGTCTTTCAGCAAACTACACCATTTTTGACAGTAAAAAGGAAAAGATGGAAGAATCGGCAAAAATTGGCGTTAATCTTGCCAAGGCTCAATTTCAATTTGTCACTGATGATATCATTTTTAATGTCAAAAAAGCCTATTATGAATATTTATACTCCCAGGATACCCTTGACCTCATGAAGAAATTGCTGGAAAAATTTCAAGAAAAAAAGGTTCTTTCTAAAAAGCTCTACGAAAATGGTCTTCGTCCATTGCTTGACGTCAGCAAGGCCGATGTGGGAGTGGCCCAGGCAACACTTGATTACGAAAAGGCAAAAAATGATGAAAGGATCAGGCGCTCGGAGCTGTATACTGCAATGGGCATTAAGGGTGAGATGGAACTCAATATCGTATCCATATCAAAAGAAAATCTGCCTCCTTTGAAATACTCCATTGATGAAATAAACAAACTTGCGGTATTGTACAATCCTGAAGTGCGTGCCATGGCACTACAGCGAGACTTGAGTAAAATCAACATTGCAATTGAAAATGAATCACATTATCCCAAGGTAGACATCGTCTTTGCTTTGGGATATGAAAGTAAAGTTTTATATCTATTTAATACAAACGAAGGAAAATTTTCCGATACCTTCAAAGCTAACAACTGGGAGCCGGTTTTCACCGGAACAATGACAGCATCAATTCCTGTTTACTATGGTGGAGCAATCTCGGCACGAGTGGATGCTGCAAAAGCACAATATAATAAAATGGTTTATAAAGAAAGAGAGATACTCCTTAATCTTAAAAAGAATATTGAAAATTACATTGTGGATCTGAATGAGCTGGATAAACAGGCAAAGATGTCACAGCTGATAATTGATAATTCAAAAAAACATGCTCTTCTTGCTTCTAAAAGTTATGAAAAAGGCATTGGCACGCTGCTCGATCTACAGGAAGCTGAGATGGGTGTTATCAGGTCGGAGCTATCTTATCTCTCAGCCATATATAAGTATTATTTATCATTAGCATTACTTGCCAGAACAGCAGGAGTTGAAGAGGAAACCCTATGCAAATAAAAGGTAATAAAAAATTAATTTACTCAATTGCAGGAATCTCTTGCATTCTTGCATTGTTACTTTTAACAAAAATTTGCGGAAATTCATCCCAGGTTGAATATTCTTTTGAAAAGGCAAAAGTCGGACAGGTTATAAAGACCGTAGCCGCCACTGGTGTTCTGGATGTTCAGGATAAAAGAACTATTTTAAGCAAGATAGACGGGTTTATCCAGAAAATTTATGTTAATCCCGACCAGAGAGTGAAACGGGGGGAATTGCTCGCATTAATTGAATCATCAGATATTGATCCTAAAATTCTGAAACTGAAAACAAGACTGGAAAGTACGGAACTCAAACTATTGGCAGCCAAAAGAGATTATGAAGGCAAATCCAGTTTATATAAAGATAATTTGATTTCGAAGCAGGCCTTTGAAATGGCAGAACTTGAATATCAGACAGCCCTCAATGACCATAAGCTCAGCAGGATTGATTACAATGAAATACTGAGTCAGAAAAACCAGACCAGGATAGTTTCACCTATCAGCGGAATAATACTTTCAAATGATATTACACAGAATTCTCTCGTTCAGCCGAATCAACCCCTTTTTTTTATTGCTCCTGATTTAAGTAAAATGCTGCTAACGATAAATATCGACGAATCTGATATAGGCAGTGTTAAGAAAGATCTTAAGGTAACATTTACGGTAAGCGCATATCCTGAAAAAAACTTTACCGGAACAATTCAAAACGTTTCATTGAATCCGATAATGAAAGATAATCTGGTAACATATCAGTCAATGGTCGTATGTGACAATTCCGAGCTGCTTTTACGTCCTGGAATGACCGCCACTTCGACTATAATCGTGGCGAAGAAGGAAAAAGTTTTATATGTGCCGAACCAGGCATTTCTGGTGTCACCCAACGTTGAAGATTTTTCAACGCAGGGCGGAAAATTTGTATGGATAAAAAACAAAAATCTTGTCAAGGATAAACCACTTATTAAGGTTAAAGTTGAGACGGGCCTTTCCGGGGACATGTATACTGAAATCATTAAGAATCTAAAGGACGGAGAAGAAGTTCTGGTAAAGGTTGTAAAATCTAATGAGTGAAAAGAAAACTAAAAAGAATAAAATTATAGAAATAAAGGATCTTCAGAAGATATATAAACTCAGCGATGAAGTGAGTGTGAAGGCCCTTAAAGGGGTCTCTCTTGATGTTGCATTGGGTGAATACATTGCCATTATGGGAGCCTCCGGTTCAGGGAAATCGACATTCATGAATATACTTGGTTTTCTTGATTCTCCGACGTCGGGTTCTTATATTCTTGATGGCATTGAAGGCAGTTCTTTGACGAATGATGAAAAGGCAGAAATAAGGAACAGGAAAATAGGTTTCGTATTTCAAGGATTCAATCTTCTTTCCAGGACTTCGGCATTAGAAAACGTTGAATTGCCCCTGTTTTACCGGGGAGGTGTTAACCCCCGTGATTTGCGCAAAAAGGCATCGGGTCTTCTTGCCGAGGTTGGGCTCTCCGGCCGAGAGGACCATCACCCTAATAAACTCTCAGGAGGAGAACAACAGCGAGTAGCCATAGCCCGGGCTCTTATAAACAATCCAGCCATTATCCTGGCCGATGAGCCGACCGGTAATCTCGATACTAAAAACACGAGCGAGATTATGGATTTGTTTACCCGCCTCAATGAGGAAAAGGGCATTACAATAATTATGGTAACGCACGAACCTGAAGTGGCGGAATATACAAAACGTAAAGTCGTTTTCCGTGACGGGCAGATAATTGAAGATTCACCTGTCTCAAAAAGAAGAATCCCGCAATCCAGATCGCAAAAAAATACTAAATCTGCTAAAAATAAATAATTTTATCCTCCTTTTATTAAGACATAATACCGGCATATCCGATATTAATATTGAAATAAATAAGAAAATTTATTTTAACTTTCCTGGTAAAAAGTTGTATTAATAGTATAGGAGTGGGATTACTACGTACCTGGAGGATATCCCAAGTGAAAGAAACGCAGGCAATAAGTAGATTTAAAAGGTTTTTACAGGTAGAAAAGGGTCTCTCTCCCAATTCGATCTATTCGTATACCTATGATCTTAAAAAGTTCAGTGAATATCTGACGTCACAAAACAAAGATATATTGGCGGCAACACAGGAAGATGTTCAGCAGTTTTTAAAGTTTGAGAAAACAAAAAAGAAAAACTCGACCAGAACCCTGGCCAGATCGCTTGCAGCTATAAGGCAGTTTTATAACTTTCTGTCCGATACTGAGGTGAATATTGATAATCCTACTACTAAGATTGAATCTCCCCATATAGAGAAGACGCTTCCGGATTTTCTTACAATTAAAGAAGTAGATAAGTTATTCAGCTCCATATCCGAAGAAGATCCTTATGAATTGCGTGATAAAACCATATTTGAATTACTGTATTCATCGGGACTGCGCATAAGTGAAGCAGTAGACCTGGAAATTGACGAAATGGATTTTGAAAATTCTTTTCTGAGTATTATCGGGAAAGGGGACAAGGAACGTATCGTTCCGGTAAATGAAGAAGCTAAAAGACTGCTCCTGAAATATCTCAGGGATTCAAGACAGGACATTCTCGGTACCCGCGAGAGTGAGTATCTTTTTGTAAGCAAAAAAGGCTCAAAGCTGAACAGGAAGTCGGTGTGGAGGCTTCTTAAGAATTACGTTGTAAGAACTAAAATAACAAAGAATATCACACCGCATACGTTGCGTCATTCTTTTGCCACTCATTTAATAGAAAATGGTGCTGATCTGAGATCTGTCCAGGAATTGCTGGGACACATGGATATTTCGACCACGCAGGTATACACACATCTTGCAAAAGAAAAATTGCAAAAGATACACAAGCAGTACCATCCGAAGGGATAACACTGGTAATACGGGAGGGGGGATACCCCCTCTTTTATTTTGAGGGGATATGAAAAAATTTTATTTTATTGATATATTTGCGCTGTGCATCGTAACTCTGATTTTTTCCTGCACACCTTCGCAGCAATATCTGAAGAAAAAAGGACACTCAGTTGCCGAGGATTCAGAATATATCCGCGTGCTGTTATTAAAGTCTCATGATATGATTACCATCTCATCGAAAGCAAGAATGCGGATAACTGACCTCAAAGATAACCGTATTGTTTATGATGCATCCCGGGGAATCGTAAAAATTACGCCGGATAAAATAAAATCCAGGGTACTTATTGAATCATGGAATAGTCCTTTATCTATTCAGAATACAGCTTATCGCGGGTCTATCGAGATTACCAATGTTCTGGGAAACCTGCATGTTATAAATCTGATCAGAATGGAAGATTATATTAAAAGTGTAGTACCCAGCGAGATTCCATCCTCATGGCCCATGGAGGCCTTGAAAGCACAGGCTGTAGCTGCGCGAACCTATGCCTATTATCATCTGTCAAATAAATCCAACGAAAAGGGTATATATGATCTTGATGCTACAACAAATTTTCAGGTATACAAAGGAATATCTGTAGAGACTGAGTCGACTTCAGAAGCGGTTATGAAAACAAACGGTGAAGTGATAGTCGATAACTACAAACCGATAGTTGCTTATTTCCATTCTGCCTGCGGCGGCCGGACGGTAGATGATAAATATGTCTGGATAGGGAATGATCTTCCATATCTGAAAAGTGTCCGCTGTCCCTTTTGCAGCAATTCTCCCAATGCCATGTGGGAGATTTTTATCACCATAGATGAAATAAAACAGCATCTCAGCGTCAAATATAAGAGCATGGGAGCAATAAAAAATATCGCCTTTTATAAAAAAGATGGTCGTGTTGTCGAAGTGCGGGTCAAGAGCAATTCAGGAACTATAAATTTAAACGGCAATGAATTCAGATTACTATTCCCTACCAAAATGATAAAAAGTCTCTATTTTACATCTATAAAACAGGGAAACGGCCTGAAAATCAAGGGGCATGGATGGGGGCATGGTGTGGGTTTGTGCCAGTGGGGTGCTAAAGGCCAGGCTGAAAATGGAGCCTCATATAAAAAGATACTCAATTACTATTATCATGACACAAAAATAGCGAAGCTTAACGGTAAAGGGAAAGACCGATATGCTTCACGGTAATTTAAAATAAACCTCAAATTATTTTTCAAATTCTTGACAGAAATCTTCTAATGCTGTTTTACGACATATATGAACCCTCACTATACACTGGAAGATTTTAACTTCCACCTCCCCGAGGAACTGATTGCTCAATATCCCCGGGAAAAACGGGATGAATCCCGGCTTTTTGTCATGGACAGAAAATCTTCAGATTTCAGACATTCCGTGTTCAGTGATCTTCCAGCGGAACTGCATGAGGGGGACATCCTCGTTTTCAATGATGCGAGAGTTATTCCGGGCAGGATATTCTGCCGGAGAAAAACCGGCGGGAAAATTGAGGTAATACTGACGAGACGCATCAATGACACGGAGTGGCTCGTTATCTGCAACAGAACCAAAAGAATGAACCCGGGTGAACTGCTCCAAGTCGATAAAGATCATGCAATAGAATTAAAAGTTATGGATCGTGTGGACGACTATCTCAGGGTTGAATGCAACTGCTCCCTTGATGATGATGTTTTAAATGAAATCGGAGAAATTCCTCTCCCGCCCTATATCAAGAGAGAGCATGAAGGAGATGACGCGGAAAGATACCAGACAGTTTACGCCCGGGAGAGCGGGGCAGTTGCTGCTCCCACGGCTGGACTCCATTTTACTAACGACCTGATGGATATAATCGCAAAAAAGGGAATAGAACAGCATTTTCTTACTCTCCATGTATCCTGGGGGACCTTCCAGCCTGTGAGAGAAAACGATCTCGCCAGGCATAAAATGCACAATGAACGATATATCCTCCCGGAAAAAACGGCCCAATCACTGGCTCGGGCGAAAAGGGAAAACCGGCGAATTATCGCAGTGGGAACGACTTCACTTCGCGTACTTGAGAGCTGTTACGATAACGGCAATTATAAGGCCGGATATGGTGAAACGGAGATATTCATATATCCTCCCTATAAAATAAAATCTATAGATGCATTGATCACCAATTTTCACACTCCCTATTCAACCCTGTTAATGCTTGTATCAGCTTTCGCAGGTTATGATAAGATAAAACAGGCTTATCAGGAAGCGGTGAGAGAGAGATATAATTTTTTCTCTTACGGTGATGCCATGATTATCACTTAAAGGTGTATATCCGAGATGCATAGTGGTAAATTTTTCAGAATAATTTTCTGGCTTGCCAACACGGGTATACTGGTGGCCGCACTTATTCCCAGCCCGGTTCCCGGAACAGAATCGATAAACGACAAGATACTCCATGGCGTCGCATTTTTTGTTTTATCCCTTTTGGGCAGCATAGCCTATAAAAATTCTCCCGTCTCCCTGGTCCTGTACCTCGCGGTATATGGATTTCTGATAGAATTGATACAGTACTTCCTTCCTTACAGGACTTTTGCATTGTCAGATTTGCTGGCCGATATCATCGGAATAATCCTGTTTTTACTTGGTAAGAAAGTATTCTATAAATCGTCTTTTATGAATAGATCCAGTGAATAAAAAAATAATATCTTTACATTGAACAGTCTTTTTCTATAATAATCCCAATCGCTTGACTTACTATTGCTTTTTTTCCATGCTGCCGATGAAAATACTGGAATTCATAAATATAATAAATGATATATTTCCCACGGCTCTCCAGGAGAAGTATGATAATACCGGTGAACAAATACTATTCCCTCAAGAAGACATCACCGGTGTATTTTTCTCACTTGACGTTGATGAGATTACGATCAAAGAAGCCCTGGAGAAAAACTGTAATTTGATAATATCCCATCACCCTTTGTTTTTTAAGCCTCTTTCGAGGATACATTCAGAAGAACCAAGGTCGTCAATTATCATTCAATGTATCAGTAATCGTATTAGTCTTTTCGCAATTCACACAAACCTTGATAAAATATTCCATAACAAGCTCGCAGAAAAACTGGGATTCGTGAGCAGACAGATCCTTTTCCCGGAAAGGAAGCTCGATGAGGGGAATGATGTTGGATTCGGATCAGTTGTAGAATTGGAAAATAATGTGTCTCTCCAGGATCTGCTGAGACACATAAAAGCAACACTAAACCTGGAATATCTGATTTACACCGGGGATATTACTTGCAGTATATCCAGAATAGCCATTTTAAACGGAGCTGGAGGCGGGAGTATCGAAAAGATACTGGAATCCCATGATATAGATTGCATCATTACCGGCGACGTTAATTATCATAACGCAAAGTATGGCCAGGATCATGGAATATCCATAGTGGATGCAGGACACTTCGGTACGGAAAAAATACTTCTGGAATTTTTAATGCGAACCATTGATGAATGCTTGACAAATATTCCACAGGGAAAAGAGTTCAGATTAATTAAATCAGTAAATGAAAGAAATCCCTTCAAAGTTTATCCGGATATTATATGAATAAAGATATCAAAATCATGATCGAGCTGCAGCGTTATTGGGACAATATTTCACTGGCTAAAAAAGAAATAGAGCGTTGCAGTAAAAATATCACATACTGGGAAAATGAACTCGCACAAAAAGAAAAAATGCTTTTGAAGATGAGCCAGGATTTAAAGACAGGGAAGGCCGATCTCAGGGAGAAAGAACTCCATCTGAATGAACTCGATGATCGCATAAAAAAACTTGAAAGCAGAAGGATACAGCTAAAAACGGAAAGAGAGATGGAAGCTCTTGACAATGAAATGAAAAAAGTAAAATCTGATGATGAAGAACTCGAAGGACATCTCCTGGAATTGATGGAGAGCCTGGAGATCATGGAAAATGAAATATTGGCCGAACAGACCTTGTTGCAGGAACAAAAAGCGGAAACAGCAAAAAGTGTTGAAAAATTAAACAATGATATACAAAATTATAATTCAATTGTTTCTTCAAACAAGAATTCTTTTGATTCATTATTACCGAACCTCCATGCTTCCCATCAATCGAGGTTCACAAAACTGCTCCAGTCAAAAGATGGCAAGGCAATAGGCGAAGTGCATGGCGAGATTTGCGGAACCTGTAATTTCCAGATACCATCGCAGCTTGCCCAGGATGCATCTAGTTCCGTAAAAACCGTCAGCTGCACAAATTGTGGAAGATATATTTATAAGCAATAATTTGTTGTGTTTTTTTTCTTTGAAATCGTATTATTTATTGTCAGTGACACTGATAAAATCATCAATGTGAAAGGTATATTATGCTGCTAAGTATTGACAGGGTATTGCAATTACTTGCCGAAGGAAAAACCATCGATAAAATTTCCGAACTCGCTTCCTGTGAAATAAATGATGTCGTCGGTGTTATAGAGGAGGCCAGGCTTATTCTGGGCAAATATGAAAAGCAGCTTTCCCGGAAAAAAATAATTCTTAAGAAAAAGAATACGCCGGAAACCGAAGATCACGATGATTCCGAGATTAAACTGATTCTGGCTGGAGCAGAACTTTCCGCTGTTCCTGTTTCCTCTCAATTGTCGATATACATTGCCGGTTACACTAATCACGAAACTCTTGAGTCCGGTATTGGCATAATCATTTATGACAAAGAAAATCGTCAGGTGGGCAAAATTTCAACATACCTTGGCAAACAGGAAAATAAATACGTACCCTTTGTCGCAATAATCCGTGCCATGAAGATCGCCAGGTATTTTAACACAGATTCACTTAAAATCAGAATAGATTCTGAAACTGCTGCAAAACAGATACACGGAGAAATAACCATCGATGACCTGAAAATAAAAAAATTCAGAGATGCGATTTTTGCCTTATCGACGGCTTTCGAAAGTTTTAAAGTAGATTCTATTTCTAAGGCCATGAATGATAAAGCAGTGTGTCTTGCACAGAAGAGCCTTGAGCAATTATATAATAAGTAAATGAAACAGAACTGGCATCTACCTAAACACTCCAGTCCCGATGCGGAGAAGCTCTCCGGCATATTTAATGTAAGTAAAAAAATTATTGAAATAATGCATAATCGGGGTGTATCAACCTTTGAGGATATTGATAGCTATTTATTCCCACGGCTTTCCTCCATGCATAGCCCTTTTTTACTGGAAGGTATATTCCCCGCAGTGGACAGAATAAGAAAGGCGATTTCCGGGAAGGAAAAGATAGGTATTTTTGCTGATTCCGATCTGGATGGCTTAACTTCTCTGACAATTCTTTACAACCTGTTCAAGAAGTTTTCTATCGAAATATTTTACAGGTTTCCTCTGAATGATGAAGCATATGGGCTGAGCAGGAATATAATACAGGAGTTCATAAATGCCGATATCACGCTTCTTATAACCGTTGATTCCGGTATCCGGGATATTGATGAAATAGCCTGTATACGTGAAAAAAATATTGATGTCATAATTACCGATCATCATGAACCCGATGAACTACTACCCGATGCTGTAATAGTCAATCCCAAGAAGCATACATGCCAGTATCCTTTCAAACACCTAGCCGGCGTTGGTGTCGCTTTTAAAGTGGGATATGCAGTATTATTGAGTTATCTGCCCTCATTCAATAAATCATTTCTTCTTGTCACAACCGAAAACGAAAAATATTATACATCAAAGATACTTAATTATACTCCGGGTCCTGTAGAGGAAACGAGTGTATTTGAAGACGTAGTTAAGATAGCCGAAGGTTTGAACGATGGCGATTACGTTTTGTATCACGAAGAATCGCTCTATAAGAAGATGATGCAGCAAACCAGGAGCAGCATAAATTACCTGTCTTTATGGGACCTGTTTCCCGTGGCAATGCAGGATGGGGCACAGAATACACCGGACAGGCTTGAAAAATTATTTTCCCGTTCGGCAATTAAAGATACGATCTATCACAGAAAAATAGACAGATTAAAAATACTCTTTCAGGAAGCGCAGGTTCTCAACTCTCCCCGGGTTCTTGAATTTATTCAGTTTTCCCTGGCCCTTGTTTCAATCGGCAGTATAGCCGATGTAATGCCGTTGACGGGAGAGAACAGGGTGTTGTCCCATTATGGTCTGAAGTTCCTTGGTAAAACTGAACATACAGGACTTGCCTGCCTTGTCACCGATGATGCTGTAACATCCAAAACCATCGGTTGGGATATAGCGCCTTTGCTCAACACTCCCGGGCGTTTCGGAAAAGCGCAACTCACTGCCGATTTTTTTTTGGAAGATGACACCTCCATTGTCCTTGAAATCATTAAATCCATAAAAAAACTGAATGAGGACCGTAAAAATCTTGTTTCAAATATACAGAGCAATATTGAGCGGGATATTAGTGAAGGCAAAATCCATGTTTCCCATAACATGGTCCATATTGAATATTCTGAAATACCCGATGGCCTTGCCGGACTTATTGCCAACAGGATATCTGATTTATTGAAAAAGCCTGTGATAGTTACGGTATTTCCTGCAAAAGATGGTATGGTTAAAGGGTCGGGAAGAAGCATCAATAATTTCAATATGCTCGAAATAGTTGAAAAACATGCAGAACTGTTTGACCGCTTAGGAGGGCACAGTCAGGCTTTCGGTTTTACAATTAAAGAAGAAAATCTGGGAAAGGCAATCGATAATATCATGGAATCGATTAAAACGACTCCGGTTATAGAATCAAATATTGCTATCGATGCAGAGCTGTCTATCAAAGACGTCAGCAGTTATTTCATTAAATCGCTTTCCGTTTTAGAGCCATATGGAAAAGGAAATGAGGATCCTGTTTTTATTACCAGGAATGTTCGGATAAACAGCTTCAGCCGTTTTGGTCAGAGCGGAAACCATGGCAAATACGGCATTGAAGGTAATGGAGGCTTAACAGCAATCGGGTGGGGCCAGGCGGATAAAATGGTGGACTATTTCAATAAGACCGGCGGAGTAGATTTGGTTTATACACTGGAAGTTAATAAATTCAGAGGGAATCTTTATCCACGAATGGTTATCGTCGATATGGATGTTTCTGCCTGATTATTTCATTCTATTCCTGTAATTATTATTTCTATCCTGTCAATTCTTCTGTATCCTACAGCTGTATCCATCACCTCGGTGTTGCCAAGACCTATTACGGAAATTCTGCCGGCAGCCGTTCCCTTGCTTATTAAATAGTTTTTAATATTCTCGGCTTTCCTTTTTGTATAATCCTTGAGATCCCTGTAACTGGAATGTCCGACAATTTTTATCCCGGCCTGAGGATGCTTGTTCAAAACAGCAGCGATACGGTCCAGCTGATTCCTGGCGCTTTTTGTAAGCCGGTATCCTTTTTGTGTAAAAATTCGCTTGTCCAGCATGATTGTACGGTATACATTATCTTTCCTTAAAAGACCGGCATCGACGATTTCATTGCCTGGAGCAGTTGTTTGCTCCGCAATTGCCTGATGGTCGCGATAATAATCCCTTTCAAGCGCTAACTTCTCATATCTCGCTTTTCTTGCCTGCGCTGTGAGCGAGGTCGTTTCTATTTTTACAATCGATATGGCGGCATAAAAATATGCCATTTTAAAATTATCTTTGTCAAACTGTATCCTGGCACTGCGAATACTGATCACCGCTTCACTGTATTCGTCGTGTGGAATGAATTCTTTCAGTTCATAATTATAATCCAGATCATTTACCATTGATTCAGCTTCCTGAATCATCAATATTGATTTATTTTTATTCCACGCCATCAAATTGGTGGAGAATATCATAATCAGGCAAAATGACAGTATTATGCGCTGCTTCATTGTCTCCTCATTTACCCAGTTTGTCTTTTATTTGATTTAATTCCGTCTCTGCATCAATAAGTTCCTGTGAGGCCTCTATCTTTCTGAAGTATGCCATACCGATGCTTATTTTATAATAAGCCATCTCTTCATCTCCACTTTTAAGGTCGCTTTTTGCCTCATTTATATAGATGCTGATTTTATCTACTTCACTCTTAGCATGACCCATGTCGCCTTTCTGTTTTATGGCTTCCAGTCGTTTTTCTGCAATAGAGATGAGGCTTTGGACTTCCTCTTTCTCAGCTGCCTGGACTTGCATGGAGCATACCACAAAAAATGTGGTCAGAATTACGAAATATTTTCTTTTCATTCGGATTTTTGATTTCATTTTATTTTAACCTGAAAAACGAATATATTTCAATTTATATAGCATTTATATTATAATCGTCAATACAAATTCAGATATTATCAAAAAATATAAAGTGTCTTCAACTGCCATTGGATTGATCTCCCGAGGTACATATATTAACGACTGAGGGGTGGTTTTTAAAAATATATTAACGTTCCATGGGGGGTATACATAAATAATTTAATATTTAACAAAATTTATGTTTGACTTAAAAGAATATGGCGTTATGATAATTGTAATATATAACAACTCTGCGATGGGATTAAACTATGGATATAGAAATAAAAGAGAATGATGAGTTGGTCAACATAATCGTTAACGGCGATATCGAGATGATGACTATTAAAACCTTCAAACAGAAACTCTTTGAAATTGGACAAAATGTGGATAAGGATATAGAAATTGACTTATCCAGCGTGGACTATATAGATTCATCGGGAGTAGGTGTTCTCATTAGTCTTCTAAAATTGCAGAAGAAAAAAGGAAAGACACTGAAAATTAACAAGGTAAGCTCGAAGGTTCTCAATGTTTTGAAGTTAAGTTCCCTCTCCGATGTATTCAATATCTGACTCATATCTGTATTAATGAGTTACCCCTCGTGAATTATAAAAATCTTCGCATAGGAAATGGTTTCGATGTCCACGCCTTTGCCGAAGGCAGGGATTTATTTCTTGGCGGAATCAAAATAGATCATCGTCAAGGCCTCCAGGGCCATTCCGATGCCGATGTTCTAATTCATGCAATCATTGATGCCCTGCTTGGAGCGGCAGGAATTGGTGATATTGGCCAGCTATTTCCCGATAGTGAAATGCAATACAAGAATATCAGAAGTACAAGTCTTCTTTCCTCCGTTGGAACTATTTTTAAAGAAAAAAATATTACCGTCATCAATATCGACTGTACGATTATCTGTGAAAAACCAAGGATATTGCCGTATGTGCCGGCCATGAAAAAATCCATTGCGGAATGTCTTGGCGGGATGGATAGCAGCCGGATCGGTATAAAGGGAACTACTACGGAAAAACTGGGATTTACCGGCAGGAGCGAAGGTATTGCCTCAATGGCTTCGGCACTGATCATGCTGCCGGAATGATGGTTGCATGCTTAAACAATTTGGATTTACTACCGCCAGAAACGCGGAGTAAATAAAACTAAAACAGTATAGAGTTCCAGTCGGCCGGTAAGCATCCCGAAGGATAAAACCCACTTCACGTAATCCTCGAAAAAGGCATAATTTTCCGTGGGGCCAACTCTGCCAAAGCCCGGTCCGATGTTTCCCACCGTTGCCAGGGAAGCAGTAAAGGCCGTTAACAGATCATGCCCTGAAAAAGCTACGACACTCGTTACAATCAGAAGAAGAACAATATACAGAAAGAAAAAACCGGAAATTGCATAAACAATATTCTTTCGTACTGCAGCCTTTCTTATTCGTAAGGTAAATACGCCTCGTGGATGGAGCAAAAGATTCATTTCGTTCAGGGCCTGTTTAAACAATGTCACAATGCGAATCACCTTTATGCCGCCTCCCGTGGAACCGGAACATCCTCCGACAAACATTAGGATAAACAATATCATCTGACTAAAGTAAGGCCATTTTTCATAATCGGTTGTGGCAAATCCCGTTGTTGTTAAAATTGTGGCGCATTGAAAGCTGGCATATCTGAAACTTTTTTCAAAAGAATCATACACGTGTCCGTTAAGATTGATTGTAACCAGCATGGTTGAAAAGAAAAAAATAAGCAGGTAGGCCTTGAATTCGGTATCTTTAAAGAGACTTTTATATCTGCCTGTAATCAGATTAAAGTGAAGTATAAAATTGACCCCGGCAATTACCATAAAGAAGGTAATGACATAGTCTATATATGCTGAATTGAAATGACCTACACTGGCATTTTTGGTGGAAAAACCTCCCGTGGCCAATGTCCCGAAAGTATGAGTCAGTGCATCGTAAAGCCCCATTCCACCGCCCATGAGAAGCAGGGTCTCGATTACGGTGAGCCCCGTATAGATATACCATAATAATTTGGCGGTCTCGGTAATTCTCGGTGTGAGCTTGTCGATTGTAGGTCCTGGAGCTTCAGCCTTGATGAGTTGCATGCCGCCAATGCCCAGGAGTGGCAGTATGGCCACGGCAAGAACTACAATACCCATCCCTCCGAGCCAGTGCGTTAGAGACCTCCAGAACAGCATGGAACGGGGAATAGCATCGGTTACTGTGAGAATGGAAGCACCGGTTGTGGAAAAACCGGAAATAGTTTCAAAAAACGCGTTGGTAAAGGACGGTATACAGTCGGATAAATAAAAGGGGAGGGAGCCGGCAACTGAAGCGAATACCCAGCTTCCTGTTACAAACAGGAAGCCGTCGCGGGTTGAGAGTTTATTTGATTTTACCTTCCTGAAAAGAAAAAGAAAGAATACTGAAATTGTCAGTGTGCCTGCAATGGTGTAAAGAAAGCTATACAGAGAAGCTGTTTCCTGGCAATAGGCTGCTATTCCGGCAGGGACGATCATAAATCCGGCTATGATAAGAAGCAGCAGGGAAATCATTTTTAAGACTATTTTAATATTCATGTAATATATTACGGCTTATCCGGCCAGGTATTCTTCAATTTTGTTTATAGACGTTTTGCTGGCAATTATTATGGCCACATCTCCGGGTTCTATGACAAGATTCCCGTCGGGGAGAACGTTCATGTTATCTCTTACTATTGATAGGATCAGTGAATTTGCAGGGAGCTCCATGTCTTTTATCTTTTTACGGGCAAGCTGATTATTTCCGTCCACGGAGAATTCAATGACTTCGGCTTTACCGTCAAATATGCTGTGAATGCTCTTTATTTCTCCGCGCCGTATGAATTTCATGATAGCATCAACCGTGCTCATTTTCGGACTGATGGTTGCATCTATGTCGAGTTTGGACGCAATTGGTAAATAATTTGATTTGTTTACCAGGGCTATGGATCTCCTGGTTCCGAGAGTCTTCGCATATATTGATGTTAAAATGTTAAGTTCCTGGTTATCCGTAGTGGCAATTATCAGATCATATTTATTAAGCTGCTCTTCTTCAAATATATCTTCATCGGAAATATCTGCATTGAGTACGAGTGCTTCAGGGAATTTTTCCGACAGGATTTTACAGTTTTCGTAACTATTGTCGATGATGGTTATTTTCCTGCCGGTCCTGATAAGATACTGACAAACGAGCGATCCGATTTTACCTCCACCGATTATGACAATACGATCAATATTTTCCTGTTTACGGCCGGTCTGGATGAAAAGACGTGTAAACTCTTTCTGTGTTGCCAGCAGGTATACATTATCATTTTCCTTAACCATTGTATCGCCGGTAGGTATAATGAATTCAGAATCACGTAAGATCCCGGCCATGAGAAATGATTCTTTAATGTGATGGCGGATTTCGCGCAGGGTTCTGTTTCTGAAATATGAATTCCTTGTTATGATGATATTCCGCATCTGCAATTCAGTATTCTCGAAAAGCATGACATCACTGCTTGCTCCCAGGGCAACAATGTTGGCAATCTGTCTCGCGGTCTCAACTTCGGAATTAACAATATAGTCAATGCCCAAAAAGTTCTTTTCTGTTATCTTAAGTCTTGAATAATCAAGGTTTCTCACCCTTGCAATTTTAATCGGAACGGTAAATTCGCTGTCCACGAGAGCGCAGGCAATCATATTGACTTCATCGGAGTTTGTGACGCTGATAAAAATATCGGCTTTTTCAATACCGGCTTTTTTCAACGTATGAATATTATTTCCTTCTTCGTTAATCACCATGCAATCGAGATGACTGTTGACGTATTGAGCTCTCTCCATATTTTTCTCAATTACGACGATGTTTTTCCCCTCGGCAATAAGCTTAGAGGCGATCTGGACTCCTACGATTCCGGCACCAAGAACTACGATATGCATAATACTTTGTATTCCCTGTTTAATTGATTTAATATACCGCTGACTGCAAGGCGGCTGTATAATATTCTAATGAGACATAATATATCTTATCGGAAGTTGATATAATGTATTTGCAACCGGAGAATATCAATCTTCAAGGCGAATTCTTGAAAAAAAGTCCTTGAGAAAATTGGTCATTCTTGTGAGAACGAGTGCACTTATAGCTGTATCAAGTATAAGTGGCAATTTTATACCGGTCCCCCTGAACAATGTGAGTAATTCCACCTTGTAACAGAGAACCAGGGCAAGTATCAGGATGAGAGAATCCCGGGCTATTTCAACGGGTTTTGAATTGGATATATCTTTTAATGCTGACATGGAAAAAAGCGCCATAATCGATGATTCAAGAATTATGGCAACAATGAACAGGTTAAAGACATTTTGGACAAGAACTTCACCATTCATAAGAAACGCTCCATCAATTTTTAATTGGATTTTAATTTATATACATATACAATATAAAAAGTTTATTAAAATATCAAGCCCATTTTCTTCACACGGGATTGATATTCAGATAAATGATACTAAACACGAACAGGCATCATGATTGATAAAAAGATAAATATATCATATTTAGGCAGAATGGATTATGCCTCGGCGGTCAAAATACAGGAAAATGAGCGCACCAGGGTTCTTTCATCTTCGAGCTGCGGATCGGTCTTTCTGCTGGAACACGTTCCAGCGGTTATAACCCTGGGAAGACATGCCGCAAGAGAAAACCTGAAGGTCAAGGCTGAATATGCCATGCAATGCGGCTACCAGGTGGCCATGTCAAGCCGTGGTGGTGATATTACCGTTCATGAGCCCGGTCAGCTTGTCGTATACTATGTCCTGCCTGTTAAATCGAAAGATACGGGCCGGTTTATACGGAATCTTGTTTCACCCGTCGCCGATATGCTTAACAGCATCTACAAATGTGATGTTTACTATGACGCGTCCCGACCAGGCATATGGCATGGGAATGAAAAGCTCTGCTTCTCAGGATTTGATCTGACCGGTAAGGTAAGCATGCACGGGATATCAATCAATATATGTAATACACTGGATGGATTTTCCTATATTGTTCCCTGCGGAATGGAGGGTATCAGCCTCACTACCCTTTGCCGTCTCGCAGAGAAACAAATATCAGTTCGTGAGGTCGCTCACGAAATCACAACCATTTATGAAAAATTATTCAATGATTAAAGCTCAAGTCCCGTGAACAGACTTTCATCATGCAGACATATCCGCCGCATGATAAGAACTTCTGATCAGCGGACCTGACATGACCTTGTCAAATCCGATTTTTTTTGCCATATCACCGATAATGGTAAATTCTTCAGGAGTATAATATTTTTTTACGGGAAAACCGTTTTTCCTGGATTTCAGATACTGTCCCACGGTAAGTATCCTGCAGCCCGCAGCATAGAGGTCACTGAATGTTCTTTCAATATCATCGACATTCTCACCGAAACCTATCATGAGACCGGATTTTGCCGGTATACCGGAAGCGGCAGCCCGACTCAGAAGACGAAGAGATAATTCGTAATCGCCTGCCGGGCGAAGCTGTTTATAATAAGAAGATACAACTTCAATATTATGATTTATCACATGCGGTCCCGATGAAACAATAACATCAAGGGACGTCTCCATTGCTGACTTAAAATCGGGCACCAACAGTTCAATTCTGCATTGAGGATACCTGGCCCTGATGGCGTTTGTCGTTTTTGCGAAAACGGAAGATCCGCCATCGGTAAGATCATCCCTGGTGACTGATGTTATAACGGCATATTTCAATTCCAATTGTTTAACGGCGTTGGCAATATTTTCCGGTTCATCAGCATCGGGGGATTCCGGAGTTCCCTGCGATACAGCGCAATACAGGCAGTTTCGTGTGCAGATATTCCCCATAATAAGGAACGTGGCTGTCCCACACCCGAAACATTCCCCTATATTGGGACAGCCCGCTTCAAGACAAACCGTATGAAGCCTATTTTCCCTGATTATGTTTTTTACCCGGGTATATTTTTCTCCGCCGGGAATTTTAAAGCGTATCCAGCCCGGTTTTCTAGCGCTAGTCGTTTCCATGTATAGTCATCAGTCGCCTTTTTCAACATGCTGGCTGTAGGTATCGGCGTCCATAAGCTCCCTGAGCTCGTTTTTATCTTTCACTTCTATTTGAAAAATCCATCCTCCCTCGTAGGGATCTGAATTGATAAGTTCCGGGGCATCTTCCAGGTCTTTATTGACGGCCATTATGCTTCCGGAAACGGGGGCGTAAACATCGGAAACCGCCTTTACAGATTCGACGACGGCAATCTGTTCCCCTTTTTTTACTTCCATTCCGACTTCAGGCAATTCGACAAAAACAATATCGGTAAGCAATTCCTGAGCGTGATCGGTTATTCCGCAGGTTCCGGTGAATTCTTCATCCATTCGTATCCACTCATGATCCTTGGTGTATTTCAAATCTTCTGGAATATTACTCATGCAATAATCCTCCTGTATAGGTATTAATATTTTTCATGTAATCCGCAATATGATACATGTGTTGTTGCGCTACTTCATGATAATAAATTCGACTCGTCTGTTCATGGCTTTCCCGTCCTCGGTATCATTACCGGCAATGGGTTTGCTTTCCCCATATCCTGAAACAAGAAGGCGTTTATCGCTGACTCCATGTTTTACCAGGTATTCCTGAATGGACCGCGACCGTTGAACGGAGAGTTCCTGGTTTTCATAAGCGGGGCCTACACTGTCCGTATGTCCCTCTATCATGATGTCCTCGCTCCTTTGTTTAAGAATCTCGGCAATCTTATCCAGTTCGGGATATGATTCCGGCAGGATGCTGGCACTAGCCGTTTCAAAATAAATCTTGTTGGTTATAAGCAGGACCTCATTGAGATGCAAAGAATTGAGTTTGGATTGAAAGTTTAATATTTCATCAGTC
Source organism: Spirochaetae bacterium HGW-Spirochaetae-1 (assembly GCA_002839375.1). Classification (NCBI taxonomy): domain Bacteria; kingdom Pseudomonadati; phylum Spirochaetota; species Spirochaetae bacterium HGW-Spirochaetae-1. Next base: position 41,103 of record PGXY01000013.1, on the reverse strand, counting down.
GTCATATCTTCGGGATTTCCTGGAAGTTCGGACAGTCCATTGCTCGCCTTTTTCTGATTCGACAGAAGAATGGATTGATTTTGAAATTGCGGATTGCTGATTTCAATTATGCCCGATATATTGAATACCGTTGTACTTGTTTCATTACCTTCTATTTTTTTTAGTCCTGTTTTTTTAACAGCGTTCTTATTTACTTTTTTTGTTTTTGTTGCAGTCACGGAATCAACCGGCTCATCTTCCCCTTCAGGCTCATTTATTTCAATTGCCAGTTCGGTGCCGCGGATAGAAGCCATAGTAGTGGGTGTCTGTATCCTTATCTGGTGCCTGTCGAATACACGCTTAAATTTACCGTATAATGAACCTTTTTCCATTTTAATAAGCAGATTTTTTACGCTCACCTGATCAATTTTCATCTGTGAGTTCTCATTGATTCTAATAGCCGTATCATTATGAAGCCGTATATCAGCCAGTGACAACTTGCCGGTTTTTATCTCACTTCCTTCTTCAAGCGTAGTGCCTACAATGCAGTTATGCCAGTCATTTTCCGCCATTGATTTATATTTCACCTTTCCGATTACATATGTAACCACAATATCCTGCTGAATCACAATGGGGGTTCTTATAATTATCTTCTCTGATTTCACAAAATACAGAGTAAGAGCCGCTCCGAGGAAGAACAGTATTGTAAATGCCAGTGTCAATATTTTCTTCATTTCATCTCCCTTAACTGATATATGATTGTTAATAAAATATAATACGGGATTGCAGTAAAAAAATATTATTTAAAAATTTACAGTTAAAGTGATATCATCTAAAAAAGAAAGGTGATAATATCAAGAAAAAAAATAAATAAATGCCGGTAGTATTACATATTGGCTGGAGAATAAAAGTGTTTCAGTTAAAAAACCGTAAAATCGAATTATTTCATCAAACCTTCAACTTTTACGATTATATCCTGCACAAACGCCTCAACATTCTCCACCTTCGAACGGGAAAGCCTGAAGCCGATGGCCCCTTCATGGCCTCCCCCATTTTCAATATTGAATATTTTTAATACATTACGAAGATCATAATCCTTGAATGATTTACTGCGCCGTATCCTGAACTGAATAAGATCCGATTTTTCATCATTTTCAAAATAACTGACAAACCCGAATTTTTTACTTTCTTCAGCCATTCTATCGGCAATACCCCTGGTTATGGAAACAATGGTATCATCATCAAACTCTTTGTAGAGATATTTCATATCATCCTGATCCATAATGATGTATCCGAAGTGAGATGTTAACTTTTTCTTTTTCATCATGTAATTCGCGCATTTTTCTTCCGATGTTGATAATTTCTGAATTTCAGTAAAGACTTCATTCATGTTGGCAAGATTGGTTTTTTTTATTGTCTCTCGTGATAATATAGAATTGTAAAGACGACTGAATATATCATAATACCTCAGTTCTCTTTTTGATTTCAGGAAGCTTCCCATTTTCGAATCACCAATAATTCCCGTGAGAACGGCAAGGACAAAATTTCTTGTCATGAGATTTTTAATCTGATACTGCTTCATGAGATCCTTGTTATTCCTCATTTTCAAAGCGAGATACCCCACCAGTTCGCTGGCAGAAGACGCTTCCAGGACAAAGGAATAATCAGGGTCTCCATTGTAATCACTGTCGGCACCGAGGTGATGGTCCAGTTCTATCTTGATGATTTCCGGATTGGAAATATATTCATCAATCATGCGATTGGTGTCAACCATTGAAGGTTTGGGTGTATCGCAGATGATAACAGCGTCGGGCGTCTGGGCCACAGTTTCATTTCTTTCAACGATAGTTATGGAATTATAGCGGCATATATTCATCAGGTAATTATAGTGATCATGGACGGGATAGCCATAATAGATATAAACATTTTTAGAGAATTTAGTCAGGATCAGCGCCATGGACACCGTTGAGGCAACACAGTCATCGTCGGGATTTTTATGTCCCAGAATCAGAAAGTTTTCCATCGTGCTGATAGCATTGATAATATTATTGACGATGGTATTTTTCTGAAAGATGGTTTCTATTGATTTTTTTGCCATAATGTTCTCATCCTTTTACAAGCATCCTTTCATGCACACACAGCCCTGTTCCTTCCGCTATTCTTGGCCTCGTAGAGAGCCCTGTCGGATTCCCTTATAAGAGTTTCAGCGTCGAGCCCGCTTTCAGGATACGTAGCAATTCCCAGACTTATAGTTACACTCGTACTTACTTTAGTGGAAATTTCAGCCAGATCCATGTTCCCAACCGCCGAGCACAGTCTGTCGGAAACACTCTTAGCCTGATCCATGGTTGTTTCCGGTAAAATGAGAACAAATTCATCTCCGCCATATCTGGCAAAAATGTCCTTCTGTTTCAGATTTTTCAGACAGATACTTGTCACTTCTTTCAGTATCTTGTCAACTTCATCATGGGAATAGACCTCGTTGATTTTTCTGAAAAAATCCATGTCAATCATCACCAGAGAAAATTGTGCCGATGTGGCCTTTGCCCTGGTTATTGCCAGGTGAAGTGCATCATCAAAGTACCGTCTATTATATGAGCCTGTCAGTTCATCGGTTATAGCCCGTTTTCGCGCCTCCTCTCCCCAGGTAACCATTTCGGAAAGGAACTGATTTTTTTCCTCGAGCCGCTCCGTGGTTATATTAAGCATGCGATACATCATTTTTATTGCAATGTCGGGGTATTTGTGTATTATATCATAAAAATCGTTTTTCCGTAGTTTCAGTAATTCAGATTTACAAAAGCTCGTACATGTTGCGGATCGGGGCGCTTGTTCGAATATGGCCATTTCTCCAAAAAATTCACCTTCGGTGAACTTTGCCAAAACACGCCGGTGTCCGTCGGGGAGCTGTACCGTTGAAACAATCTCCCCTGCAATGACAATATATAAATCCTCCCCGGCATCGCCCTCAAGGAAAATTACTGTTTCCTCATTTATCGAAACTTGCGTAAAGTATTCGAAAATTATTTCTGCTTCATAGTCCGTCAGTAAAGAGAAAAGATGGCTGCATTTCAGTATATTTTTATGAAGATCGGTCATGATATTTTTTTCCTATTCACCCAGAAACACCCCGGTCTGTATGCTGTTACCGCCGGCTTCCCAGGCGGTCATCATTCTAGCATGTGCCTGCTTTATCAAATCTTCTGCATTATTCGCCTCGCCGGGAAATATGGAAATACCGATACTGACCGTTACATGAAACTCGCCGGTCTGTAAGGCATTGCTTAAATCCATGGCGTACAGGGTCTGCTGCATGTCCCGTGAAAATATGATGGCACGGTCAAGACTGGTTCCCGTCAGAACAACCACGAATTCGTCTCCCCGGTATCTCACTGCAATATCCTCTTCCTTAAGCAGTGATTGAATAAAAATAGTAATGAGCCTCAGAACACGGTCACCCGCGTCATGACCGAAGGTATCGTTAACCTGTTTGAAATTATCCGGTTTTACCATAAGGAGACAAACCGGAATATCCATGTTATAAATGCCTTCGGGAAGGTCCTCATCAAGATAATTCTTGTTGAATATTCCCGTTAATTTGTCCGTATAGAGATTTCTTTTCAGTTCATGAAGCCATGGCGTTCTGTCGTTGATAAGCCTGTTAGTACGGCGTATTCTTCCCGCGATAATGGCTATAAGCTTATAAAGGATATTGGCGAAGACTTCACCATGCATTTCTGCAATATCCCAGAATTTAAAGGATGCAGCCGGGAATTGTAAAATACGAGAATCTAATACGGCAATTGCATTGGCATTTTGCCGGGAAGATCTGAACAGAGAAAGTTCACCGAAACATTCTCCCGACAAATATTTCGCCACATCCCTCTCATCGGCCCCTGATTCTGTTTTGGTTATGAGGATTTCTCCGTCCGCAATGAGATACAATGATCGGGCCGGATCATGTATCCTGAAAACAACCTCGTTACTTTGGAAATAAATGAACTCACTGTATCTGACAATTATTTCCAGCTCCTCCTCTCTGAGTTTTGAAAAGAGCTGTGATTGCAGAAGAAGAATTTTTTTTTCTGTAATAATATCCATCATTACGACTGTGCATTAACCATGGATGCGGGTTGACCAGTCGCCTCTAGTACACTGTTCCAGAATGGGGAATTTGGATCTATTTGCTTTCTACTGGATATGGCAAGTTCAATAGGTATATGGATAAAGACATTGTTCCACTGTCCGATCACCAGATCGGTTTTTCCTGCCATACCCGCATGTACGGCGTACTGTCCAAGAATTGCACAGAATATTGAATCATTGGGAACTGCCGGAGCGCTTCTTATTATGTAACTTGGATCAATATATTTGAGATTGATAGTAATCTTTTTCTCCTTGAAATACTCATTGATAGTGTGCTTTAAAAAAATACCGATGTCATCCAGCACAATATTCCCCGAAGCGTCATGGCCCCTGTTTTCCTGTTCCTTTTTAATCAGGTCCTGCCCTGCTCCCTCGGCAACGCAGATAACGGCATGCCCCCGATTTAACAATCGCTTCTCAAGACAGTTCAAAAACCCATGGTCGCCATACAGATCAAAAGGCACTTCCGGCACCAGAACATAATTAACATCATTCATGGCAAGTGTGGCGTTGGCAGCGATAAATCCCGACTGCCTGCCCATGAGTTTCACAAGACCAATCCCGTTAGGTGCTCCCTTTGCTTCGGCATGGGCTGCGTAAATCGAATCCGATGCCTTCGAGAAGGCAGTCTCAAAACCAAAAGAACGCTGAATGAAGCTTATATCGTTGTCAATCGTTTTAGGGATACCGACGACAGAAAGATCATAACCCCTTTTTTTTGCCACCTCGTTTATTTTATGGGCACCCCGAAGTGTCCCATCACCACCGATAGTATATAGAATGTTTATACTCATATTTTCCAGGGTATTCACCAGAATTTCCATATCGTCGGTTCCGCCCCTGGACGAACCAAGGATAGTGCCGCCGTCCATGTGTATGGATTCCACAAGTTCGGGAGTTAATTCTATGGGATGGTAGCCCATGGCTGGATTAAGCCCGTTATAACCATATCTAATGCCAATTATTGAACGAACACCATAGCGGTAGTAGGATTCCATTACAATGGAACGGATAACATCGTTCAGCCCGGGACAGAGTCCACCACAGGTTACAATGGCGCATTTCGTTGTTTTCGGATCGAAAAAAAGCTTTTCCCTGGGACCGGCCAGTTCAAAGCTTTTTTTCATGTCAGAGGGATCGTATCCCCTTTCATCGATAAAAATGTTATGCAGAAGGCGTTTTTCGTCTGAAACTATGTAGGAATCCTTAACAGCAAAATTGACAATATCCTTCGCCCTGTATTTGTTTTCGCCAAGCGATTTAATTATAAAATTCATATGCTCCTCATAACCTGTTGCTACTATAAATAAATATACTCTATGCCAGCATTGTGAAGCAGTCAAGAGAAAAGACATCTTTATTCATATAATTTATGGGCACCTCTAAAAATAAGGTTTTTCATTAACAATAAAATGAAAAAACCTTATTTTCCCAAAGTTTGTGCCTGCTGATCACGATGATCGAATGCAGAACCAGCTCACTCTGCTAAATAATGATTCATAGAGGTTCCCTTATCAAGGTTTTTATTATAGTTAATTACTTGAATAATCTTTACGGCTAATATATAATTCATCAACCAGGTGTGGTCTTTTCTCGGGATACAATAAAAAGATGATCATAAAACGCTTAAAAAAAAGAAGCATCACTTCAATTTTTCTTTTCTCCATGCTTTTTATCACTTTGATAATCATGGTTCCCATTAATTATCTCTGGGTCAGTTCTGAATACAAAAAATTTGATGTTGAAGCTGCTCTGATAAAAGAACGTTATCTGGAGAGTGAAAGAGTAAAATTAAAAAATAATGTGGATATGGCAGTCGAGAGTGTCTATTTCCTTAAACGAAAGCTCATGGAGACATCGGGTTCAGAACAAAAACATGATTACAACAAGAAGAAACTTCAGAGAGATGTCCTGGAGCGATTATCGATGATGACATTCGGCAAGCAGGGGTATATTTTTGCCGGTACATGGGATGGCATCAGCCTCCTGGGGCCTGCCCGGGGAAAAAACATGATCGATGTGACAGACACTAATGGGGTGAAGATCGTCAGGGAACTTATAGCCCTTTCCCAGACAGGGGGCGGATACCTTCACTATGTCATGCCTGAATTCGAGGGTACGGAGCCCAGGCCTAAAATCAGCTATGTGAAGGCTGTGGGCGAATGGGAATGGTACGTGGGACTGGGTATTTATGTTTATGAAATTGACAACTATATTGAGAAAAGTCGAAAAGAACTCCAATCTCATGTGATCCGGCTAATCTATAAGATTCTGTTCCTGTCGCTGGGGATATTGTGTATAGTCTTCATCATTGCCTTATTCATTTCAAAAAAGCTTGACGGAGAGTACAAGGTCTTTTCAAAATTTTTCAATCAATCGGCCGACAGCTATGGGACAATAGACATCGACCGTCTGTCATTGTCTGAATTCAGGGATCTGGCTGAATCAGCCAATCACATGATCGGAAAAAGGAAGGATGCAGAAAGTAAGCTGAAGGATACCAAAAATATACTTAACGGAATTATAGATTTTATGCCTTCAATCGTGATATGTTTAAATGAAGAGCTGAAAATAACACAATGGAACTCCTGCGCCCAGAACAAGACTGGAATCTCTCAAGAAGAAGCTCTTGGTAAAAAGCTGGAAGACATTGTACCCGCTTATAATCAGTATAGTGATGATATTCAAAAAGCAATTGCAACACAGGAAATCATTGTACGGGAAAAACTGGTAAACTACCGTGGGGACAACCGCTTTTATAACGATCTTATTATATACCCGGTACTGGACGAAGAAAGAAAAGGAGTCGTTATACGAATTGATGACACGACTGAACGAGTAAAAATGCAGGAATTGATGGTTCTTAACGATAAAATGCTTACCGTGGGAGGTCTTGCGGCAGGGATGGCTCACGAAATAAATAATCCCCTGGGCATCATAATACAGGGGATACAAAGTGTAATCAGAAGGATCTCTCCAGGAGAAAGTTACAACAATAGTATTTTCAAGGAATATGGCATTGAACCGACGGCTCTTCAGAGACTGTTTGAAGATAAAAAAATTCCATACTACCTCGACGGGATACTGGAAGCAGGAATCAGGGCCTCAAAGATAATACAGAATATGCTTGAATTCAGCAAAGGTTCTAAATCGGGCAGAATTGTCTGTGATATTAATGATATTATTGACAAATCAATTGACCTCGCCATTAATGATTATGATCTGAAAAAAAAATATGATTTCAGAAATATAAATATAGTAAAAAATTACGACACGCAGATACAAAAGCCCCTGTGTTCCTCCACTGAGATGGAGCAGGTTTTTCTGAATCTTCTGAAGAATGCTGCGCAAGCCATGGCAGAGAGGACCGGGATCAGCGTGGAGCCTGAAATACAAATAAACACATATCTGCGTGACGATAAAATAGTTATTGAAATATGCGACAATGGACCGGGAATTCCGGCCCACATACAGAAGCATATTTTCGAGCCTTTCTTTTCCACGAAAGACACGGGACAGGGAACAGGCCTCGGACTTTATATCTCATATTTTATCATCACCAATAATCATCAGGGTAGTATTTCGGTTACATCAAAAGAAGGAGAATGGACCTGCTTCTCGGTCTCCCTCCCTGCCGTAACAGGACAATAAAAGCAAAGGAGGCTTCACCTGTGTTTAAGTCAAAATTCTTCTGGTATAATCTCATGGCAGGAGCACTTTTACTCTGGCCGGCCGTTATTTTTTTAGGATACTTTTTTGGAAAACCACTCTGGGGCTGGGGAGTCTTTATTGCCCTGATAATCCTTCATGTGTCGGAAATAAAAAAAGGAATACAGGTCGGCTCGTCCAGGGGGATATCAAAAACAAAATCCGCCGTTAAAGCCTTCATTTTCGGTTTTACCTGGTGGATTCCACTCAGCAAAAATATAATAGACAACTAAAAAATACTGGTTCTCCAACAGTCAAACACCACAACAACCAAAGGTAGATGAAATTATGAAAAATATACTCCGCTATGGTCCCAACAATGCGCTGGTGAAGCTGCAGTTATGGCTTTCCTGGCCTACTATTATTTTGGGAAAAAGATTGAGCAATGTTCCCTATCTCCGGTCATTCATCAATCTCTTTTTTAAGGCGCCTCACAATGAACTGACATCAATTCCCATAAAAGAAGAAGTCAGTCCTCCGGACACAACTCCCGTGCCGAGAAAAGTGCTGGAAAAACTTATGTATGATATTAAGGAAAACATCTTTGTCCTTAATGAATGCATGTGCCACGGAGTAATGGACAGAAAAAGCCCCCGGATGAAAATCGGCTGCATCGCCTATGGTCCTGCCACGCGGCGGATACATCCTTCCCATGGCAGATTCGTTTCTCCAGAAGAGGCAGTCAGCCATATAGGCCGGGCCGCCGAGGCCGGTCTTGTGGCAAACCTGGCACATGTATGGATCGATGCCCTCGCTTTCCAGCTTCCCGATTTTAAGAGGCTTATGTTCATCTGTTTCTGCGATGATAACAAGTGTCTTTACCGCAAACATATGAAAGTACGCGGCCCGGAGTTGAACCGGACATATAAAAAACTCCCCGGTCTTTCTATTCGTGTCAATGCTGAAAAATGCAACGGTTGCGGGATCTGCATAGAAAAATGCTTTGTCAATGAAATGAGGATGATAAACGGCAAGGCCACTATTTCGGCCGATTGCAAGGCCTGCGGTATGTGCATCGAAACCTGCAAGCAGAATGCAATTGAGTTAATCGTGGAAGATGAAAAAACTCTTTACAGGCAGCTGCAAAACAGGGTTGAGGAAATGTCCAATGTGCCGTATAACTTTAAAAAGTAATGTGAGTTGCTGCATAATATTCCGGAATCATCGGTAACAGTTTTAAGATGCCCCGCTCCATTCTGCTGCGGGGCATCTTTATATGATAGATTAATCATACTATTGCTTTCAATTGTTCAGCATCATCATTTCAAAGTACTGGATATCCTTATCGGACATGATTCCTTTTTCTCTAAGAACATCGGGAGAAAAAAGGGCAAATATCCCCGTGGAACGGGCTGCAAGAACGCCTTTATCATTGTAAATAAAACCCTGCATGACAGCTTCCCTTTCACCGGTCCTTTCAAGCACCTTCCCTTCTACCCGTATATCTTCATTGATCATGATGGGCTGCAGAAAATCTACAGAGATGGATTTTGTCAGCACTATCTGTCTCAGCAGGTATATGGCACCCCAACTCATTATTTCATCCAGGATAGTTGATATCACTCCTCCATGGACAAGCGTGTTCCATCCACATAAATGCTCCGGCACGGAAAGCCTGGAATAAACTCTAGTATCATCGGTATAAAATTTCATCTGCAGCCCTGACTGGTTTGAGGGACTGCAGCCAAAACAGTTATGATCATCCCTGTTGGGAAGCAATTTCAATGTTTTACTGAAGTCGGGAGCGTTCATTTACTTCTCCGGAACATTATAATTAAAGTCACGGCTATATTTTCTCCCGTCATCGGACAGGCAAGTACTTTTTCTTATTTTTCCTGCCGGATTATTGCACATATACTATCGATAAATGGGAGCGAGACAGTGATTCATTTGAATAACCGATCCCCAAAAAGCATTTTTAAGAAGAGCCGATCCGTATTAAATCTTGACATTTGGTAGTTATTCAATTATACGTATAGAATGTGAAAACATAATTATGTTTCAGATAGAATATTCATGATAAAATACACGCAAAGAATCGCTATAAATATCATTTTTTTGTTTTTAGCAACAACTCCACTGGTTGCTGAAAATATATTCAGGCTCGGTGATGATTTAAAATCGACACGGCTCTCAACCTGGATGCAGTATTATGAAGACCCCCAAGGCAATCTCAATCTCAGTGACGTTCTAACCGAGCCCATCACCATGCAATTCCGGAATTTGAGCAATGAAACAAAAAGTTTTGGATACAGCCGTTCCACATTCTGGCTCAAGATGAAAGTGCATAATTTCACAAATCATGCAATCAGCTGGCTGCTAGAAGAGGAATATCCTCTCATCGATTTTATCGATATCTATATAATGGACTCTGGCGGAACCACTCATTATGCAGGTGGGGATAAGTATCCTTTTGCCAAACGGCAGGTTGAATCCCGTTCCTTTGTTTTTCCCGTTGAATCCCCGCCGGGCGATTCGGATATTTTCATAAGAGTGAATTCCACGGGATCGCTTGTCCTTAATCTATCAGCCTGGTCACCAACTGAATTTTATAAAAAAACGAATAACGAAATGATGTGGCTATGGATTTACTACGGTATAATGATCGCCCTGATATTCTACAATGTGGTAATTTTCTTTTCTTTCAAAGATTGGGCCTATCTCTATCTTGTTGGCTTCATCTTCGGTATTTCCATGTATTCCATGAATCAAAATGGTCTTGCATTCCAGCATTTATGGCCTGAATCCATCGCATGGGCCCATTATTCCAATCCCTTTTTTATATTTTTCAGCGGTGCTTTCGGCCTGCTTTTTACGAGAAGTTTTCTCAACCTGAAGAAAATTCTCCCCTTTGCGAATAAAATTTTTATAGTTTATCTGGTTTGTACTTTGCCATTGATCATCGCTGTGTTTTTCATGGACTATTTCCTCATCACCCAGGTTTCAGTCATATATGTTTTAATCATCATGACAATCTTTATTGCTACCGGATTTATAGCGGCTCTGAAAAGACGTCGCGAAGCATATTTCTACATGGGGTCATGGATTATTTTTCTCCTGGGTGCCCTTATTTATGCTGCCCGGGCATTCGGCCTGACTACCATCACTACTTTAACAAACTGGACGTATCAAATTGGGTCTTCGCTGCTGGTTCTCCTTCTCTCACTTGGTATCGCTGAGAAAATAAATATTTACAGGAGAGAACGGGAAAAAGCACAAAAGGATTTAAAAGAATCGGAGGAAAAGTACAGGATACTTATAGAAAATGCACATGACGGTATAATGCTTATTGTCGATGAAAAACCCATTTATGCCAATAACAAAATGATAGAAATGACCGGTAAAAATGAAAGGGATTTTTATACAACTAAACTTGACGATTTTTTTCCCGATACGCCAACGGGAAGAGAGATGGTGATGAAACAGTACAATAACCGCCATTCGGAAAAAGCTGCGTCATCACAATATGAGGCACAAATGTTTACAGCTGATAAAAAGATCATCGATGTAATCATTTCTGCTGCTCTGACTTCCATCAAAGGTCAGAAAGCGTCAATTGCCATCATCACGAATATTTCGGAATTGAAGCTGGCGGAAAACACAATACGCAGCCAATATGATGAAATTCAGAATCAGTGTGCTGCACTGGAAGAACTGAACACAGAATTATCGGAAACCCATGATGAACTTATCAATGCAACGGATAAAATAAATCAGGAAAAGGAACATCTTTCGGCAACGCTACGTTCTATCGGAGATGCGGTCATAAGCTGTGACAGGGACGGCATGGTTATCCTTCTTAATAAGGTCGCAGAAAGTCTTACCGGCTGGTCTCAGCAAGAAGCGGTATCCATGCATATAAGTGATGTAATTAATCTCAAGGACCAGAGGGCCAAGGAACTATTTTTCAGTAATATTGAATTTATAAGAGAAATCGGCAACCTTGATACGATCGGTATGCCCTTTGCCATGATATCCAGAGATGGTACAGAATGTATTGTGGAGATAAACTGCGCGCCTATTCTTCTGGAACATGATGTCATGGCGGGCATGGTTCTTGCCATCAGGGATATAACTGAAAAGAGCAAACTTGAAAAAGAAATAATGCGAATCAGCAAAATGGAGTCTCTCTCCATACTGGCAGGAGGAATAGCCCATGATTTCAACAATCTGTTGACGGGCATAATTGGTAATATCTCCATCGCAAAAACCATGAGTGCGGAATCGAGAGAATTACTGGAATTGCTAGATAAATCAGAACAGGCGGGGAAAAGAGCGGTCAATCTGACACGTCAGTTGTTGACATTTTCAAAGGGTGGAGAGCCCATCAAGCATACCGTCTCAATAGGCGATCTGATCCAGGACAGTGTTGATTTTATACTGGCAGGCTCCAGTATTTCCTGCACCATCACGATAGATAGTGACATCTGGCCCGTGGAAATCGACATCGACCAGATAAGCCAGGTTTTCAGTAATATGATAATCAATGCCATGCAGGCCATGACCGAGGGTGGTATCATTACTATTTCGGCAGGCAATATCCATTCCATTCCCGCGAATCTCCCGATTCCAGACGGTCAATATGTGAAGATTACTATTTCAGATAACGGCTGCGGAATACCATCGGAAAATATAGGAAAGATTTTTGATCCATATTTCACTACCAAAAAATCAGGAAGCGGGCTCGGACTTGCCAGCAGCTATTCCATTATTAAAAGACATGGCGGTTATATTGATGTTAAATCCCAGCCCGGTTCGGGAACCTCTTTCTCCATATACCTTACAAAATCCATCGGCAAGATACAACAACAGGCTGATTCAGACCAGGAGCCTGAGATGCATGAGGGAAGGATACTGATTATGGATGACGAGGATTATATTTTAGAGGTCGCTGACAAAATGTTCCGGCATCTTGGCTACTCAGTCGTAAAATCCAGGGATGGGTCCCAGGCAGTCCGCCTGTACAGGGAAAACCTGGAGAGAGGTGCACGGTTTGACCTGGTTATAATAGATCTAACGATTCCGGGAGGAATGGGGGGAGCCCAGACTATAAAAGAGCTGATAAGTATTGATCCCGATGTCAAGGCCGTAGTTTCCAGCGGTTATTCCGACGATAAGGTTATGGCCAACTACCGTAATTATGGATTCAAAGGCATTCTTGTCAAACCTTACCAGCTTCAGGATATTGATAGAATGCTTAAAAGCGTATCCTGATATTCCAATTCACAGTATTTTCATCAGATGATAGTATACCCATTCCGCGCTATATCTGTAAAATAATCTTTTATGCCAAGCCTGTCTTACCACTGTTGAAAATGTATGTTTCAAGATTAATACTTTCCCTTGCCGATTCCATATCACTATTTTCCCATGTCGATCACGCGCATCTTTTTCCACTTGCCGTTTTTAAACCGCAGGAGAAATACAAATCCCAGTAGAATGACATATGCCGAAGCAATTGTCCATCCGGCATACAAACCCATTTCAAATATGACAACGCATACGTAGGTGGGAATGACAAGAACGGTAAGTGATAGACTGGAAATCATATACATGACAAAGCGTGTATCCCCGGCTCCTTTAATTGCCGATGCGAATATGATATTGAGCGTATCAAAAACAGAATAGAAGGCTACGAATCGCAAAAGAATAACGGTCAATTCAAAAATTTTTCTGAATTTTTCAGGATCTGCCTTGGCAGCGAAGATACCAATGAATATTTCAGGGAAAAAAACAAAAAGAGCCGCAATAGCTGTCATATATATAAAGGTCAGGTGAAATCCTGAATAGGCGCTGTATTCAGCATTTTCAGGTTCATTTCTACCAAGATTCTGTCCCACAAGAATGGACACGGCAATTCCCAACCCTATCATGGGCATGAAGGCCAGGTTGTTTACGGTGAGCGCTATATTGGATGCGGCCAGACTGACTTTCCCGAGACGACCTATGATAAGAATGAAAAAAGTAAAACCAGCCACATCGAGGAAAAACTGGGCGCCGCTGGGCAGTCCATATTTCATCAGCCTCATAAACAACACCCTGTTGAATCGCCAGCCCCGCACCGAATCAAAAACCGACCGGTAATAGGGACCGAGAGTTATGGCAAAATAGATGAGAAAGTTCACACAGGCCGAAATTACCGTGGCAATACCTGCTCCCCTGATGCCCATGGCAGGGAAACCGTAGTTGCCGAAAATAAGAAGATAGTTAAATACAATATTTACTATTGTAGAAAAAATATTAACGAACATAACAATCCAGGTTTTTCCCAGACCGGAGAAAAGTCCTGCCAGGCAAGATGAGGCGACAACGGGAAATCCGCCGAAGCACAGTATCTGGAAGTAATCGGTTTCAAGTATCCTCACCGCTTCATCGTGACCGATGAGCGTGAATATCTGGGGCGCAAAAGGGATAAGCATAAAAAGAGTGAAAGCCGACATGAGAGAAACATACATTCCCTGCCATACGATGGGTCCCACCATCTTATGCTGATCTGATCCGAAATACTGGGCTACAAAAGTACTCACATAACTGGCCGTGCCCATAAAAAAACTTATTATGGTAAAATTCAGAATTCCCGCAGGCATGGACGCGGCAATTGCTGCTTCGGAATGCCAGGTGAGAAACATTCTGTCAATGACATGCTGAATGGACCATGACCCTGTGCTGATAATGAGCGGTATGGCCAGCACGAGCAGATGACGGTATCCGAAAGGCGCATTCCAGCGTATTAAGAAACGCTTTGATAATGTGGAAATAATTGGTATCATAATTGTTGTTCAGACCTGGAGATCTTTATTTTTGCGGCATGATGGCAGTCAATCAACGGTATCAAGGATGCCTTCATCAGTCATTCTGATAAGACATGCTGGTCCCGGAACATTCCGTTTGTTTAAAGTTCTGATGCGGAAGCCTTCACGGAGCTTTTTTTTTCCAATTTCAATAAATCCGGGAAGTATTGTCCACTTATTATTTTCTGTCTCCACCTGAAATTGACTGAATGACGGCGTATAAAAATTATATTCAGAAGAAACGAAGCGTATATGGTATGTTTCATTTTTGGGATTATATTCAGCTATTTTTCCCCGGCATATATTGAGATCATGTAAAAGCCGATCGGCAGACAATGGTGTTTTATCAGCAAAGGGCCAATTCCTGTCTTTTCCATTGATATTATCTTTTATAATATACATGGAGTCCCATATATCCATTCCAGAGCCGTCTCCATGAGTGAAAAAATTATTCCTTCCCACATAGGCAATCTCATAGGTATAGCTGATCCATTCCTTTGTGACAGGCATTCTGCGCCAGAGTACGGAATCGTTCCGGGTTATGGGAAGTTTATGAAAATCATACCTCTTCTGAGTTCGGCCCGCACCATAAACGTATATCATGGATTTACCGCGGTCCCTGATCCAGTCATCACGCATTTCCAGCACGGATAGAGGTACCTGCTCTTTTGTTCCTTCAAGATGTATATTCCATGTAGGGTCTATATAAACCCATTTTTTATAAACATTGGACCATACATCAACGGCTGCATGCATTTCCCCCGAAGGCTTACGAAGAAAAATATACCGGGACGTCCAGCCCATACTGAGGGCGCACTGCATGTAGAGCGCTGCATAGGACGAACAGAGGAAAGCTGTTCCTTCTGACGATTTTCTGAGAATCTCCAGGGAATTTCTTAACTGCGGATATGGAGAATTGAAGCTATATCGGAGATGATGATATACCCAGGATTTGAGCATGACCATCCGGTTAAATTCATTATTTTCCTTCAGACAATACTCATCAAAATCATATTGTTCCCTGAGTCGGTTTAGATCCGGATGATCCCAGGCTTCGTGGACGAACAGATACGGCTGTCTTTGAATTTCAGGTTCTGCGGCCCATGCCATTATTCCAACAGCAAACATGGCCATAGCTGCTGCAATGATGCAGCCCGTGAATATTGTCAGCCTGTTCATGTCATGGTGCTCTATAGCCTGCCGTATGTTCCCTGCGAAGGGCCAGGAGCAGGTGGTATGTCATATCGCCATATCCATATCCGTATCCATATACGAAGGGAAGAGGCTCCCCCGACGTGTTGGCCAGGTCCTTTTGTAATTCAACCTGATATCTTTCTTTAAAAACGGGCAGTGGTCGATGATATTTCCCAAAAAGGCGGATTTCCCAATCCTTGTTATTCTTTAAATAGGTATAGGGGATTCCGCTGTCATCCTGGAGAATAGAACTGCTGAGAGAGAGGACTATATCCCGTATAGTTGAAAAATTACTGTTATGCATGAGATATGATGCCGATTTGATGATAGTTGAAAAGGGACTTTGGCCACGAAGCCATTCGCTGAAACGTCCAAGCTGGGGGGAACCGTCAGCTATGTTGATCTGGAAATAGCGGACTCTCCTCGGCTGAGAGGTATCATTTCTGGAAAAAATTATTTCTACCCCGTTCAAGCGTCCTTTAGCAGGCTTACCGGCCCCCCGGAGGAGTCTTCCTCTTTCGTCAACATGTACCAGGTTTATATCCATAACCTGGTACCCTCCCCTGGCGAGAAAAAAGACCATGATTGCCGTAATGCCTGAAAGCGGTGTTTTGCCCACACTTTTTTCCATCTCAGTAGTGATAAAGAATGCGTGATCCAGCATAAAATTGATGGCCGGCAAAAGTTCATTGAGGCCGGGCAGTATTTTTTGACGCGGCATAGATGTCAGGTCCGGTATCCCGCCCGTTGGTTCAAGTCCGAACATGATGATGTCCCGGGCTTCGGGATAAAAGGCTAGAGGATTCAATATGTCGGGGCCGCTGAAGGGATAAAAAATTGTTTTAGCGTATCGGGATGGAAGATTGCTACTGGTCCATCCTTCTATCCTGCATAAATTGGGTTTGAAAAAGTTTTCCCAGCTCCGCTCTACGGATTTTTTATACGCCTCATACTGACGGGTTTTGGTCAGGTCATGACAGGATACATCCTTCCCGGAAGGTAGCGCTCCGAGGAATATGGCCGTGTCCCTGAATCCATTTTTAGTTTTCGGTATGCGGATGTCATGGTATCGTGAGTCCGTATTGTTTGAACCATTTTCGGGCCTGCACCCGGGGAAAAAAGCAATCAGTCCCGCAACGATGAAAATAGAATAAATAGTTTTCAGCTTCAATTTTTTTCTCCCCTATGAATTAATCTTGTAAAGAATCGCAGGAGGAACATAATGTCAAGTAAAAAGAAATATCATATCCGGGGAAGACCTATCCATGATTATCGTCGACAAATTGAATAAGATTGCTGCATGCACAGCGGCTTTGTTAATGTTTACAGCAATTTCATTCTTAGAATGCCGTGCCGCTGACCAGGGACCACTATTACTCCTTGTCCATGTCACCAGCCGGCTTAATGATATAAGCCTCAACCAGGCTCATTACATATTGAACAATGGCCGGCTCCCCGGTAAAATGGTAACCCCCTTTCATGTTTTTGTCGATGCAAAAATTGAAACAATAATAAAAAGACGGTTTCCTTCGCTGAATTTCAAAACATGTATTGCCTCTAATACGCCGCCCCATTCTGACCAAAACGCTCTTCTCATCACCGATATGGGAGGTATAAAATCTTCGATGAAGGTGCTGTCCATAAACAATAACTATCCCTGGGGCGTTACGAACGCCGATTACACTATTTCAGATTCTGATGCCTACCCATTGATGGTAAAAGGTATATCGTTCTTTGATAAATCACTTCATGTAACTATTGTTCAGACTGGTGTTACAGCCATGACGCGGGCCTTTATGCGTACCGTTAATAAACATGGGGATATTTACCGTCCCATTCGCGCTGTTGAGGCAATAACCTCCGCTGCGGATCTGGCCATGACCTCCAATGAAGTCTCCTTTGTGCCGGGGTGCTCGTGGCCACTGAAAGACAGAATGCTTTTCTGTTCACCCCCGCCTTATTTTGATATTCTGAAAAAATCAGGTTTTGATATAATTGAACTCACGGGAAATCATAATAATGATTTTGGATGGAATTATAACACTGCCAGCATGGTCATGCTGAAAGAAGCGGGGATGATCTATTTCGGAGGCGGTGAGAATCTCTCCGAGGCCATGAAGGTGCGATATATTACGATCAAGGGAAAGATATTTTCTTTTGTTGGTTTTAACCAGTGGGGCCCTCCCGATGCATGGGCGACGGAGAGCCGTGCCGGGGCGCTAAAACTTACCAGAGAACGCTTCATAGATCTTATCAGCGAGGCGCGCAAAAATTCCCATGTGGTATTTGTCACCGTTCAGTGGGGAAATGAAGACAACCCCGTGCCCCATGAAATCCAGGTAGAATATTTTCACCTGGCCGCTGAGATGGGCGCTGATATTCTTGTATCCTCTTCATCACACCGTCCCATGGGACTTGAATTTTACCGGGGAAAATTCATTTCATACGGGCTGGGGAATTTTTTATTCGACCAGATGCAGACCATACATCATCGACAGGGACTCATTGCCCGGCATCATTTTTATGATGGAAGACATATACAGACGGAGTTGATTCCCTATATTATACATAATTATTCCGAACCGGTCCCCGTCCATGACAGAGAAGCTAAAGAATTGCTCGATGATGTATACAGGTACAGCCGAGGCCCTGTATTTAAAAAATAGTGGCCGCAATCAATATGCCCCTGTTTTCTTTTTCAAATTCATCTGCGAATTGCTGATAAGTTCGTCAATAGTCACATGAAATTCAACGAGATAATTTTTAGCGGATTTTTTTATATTTGCATTGAGACGCTTAAAACGGTTTACCGCTTCATTCTTGACAAACATTGTCTTTCTCTGCAGGGAAGCTGCTACTGTTTTTTCCCGTTCCCGCGTGGGCCTTGTGAGAGCATCATTCAGCATGGTCACATTGCTGTTCAGAAAAGTGCGGAAACCTTCCAGTTCTATAAGATCCTGGGTTATAGCAATAAGATGTACTCCCATTATGGAAAGTCTTACCGCATCGGGGAATAGCTTCCTGTTATTTAACAGAGTCCATAGTATAAATTTCAGGTGTTTCCTGCCGCCGGCAGAGAGCATGTTCTTCACGGTAAATTTCCAAAGAATGAGGATATCATCAAGCCCAACGCTCCTGCCATGGAAATCGTTGACGGGAAGCCGTTTGAGGAGATTTTTACAGCGGATATAATAATTTTCGGTATTATATAGTCGCGTTATCAGTTCCTTGTATCCCTCTCTCAGCCTGGTTTCATCCATTCGCGATGTGAAATTCAGATCCAGATCGTGAGTATTATTCCCATTGGTTTCACCTGTCAGTCTGCCTTCTTTTTTAAGCCTTTCATAAAGCTGTGTTCCGGGAAATGCCTGAAGCAAGCCTACCATGGCGACCGGTATTCCCGCGGCCTGAATAAAATTGAACTGTCTCTCGAATATATCATCGGGATCACTGTCGAATCCGACAATGAATCCTCCCGTAACCTCGAGTCCTTTCTGCTGCATTTTTCTGACGCCCTCGGACAGGTCCGTTCTCATATTCTGCGTCTTGTGAGCCTCGGCAAGCGATTCGATGGAGGGAGACTCAATTCCAGCAAATACCATGTTAAATCCCGCATCAACCATGAGTGTTATGAGTTCATCGTCATCGGCGAGATTCATGCTGGCTTCCGTGAAAAGGCCGAAAGGGAATTTCCTGTCTCTCTGCCATGGGATTATTTGCTTCAGCAGCTCGCGGCAGTTCGCTTTATTCCCTATGAAATTATCATCAACGATAAAGAGTGATCCCCGGAAACCTGTTTCGTATAACGAGTTCATCTCGTTGATGAATTGATCTGGTGTTTTTGTCCTTGGTTTTCTGCCGAACATCTCTATTATGTCGCAGAATTCACAACTGAAGGGACATCCCCTTGAAAACTGCAGCATCATGGAATAATAATTTCTATGATCGACGAGGTCAAACCGCGGCGAAGGAGTCGTCGTTATATCAGGATATTCATCGCTCCGATATTCCCTTTCAGCACATCCATTTTCAAAATCTTCCATAAATTTCAGGAGGGTGGTTTCACATTCGTTTATTATAATGTGATCCACTCCATATAAGGTTTTATAGGCTGACGAGGGATATGGCCCGCCTGCTACTATGGTTTTATTGTATTTTTTTACGCGGTGAATAACATTTTCAAAGGACTCTTTCTGGACGATCATGGCAGAAATAAAAATCATGTCAGCTTCCCTGATATCCTTTTCAGACAATGGCTGAACGTTCATGTCTACAAGCTTAATCGCATACTCACTGGGAAGCATGGCTGCAATGGTCATGAGGCCCAGAGGCGGGTAAGAAGTCTTTGCCCTGGTGTATTTCAAAGCGTGCGTAAAAGACCAGTAGGTTATCGGTATTTCCGGATAAATCATTAATATACTTCGGGACATGACTGACCTCTCCACAAAAATGTTGATTAATTAGTAGGCTGTAATGAAAATTGCATAGATAAGATGCTGGCGAATAATGTCTGTTTGATTATACAGACAGGGAAACGGGGATACGGGTTGCAAAATAAATCTTGATACGGGGAGTATAAATTCTAATGAAGCGTCCCGGCATCGGAAATGTTGTCAATAACATCTATGTCGGCGATTTCGTTACCGTGTTTCTTCTTCAGGTTGTCAACGGTGAGATTCTCCAGATCCCGGGCTGCGATAATCATTTCGTCAATAGCCGGTTTGTGGTCAAAAATAAAGACGATATGCGAACAGATCGAAGGCGCAATCATCATGCCAAATTCGAGAAAGAAAAGAGTTTTATCATTTTTTGTGCAGTAGCCCATGGTGATGGTGTCATTCTCTTTGTTAAAAATCCCGGGTTCAAGTGAATATAGTTTCTCGGTTTCGCTCTGACTCATAATACAATAGCTGATCATCGCTTTGTCCAGAGTCCCGGAAAAATTTTCAACGCCGGTGAAAGTAAAATCTATGTATGGTTTTTTTGCTGTCATATTTAATCGATCTCCAGATTATTTATGGGCACCTCTAAAAAAAGGTTTTTCCGATGTTTGTGTCCACAAGGTAACATCCAAAATTTAATTTATAGAGGTTCACTTATAATATGTTTTCTGTTCTTTCACCGTTGAATTGGGAAATCGGCCGTAGTGATGTCCCGGCCAGATGATAGTTTTATCGGGAAACGAAAGTATCTTCTTTGTTATGGATATCATTATCTTTTTGTACGAGCCATCGCCAAGGTCGGTTCGGCCCATTCCTTCAGTAAAAAGAGTATCTCCCGTAAAAATGTTTCCCGGGCTGTAAAGACATATGCTTCCATCGGAATGACCCGGCGTATGAACGACGGTCAGGCTGCTGTCGCCAAATGAGATTTCATCGCCATCCTTCAGTATGCCGTATGGTTGCGGCGACCCCTTCCCTCCCACAAATCTTGACAGGAGCTTGTTGGAAATACGTCCAAGCTTACCTGCGTCCATTTCATGGATGAGCAGCCCGGCGCCGGTTTGTTTCATCACATGGTCATTGCCCGAAGTATGATCGAAATGTCCATGGGTATTAATTACCCATTTCACTGTTGCATTGTGCTTTTTTACCAAAGAAAAAATCTTTTCAAAATCACCGGCGGGATCTATGAGAATGGCTTCTTTAGTTTTTTCATCCACCAGTAGATAGCAGAAAACAGCCATGGATGTTACCAGGATCTGTTCAATTATCATACATACCTCACGGAAAGACACAGTGAAACAATTTCTTCATTTGTAAAGAAAATTTAAGTGAAAATCGGTTTAACTATGCATATTTATACCACAGGCCCCGTAATTATTGCAAAAAAAGGTAAAAAATATTATTATTCCGCCCAGCTGGGCTTTATTGTGCTTGATTTTTTATCGACTATAATAGATATTGTTCATATATTAAACATGTATTCCTGATATACGCAATACATGTGATTCTGAAAAGAACAACATGAAAATCACAATTTATGAACATCCCGGCAGTAATACCGCTACAATGACCGTCAGCGGCAACGTTGAATTTCATAATGTCAATAAATTCAGGGCAGCTTTCTATCCAATTATCGAAAAAAAAGTCACGGATCTCACCATAGACTTTGGTGAAATTCTTTATATAGATTCATCGGCACTGGGTGTACTGGCCATCATGTATAAAAAAATGAAGGAATACGATGGAACCATACAATTGATCAATGTGGCTGATGATGTTCTTGCCCTTTTCAGAATATCCACCCTGGATAAACTGATATCCATTCATTAAAAATGCTTCTCCCTTATCCACCAGAATGCTTCACCCCATAGCATTTTCCAGTGAATTTTGTTGTTGAATTAATACACTGCGCCGATATAATCAAAAATCTATCCAGATGAAACTCTGACCTTTAAAATGAACGGGAGTAGCGCATGGCCTTCTACATAAAGGATTCAATCTTAAAATTTATCGGATACACTCTTATCATCTTCGGCATATTTATGCTTGCTGCCGGTATCGGTATGATGTTTGATCCGGACCCCACTGACCGCATGAATGGTCCGTCAATCGCTGTCATATCCATGGCATTTGCCGCACCGGGAATATTGCTTGTATATCTTGGAATCAGGGCCGGCAAAGATGAAATTCTCCTCAAATCCGTGGCCGCCCTGGCAAGGACTCACAGGAGAATTACCACGGCAGACCTTGCAGAGAAATTGAGGATACCCATCCACACCTGTGAAAAACTCATTGCCCGGGCCATAACAGACAGACTCCTCAAGGGGAACTTCGACCGAACAACAGGCGAATTTTATACCGATGAAGCCGCTGCTCAGACCGTAGAAATGCGTTACTGTCCGTCATGCGGGGCGCCCCTCGGGAGGGTATACCTGCAGGGTGAAACCGTACGATGTGAAAATTGCGGAACAGTATTTTAGCCTGGCCAAACAGGCGGCTTCCCTCCAATAATTCATATATATATAATATTTTGATGCACAAATTACTGATATCATAAATATTCCAAATAATAATTGACAATATCATGAATATTCGTAAATCGTTTTTCTTAGGGCAAAAAAGCACTATGCTCCTGATATTATGAAAATTGATGATGTAAACATTGAAATAATAAAGCATCTCCGTGACGGTAGGAAATCCTTCAAGGAGATAGCCGACGATCTTTCCATAACAGAAAATACAGTCCGGTCCAGGGTTGCAAAGATGACTGAAGAAGGCGTCCTGGACATCAGCGGCCTTGTGGACCCGGAAAAACTGCCGGGCCACCGCATGGTTATCATCGGTGTTAAACTGGAAAATATGGACCTGGTGAATAAGGGAAGAGAGATAAGCACACTCAAGGGAGTTGTTTCCGTCAGTGTCGTCACCGGTCAGTATGACCTTATAATGATTGTACTTCTCAAGGAAGGATTTGATATCCTGGAATTTTATACAGAAGAGATGTCCTGCATCAAGGGAGTCAGATCCGTGGAAACTTTTGTTGTATATAAGAATTATAACATGAAGCTGCCCTATCTTTTATAAGGGAACCTTGATACATCACAATATACAGGTTCCCTGAATCATATTTCGATTAATAATCGGATAAGTAGTTTATTGCAAAGGAAACCCGGGTAGAAAAGAGACATAACAGAACACCTGCCCTGTAAAGGCGGTGCTCCATACATAGGACTATTCCGGACAGGGCTCAAAAATGAAAATGACAAGATGCGTGGAGGATAAAATTGATATGAATCAAACAGCGCTTTATAACGAGCATGTTGCACTTAACGGCAAAATTGTTGAATTTGCAGGATGGATGCTGCCGGTTATGTATTCGTCCATCATTGAAGAACATATGGCTGTGAGAACCGCTGCAGGAATTTTTGATATTTCGCATATGGGAGAATTTATTATTTCCGGTCCCGGATCGGTTCCCCTTTTAAAGAAGGTTATTCCTACGCGTCTTGACAAACTTGAACCCGGGAAGGCCATGTACAGCTGCCTGAGCAATCCCAGCGGAGGCGTCATCGATGACCTGTTTATTTACATGGTATCGGTAGACCGGTATATGATCGTAGTAAACGCGTCCAATATTGAAAAAGATCTTGCCTGGCTCAAACAACATGCCGGGAACGACGTAACCATTGAGGATATATCATCATCGACCTGCAAGTTAGACCTGCAGGGTCCCGCATCAAAAAATGTTCTTAAAAAAATCATAAATGAAAAAAAAATAGATGAACTGCCCCGGTTTTATTTTTATGAAACACAATTCATGGGAACTACGGTCATTGTTTCAAACAGTGGTTATACGGGGGAGCTTGGATATGAATTGTATATAGATAATAGCCGCGCCGTCGATTTATGGAATGGACTTCTCAATGCCGGAGCTGAATTAGGGTTAAAGCCCATAGGACTCGGGGCGCGCGACAGCCTGAGGATTGAATCGTGCTACTCCCTGTACGGACACGAGCTTACCGATGATATATCCCCCGTAGAAGCCGGCCTGTCCTGGCTCATAAGTTCCGACGCCGAATATACCGCCCGGGACATACTGACAAGTCAGAAAACAAATGGTACTGAAAGGGAATTGATCTGCCTGGAAATCCCGGACCGCGGAATTCCCAGGGAAGGATACCGTATTGAAAAAAACGGCATCGATACCGGTTACGTCACCAGCGGTGTTTTTTCGCCTCTTATGAAAAAGGGTATTGCCATGGGACTCATCAAATCGGGTACGGCAAAAATGGGTGATACACTATCGATCATAATCAGGAACAAACCAGTTGAAGCTGTTATTGTAAAAAGGCCCTTTTACGTATATAATGGCTGATATATATATAACCGGTTCAGTGAATAAACGAACCGGAATATTTTTGAAAAACCAGGAGAAGAGCGATGAACTTTATTGCTATAACCGAAGAAGATAGAAAACATATGCTCAGGGAAATAGGCGTAAACGATATAAAAGACCTGTTTAAAGACATCCCTGAAAATATCAGGAGGGCCTACTCCCTTGAACTGCCCGAAGCCCTGTCTGAGATAGAGGTTGAAAAGCTGCTGAAAAAACATGCATCGGGCAACACCCTGCCCGTATCATTTGTCGGTGCCGGCGTCTATCAGCACCAGGTGCCTGCTGTTGTTGATGCCCTGGCATCCAGGTCTGAATTCTATACGGCCTACACACCGTATCAACCTGAAGTAAGCCAGGGAACGCTGACTGCCATTTTTGAATTCCAGACCATGATCAGCAACCTTACGGGCATGGACGCAACCAATGCAAGCATGTATGACGGAGCAACGGCACTGGCCGAATCGGTAATGATGGCCTCAGCGCACACCAAAAAGAACCGCATAGCTGTAAGCGGGGCTCTCCATCCCAACTACCTTCACGTACTTAGAACCTATGCCTGGGCGTCTGACATGGAAGTTGTTGTCGTCGGCATGGAAAATGGAGTGACATCACTGACCGACATGGAAAACCTGCTCGATGACTCCATGGCGGCCTGCGTGGTCCAGTATCCCAATTTTTTGGGATGCATAGAGGACCTGTCTTCTTTTTCAAAAAAGGCCAGGGAAAAGAATGTTCTCTTTATCGTTGCTGTGAATGAAATGATGTGTCTGGGCCTACTGAAGCCCCCGGGTGAATTCGGCGCCGATATAGTATGCGGCGAGGCTCAAAGCTTCGGCAACTATCCTGCTTTCGGTGGTCCTATGGTGGGATTTATTTCTGTCAGAAAGGAATTTCTGCGTAAAATTCCGGGACGGCTCGTGGGAAAGACGACCGACGTCGATGGAAAGGAAGCCTATGTTCTCACTCTTCAGACAAGGGAACAACATATCCGCCGCGAAAAGGCCACTTCCAATATTTGTACAAACGAGGGTCTCATGGCACTCCGTTCTGTTATGTACCTGAGCCTTATCGGTCCGCGGTTGACAGATATCGCCCGGCTGAATCATTCCCTTGCATCGTACCTGAAATCCGGACTGCTGTCAATGGGGTTTACGGCTGTTTTTCAGGCTCCATTTTTTAATGAATTTGTCATTAAAAAAAATAACATGAATATCCTGTACGAAAAACTGAAGAGTGATGGATTTATCCTGGGGCTTAATCTCGAGGCATATGGCATGAAAGACTGCATGCTTGTCTGTGTTACGGAATACAGAACCCGTGACGAGATAGATTCCCTTCTGTCGGCCTGTAAAAAGGCCATTTCATAGAATCACAAATAAAAGCGAGGTTCATCATGAGCACAATTTTTGATAAAAGCAGAATCGGTAAAAACAAATACGCTGTCCCCGGCTATGGCCTCTCTTCATCGGGAGACATACCTCCGTCTTTTCTACGATCCCATGTGGATCTGCCCGATGTCAATGAAACTGAAATGGTCCGGCATTACACAGGACTATCGACCTTGAACTTTGGTGTTGATACGGGCATGTATCCCCTGGGGAGCTGCACCATGAAGTACAACCCAAAGATCAATGAAAAACTGGCATCAATGGAGGCTTTCACATCTCTCCATCCCATGATTGACTGCTGCTACTCCCAGGGAGCTCTCCAGATCATGCATGAGTTGACGGGATATCTCTGCAGCATAACAGGTATGGACAGATTCTCCCTGGCACCCGCTGCCGGTGCCCATGGCGAACTCACGGCCGTTATGATGATAAAAAAATACTTCCAGGAAAAGGGAGAAAACAGGCCCGTAATCCTCATCCCCGACTCGGCCCACGGCACCAATCCGGCATCGGTGGCTATGTGCGGCTTTGAAATAAAGACAGTCCATTCAAATCAGGAAGGTGATGTGGATATTGAATCCCTGAAATCGCTTCTTGACGCGAATGTGGCCGCCATGATGCTCACGAGCCCCAGCACGCTGGGCCTTTTTGACCGGCATCTTACGCAGGTTGCCCATCTTCTGCACGATAATGGTTCACTTTTTTATTGTGACGGAGCCAACCTGAATGCCGTCATGGGTGTCGCAAAGATAAAGGATATGGGATTCGACATCATGCATGTGAACCTTCACAAGACTTTCTCTACGCCCCATGGTGGCGGCGGTCCCGGGTCAGGGCCCGTTGGTGTCGTGTCCAAATTGGCTCCCTATCTGCCGGTGCCGGTTGTTGAGAAGCAGGAAAATCAATACATCCTGAACTATGAAAATACGAGAAGCATCGGGCGGGTTCATTCATTTTACGGGAATTTCCTTATAATGCTCAGGGCCTTTATATATATCCGTATGATGGGAGAAAAAGGAATACGCGGTGTCAGTGAACACGCCGTACTCAACGCCAATTATCTGATGGCACGGCTGAAGAGTGAATATCATCTGGCCTACAAAAGAACCTGCATGCATGAATTCGTCCTCAGCGACAGGGATTTGCCGAACCATGTTACAACCAATGATGTGGCCAAAAGAATTCTTGACTACGGCATACATTCGCCGACGGTGTATTTCCCTCTTATCGTGGATGGCGCTCTCATGGTAGAACCAACTGAAACGGAAAGCCTGGAGTATCTCGATGATTTTGTCGAAGTGATGAAACAAATTAAAAAGGAGGCCATGGAGGATCCCGATATGGTTAAAAAAGCTCCCCATAAAACACCGCTTCGACGTATCGATGCCGTTACTGCAGCCAGAAAGCCCGTCCTCAAGTGGGAAAAAGAATAGGAAGGTAAAACTAAGCGCCCATTATCAGCCGGTATGGGCGCTCTTCTATTTCACACGTATATTTTCACTCATCCTTATATTCCTCAACAACCCGTCTGAATTCCTCTACAACGGCATAAAGTTTCCCGGCATTATCTGATATATTGTCTACACCTGTGGAAGTGGACTGGGAAAGACCATTGATATGTTCCACGGCCCTGAGTATTTCCGATATGGCGGCTTTCTGTTCATGGGCCGAAGTGGCTATTTCATCAGATCTCTTCTTCAAAAGAACGGCCTGTTCATTGGCGATCCGGTTTGTCTCCAGCTGCTTTACCTTGTACTGTGAGAGTTCACGCATTTTTGATGTGATATGATTTACATCGTCTATAATCGATGCGATGGTTTCAACCGATACTTTTAATCCTGCCATTCCTTTTTCAATCTCAGCTTCATTGGTAACTATGAGATATTCAATGCTCTTGATGCTCGACGCCGTTTTGTCTGCCAGTTTTGATATTTCATCGGCCACAACGGCAAATCCCCTTCCTGCATCCCCGGCCCTGGCAGCTTCGATAGCGGCGTTGAGACTGAGGAGGTTTATCCTGTCAGATATGTCGTTAATTATATTTACGATATCGGTCATTTCCATGGACCGGCTTTTAATGGCTCCCATATTCTGTTCCATATTGTTCAGTTCCATGCCGCCGGACTGAGCCCTATTGGCAATTTCTTCCATCGAGCTGAGCGTATTGTTTATCGATGAATCGATGTTGTCGATTATTTTCGACAGGTCGTCGAGTATACGGGACATGGCATTAATGTTTTCATCATGTGATGTAACATTCTGGTTGACGCTATCCAGACCGGCCGACATCTCCTCGATCGATCCCGTTATCTCTTCAATGGACGAGACCTGGTCCTGAGCGTTTCGTGAAACCATGTTGCTCTGGTCCGTGATTTGCTGCATGGATGTGACAATGTTTTTTATCCCGTCCCTGAGAACATTGGTAATGAAATTGTTGTGCCTTTGGTTTTTTTCCGACTCGTTGTTTATCATCGTGATATTGCCGTGAAAAATTCTCGAGGTAAACCACCCGATTAGATACAGGAAACCTATGGCAAAAAGGCTGTCGGTAAAAGCGATTATAACCTGACGGGTGTTGTCATATTGAACAACCTGAATCATAATAAAAAAAAGTGCCGTGTCCGTTAAAGCCAGAATTATGGTAATGATGGTGAGAAATTTAATGGTACTGAAAATAATGCACATGCCGATGACGGGGTATACAAAATAAATGTAACTCGAATAGGCCACATCGGTCAGGAAAAAAGGTTCCCGCAAAAGTCCTGCTACGACAGCGACGGTTGAGACCGAAATAAGTATATTAGCCGCGGTCATGTACTTCCCTTTCCTGAGAAACAACAGACTGATAACAAAGCCGAAGATAAGGCCCGGTGTTATATACAGGGTCTTGATAAAATCTTCCCAACCGGCAAAAAGCATGCTGACCTGCAGAAAACCTATAAGAAGAATAAAAATGGTTTCAAAGGCAAGAAGAAGTTTTGATCGGGATTGAGTTAAATAATCGACATCACTGTATTTATGCAAAAAATATCTTTTATATCCTTTTAGCATAGGATTGACCCTTTCAAGTAAAAATTCATTTAATTTGCTCAAATTTTATAGATGATTATGGCCTATTATTCGATCAAAATCAATCATTAATATGTAATGAATCAATAAAATCCTTCTTTGTGATTGCCGCTTTTATTTTCTTAATGTTTATTGAATATACGATTTAATTAAAGATAGTGTGTCTTTAGAGTCTTTTAAAGTTAAACCGCCTGAAGAGATTAAAAATTTTTCATATTACAACTTTTCCTTGACAGATGGCTGTAGATATTTATTTTTCACTAAAAAACTAAATTTCCTTCGGATGTAATTAATATCACCAGAGTAGAGACATATCATGACAGAAAAGAAAAAATACATTGAGATTGTCTGGTTCGGTCGCGGGGGCCAGGGAGCCATAACGGCGAGTCAGATAATTGCTGAAGCGGCATACAAGGAAGGATATGAAGGAGTGACAACAGCTCCATCATTCGGCGCTGAGAGGCGTGGTGCTCCCGTAGCGGCATTTTTACGTCTCAGCCATGTACCCATCCGGATTTTTTCACAGATAGCCGATCCCGATATTATTGTTGTCCTCGATCCAACTTTGCTGCCCATACTTCAGCTTGGGAAAAAATATAAAAGCGATGCACTTGTCATTGTCAATTCAACCAAGTGCCCATCGGAAATAGACCTCGATATGTTCAGGAAGGTAGGCGTAGCCGATATAACAAGCATAGCCCTGGCCAACAGCCTCACACTAGCCGGAACTGCGATTCTCAACACTCCCATTCTGGGAGCCTTTGTTAAAAGCACGGGACTTGTCTCACTTCCCGTTGTTGAGGAGGCAATTCGAAGCAAGTTTACCGGCAGCAAGGGTGAGCTGAACGTGACTGCAGCACGACAGACGTATGAAGCAACTATGGTATACGAAGGATAAATATATGGGAACAAGAGATTGCAAACACATCACCGCATCTTCCACGCCATCAATAGGAGAAGCAGGAAGAACCGGCGACTGGCGGGTTAAACATCCCGAGATAAATAATGATATTTGTACCCCGGCAAAAACGGGAAAACCGAGCTGCTTTATCTGCTGGTCTTTCTGTCCCGATGCCGTCATGACAAAGACAGTGCCTCTTACCATTGACCTGGAATACTGCAAAGGATGCGGCATATGCGCCCAGGAATGCCCTACGGGCGCTATAACCATGGTTGATGATGACAGGGGCTTCAGTCATACTTGTTAAGAGGAAATAATGAACGAAAACGTAAAAAATAAACCAGTGAAACAAACCACTAATGATGTTGCCATAATGACAGCCAACCATGCTGCCGCGTGTGCAGCAAAATTGGCTGAAGTCCAGGTTATTTCGGCCTATCCTATCACGCCTCAATCTCCAGTTGTGGAAAAACTCATGGAATATGTGGACAGCGGCGAGATGAAGGCTGAATTCGTCACCGTTGAAAGCGAACACAGTGCAATCACCGTCTGTATTGCCGCTTCAGCCGTGGGTGCCCGCGTATTTACGGCTAGTTGCGCCAATGGCCTGGCCCTCATGCATGAAATGCTTCATTGGGCTGCCGGAACCCGCCTTCCCATAGTCATGGCCATACCAAACCGTGCCGTGGCAGCGCCGTGGAATATCCTCAACGACCAGCAGGACAGCATCTCACAGCGTGATACGGGATGGATGCAAATATACTGCCGCAACAACCAGGAAGTCATGGATACGGTGATACAGGCCTTCAAAATCGCCGAAGAAGTTTATATACCTATCATGGTTTGCTATGACGGGTATGTTCTTTCACACACCTTGATGCCTGTTGACGTACCCGATGCCGAAAAGGTAAAATCCTTCCTGCCCGAGTATGTTCCCCATACGGTGCTTGATCCGCAGAACCCGCAGAATATAAATCCTGTAACCCTGGCGGACCCGCGAATCAATGCCGAAGGGACCCTCTGCCATGGATATTATGAGATCAGGTACCTGCTTCAGGAAGCTCATACCAGGGCCATCGACGTTACCAAGAAAGTGGGAAGCGAATTCGGAAAACTTTTCGGCCGCGAATACGGGATTATCGATACATACCGATGCGATAATGCCAAGCTCATTGCCCTTTCCATGGGAAGCGTGGCCAGTGAAGCCATGGATGCCGTCGATATGCTCCGTGATGAAGGATACGAAATAGGTGTCATGCACCTGCGTCTTTACCGGCCTTTCCCAGCCGCAGAAATCGCCGAGGCCATCAGATCGATCGGTTGTAAAGGCCTTGCCGTTATGGAAAAAAATACCAGTTACGGATACGAGGGCGTTCTCTGCAGCGATACCAAGGCAGCCCTGTTCGATCACAACGTTGAGGTTTTCGCTCACTCTTATGTCATGGGACTTGGCGGTAGAGATGTAAAAGTGCAGGATATTATTGAGGCCCTTAAAAAGAGTTATGAGTACCTTGATAAACCGCGACATGAACAGTTCAAGACACAGGAATGGATCAATTGTAAAATATGAATCATACCACATGAATATCAGGTTATATCATGAATAAAAAAACTACGCCTCTCACATTAATTGAAAAAGAATATGCCCTGCCGGGAAACCGCGCCTGCGTCGGATGCGGCTTGGCTATCGCCTACAGACATGGACTTAAAGCGCTGGGAGACGACGTTATCCTGACAGTCCCGGCCAGCTGTCTTACGGTTCTACAGGGGATGTATCCGGTCTCCTCCATGCTGGTGCCGTGTCTTAATACAGCCTTTGAAACGACAGCGGCTTCAGCCACGGGGATAAAGGCCGCACTTAGAGCCTTGGGAAGGAACACTACAACCGTCGTCGGCTGGGCCGGGGATGGAGGCACCGCCGACATCGGCATTCAGGCTCTTTCCGGTGCAGCCGAGAGGAATGAGGACTTTATATATGTCTGCTACGACAACGAGGCTTACATGAATACGGGAACTCAGAAATCGGGAAGCACTCCCATGGGCGCCCGTACTACGACGACCATAGGCGGCAAATTGCAGCACAAAAAAGATATGGCCCGGATAATGGCAGCACACGACATTCCCTACGTGGCAACCGTAAGTCCGTCATATCCCATGGATCTCCATGATAAATTCAGGAAGGCGAAAGAGATATCGGGAACGCGCTATATCCATATCCTGATACCCTGCCCGCCCGGCTGGGGATATGATCCCCAGTACACCGTCCAGATTGGACGCATGGCCATTGAATGCGGCATGTTTGATCTCTACGAGGTGGAAAACGGAGTTTTTTCCTTTTACGGTCCCTCCAAAAAAATTGCGGAAAAAGGAGGCCGGAAACCCGTCGAGGAGTATATCCGTGCTCAGTCCCGCTTTCAGGGAATTGACCGGGCAACCATTGATGAACTGCAGAAGTGGGTTGACGCGAAGTGGGAAACATACCGACAGCTTGGTTACTGTAACCTGTAAAGGATAATTACATCGATCAAATGAAGATGGCGTGGAATTATCCACGCCATCTTCATTTAGTATCTTTTCCGGTAATGTATCAGGTAATAAGCGCCTGTATTTGCTGCATATGATTGTTCAGATGCATAGCGTATTCCGGCGCTCCTTCTACAGTCACGTAGCCTTTTGCCACTGCTTCCACGAACTCGACATCATTCATGAAAACCGGTAATGCACCCTGTGCGCCATGGAATTTCATATGTACAAAGGGGTGTTTCCTCTTATAGTACCCCCGGCCTGCCTTGGTCTTACCAGCTTTCACGCGGACATAGGCGGCAATCCCTTCCGGTTCGCATGACATCTGGTAAATGCGATCCGGCTGTTTGGTGGTCCACCTTACCATTTCGGGATCACCTCCCTTGTTGTACTGTGAAAGCGCAGTGGTGATCATGTACATGACCATCTTCACCTTGAGTCTAACCTGGTCATATTTTTTGGGTCTCTTGTTGGGAAGCAGGATAGTTAAACTGAGCAGTAATCCCACGCATTTCATGAGAAGTCCCGGCTTCCCAAGTCCCTTTATTTTTGGCAGTGCTATCCCGCCGGTAAGAAAGGCAACCATGCTTTCCGGTTTACCAAAGGCAAACCTTATATCGGGGTTTCCATGAACACCCTGGACAATTTCAAGCTCCCCATCAGTGAACTTGAAATAAGCCCCGATGTTTTCATCGCCGTTTTTTGCCTGAATCTGGAATGTGGCGTTCACTCCCTGAAACTTTTTCTTCATCGCCGGTACTTCTTCTATAACCACTTTGGCAACCGGCAATACTGCTTTTAATATAATTTGTGATGCCAGTAGATCCCTTTCTGTTGCCATGGTTTACACCTCGTCTTCCCAGCTTTCGTCTTCCTCGAAATCCTTGCCCATTACCTCTCGCACCTTGTCGATAATTGAATTGGAATCAAGACCATAATGGGAGTACAGGTCCTCGGGATAGCCAACTACGCAGAAACAGTCGGGGATTCCTACCTTGTCAAAGGCACACCCCTTTCCGCTCTTGGCAACTACATCAGCTACGGCAGAACCTAAACCTCCAAGAACATTGTGATCCTCGAAAGTGATTATTCTCCGTGTTTCCACAACGGCCTTCAGAATAGCTTCTTCATCAATTGGCTTTATAGTATGCATATTTAATACACGAACGCTCAGGCCATCTGATTCTTTCAGGATTTTGGCCGCTTCCATGGCCTGCAGTACCGTAATACCACAGCATATGATGGTTATATCGGTACCGGGATTGAGTTCCACGGCTTTCCCGATCTGGAATCCGTAATTTTCATCCTGGTAATACGTGGGTTCGAATCCTCTTCCGATACGGATATAAACCGGACCGGGCCAGTCAACACAAGCCTTGATCGCATTGGACGTTTCGATACCATCGGCCGGCACAATGACCGTCATGTTGGGGAATGCCCTGGTGATCGCCAGGTCCTCCGTGCAATGATGTGTAGAGCCGGCAGCGCCAAAGGATGTTCCGCCGTGGGTGGCTATAATTTTTACATCGAGATTCTGATAGCAGATATCGGTCCTGACCTGTTCGCCGGCCCGCATGGTTACGAAAGCGGCCATCGTTGAAACAAAGGGCAGAAGTCCGGAACGGGCAAGGCCCGCAGCTACACCGAACATATTCTGCTCGGCAATGCCCACATTGAAAAATCTATCGGGGAATTTGTCCCCGAACATACCTATTTTTGTTGACTTGGCAAGGTCAGCAGAAAGCCCCACGATTTTAGGGTTTGCGGCACCAAGATCGCAAAGCACCTGACCATAAATTTCGGCCTGCGTCATGGTGTTTGCGTCATATACTGTCCAGGTTGTTCCTGATTTTGTGCTCATGTAATCCTCCTCATGTTATTTCATGAAATTCGCTGTCACGCAATCCGTCATGACATTTTCTCAACAGATTCACGGGCCTTCTGGGCCAGTACGGAATCCACACTGCCGTAGTGCCATTTAACTTCATTTTCCATAAAATCGACACCCTTCCCTTTTATCGTGTGACACAGGATTAATACAGGGCCTGACTTTTCAGAATGAGCATATTCAATTGCTTCCGAAAGAGCATTGAAGTCGTGACCATCAATCTCCTTGACGATAAATCCGAAAGCCTTCCATTTGTCGGCGAAGGGTTCCAGCCTCATAACCTGTTCTGTCGGACCGTCAATCATAAGATTATTTCTATCTACAAATGTTATGAGATTTGTCAGTTTGAAGTGGCTTGCCGACATGGCGGCTTCCCATACGGATCCCTCATTACACTCACCGTCGCCGAGGATGCAATAGGTATTCCATGATTTTCCCTGGACACGGGCCCCCAGCGCCATTCCGACGGACATGGATAATCCATGCCCCAGGGAACCGGTTGAGGCGTCAACTCCCTTTACTTTCAGGCTGTCCAGGTGCATTCCGAAAGGTGAATTGAACTGATTAAATGTTTTTAGATCTTCGCGGGGAAAATATCCCTTGTTTGCCAGCACCGGTGCAACGCATACGCCGGCGTGTCCTTTACTCACTATAATACGATCGCGATCCTCCCATTTTGGGTTTGATGGATCGACTTTGGCATACTTGTAATAAAGGATGGTCATAATTTCCACTATGCTCATCCCGCCGCCGATATGGGCTCCGCCCGCAGCTACAGTCGTGTCAATTATATCCAGGCGAATCTGTTTCGCTCTGGCTTTCAGCTCTTTTATTTCCTGATCTGTAAGTGGCATACTGTCCTCCTGATATATTTTTAACGGGATATACGATGGTATTTTATATCCCTCGATGACTCGTCAGCATTTCTGTTAAAACTCGTCACCATATTTTTTCTTAATCACTTTAAAAGCCTCATCGGCGATCTGCAGTGTTTTTTTAATATCTGCATCGGTATGGGCTGTTGATATAAACCAGTTGTGGTGAGAGGTGAAAAACGCGCCACGTTTTGTCGATTCAGCACACCAGTCCTGATGCAGCATGAGGCTCGGATCATTGGTTATCCTGAGGTACGGCATGGATGGGTCACCGCTGGTCTTGAGTTCATAACCGTATCCCGCCGCAATACCGACAAGGCCGGTGAGAAGTTTTGTTCCCTTCTCAGTACAAACCTTGGGAGTATTCAGTCTCTTGTGCTCCTTCAGGGACGCAAGAGCCGCAGCCATGGGTTCGGACTGGAACCAATAACTTCCCGTGTGGAATACGCGGGCCGCATACTGTTTCATGCCACTGGTGCCGAGACAAGCGGAAATCGGATAACCGTTACCTATGGCCTTGCAATAGCATACCAGGTCGGGCTCATATCCGTATTTAGCATGTGAACCGCGAA
This sequence comes from Spirochaetae bacterium HGW-Spirochaetae-1, assembly GCA_002839375.1. Classification (NCBI taxonomy): domain Bacteria; kingdom Pseudomonadati; phylum Spirochaetota; species Spirochaetae bacterium HGW-Spirochaetae-1. Next base: position 5,228 of record PGXY01000013.1, on the reverse strand, counting down.
GATCTATCCTGAATCCATGCCTTATATCATCGGAAATGAGAATGATTCCCTCACGTTTACACAGGGCATCAACATTTTCCCAGTATCCTTCCGCGGGAAGTTCATTGTCCCTGAATGTAGGAACCAGGTAGGGAGATGCGATCAGGGCAGCTATCTGTCCCTTGTTTTCCCTGACAACCCGTTCAAAATCGGCATAATCATTCCATTTTGCCTTGAGAACATATTTTGTGTCGTCTTCAATGACGCCGTGATGTCCATTCCCCTGCATCCATGGAGATGTTCCGTGATAACAGCCGTCGTAAGTAATGATTTTGTTGCGCCCTGTCGCGTCACGTGCAATCATTACGGCATAATTTGTAGTGTCGGCGCCATTCTTTGCGAAAAAAGCCCAGCTCATGCCGGCAGTCATATCGACAAGATATTCAGCAAGTTCCACCATGACCGGTGGAGCTCCCGTTGTGCAATTGCCCAGTCTGGCCGATTTTGCTGCTGCAGAATCGATCTTCGGATTTGCATATCCGTGAACCATGGGTCCATAAGCGCACATGTAATCGATGAACTGGTTTCCATCGGGATCCCATATATGGGCCCCTTTTGCCTTCGATGTGAAAAAGGGATAATCCGTTGCAGGAATCAATGGGGCCGGACTGTAGTGTCCATAAATTCCGCAGGGCATAACACCGGTTGCTTTTTTAAACAGTGCCTGCTGCTTTTTATACGTAAATGTTTTCATTTTTCCACCTCTCTCAACCTAAGTAATAGGGTATTCTATCAAGGATAAGGGACATGCCGTCTATCATGCCAGTCTGCCCTTTAATCATAACATTCCCTGAAGCAATTTCCGTAAAGGCATCACTCTTCCCGTTGAGAAAGTTATTAGCAATTTTCAGATTCTTGAAATCAATTTTCGCCATGGGTTTATCCACAGCCCCTTTGCCCGGTGTAATTTCACCATGGCTGAATGTAATATGCACAGAGGGTCCGCCGGCAAGTACATTAAGCCCGACTGTTCCATCCATCATATGTGACGCCACACTTTTTAGCAACGGATCATTGAGCCCGATTTCCCTTATGGCAAATGCTGCGGTATTCATGGTAAGCCGGGTATTCATTGTCGCGAAATTTTCATCTTTGAGGAGTTCGTCGGTAGGTTTGAGATAATATTCCAGTTTTTCCGTGACTTTGGGAAAATCCTTTAAAAGAAAACCGATTTTGGTAAATCCTTTTATTGGAATCGGTCCCCCTTTCCCATCCATCATTTTATTTAGATGCTGAGGTGAGGTAAAAAATAGTTTTACCGATGGCCATTTATACTTCCCGCGGCCCACGGTGCAGACACCTTTTTTAAATTCGATGAAGGCTTTGGGACCGTTTTTGACCAGAAACTGAATAGAAATATCCCAATCTTTTGCAAGCGCATTCATCTCGGAATCATATTTGATCATATCCTCGAGATTTTGCAACACAGCATAAAGATTAAGATTTGCTTTGATCAGATCATAGCTCATGATGTATCTCCTTATGACTGGATAAAAATAGGAGAACGGAAAAATCTTGTAATTCCCTTTTTATAGTTTCGATTTTTCCTCTTGCTCTCCATAATTGTTGTTCTTAATCTACAAATAATCAGCTATATGAGTGAGCGCTAACTCATTATGAATAGTTATTGCTTATACTACCACAATGTCAAGAAAAAAACAGCAATTGTTAGAATTTATCATTATTCGTTAAAATATCAATAATTTTTCATAAGAAGAAAGTAAATATTTTATAATATTAAACGTTGTATAGATTTATTATCAGTATATAAAATAATTTATTTTCTTGACAGTTAAGTATATGAGTGATTGTTCACTCATATACTTAACTTATTTGACAATCAGGTAAAAAATTAATTTCTTATTTACAGACTGAATATCCGCTTTTTAATGGATAAAATCATGGAGAAAATAGCATGAATGAAAAACGGCACAAAGAGACCTTCGATAAAATTTCCGATGAAAAGAGAGGAAGAATTCTCCAGGCTGCAACAAAGGAATTCGCCGAAAAAGGTTTTTCTGCGGCAAATATCAACGTCATCGCTAAAAATGCCGGTATCAGTATTGGCTCCATGTATAATTATTTTGCCTCCAAAGAAGACCTTTTCCTTACTGTTTTTGACCAGGGATACAAATTGCTCGAAAAGGCTCTTGTCGAAGTGAGCGTGATGGAAGGTGATATTTTTGATAAATTCGAATCCCTTATAAGAGTTGCCCAGAAAAGCTCCCGGCAATACCGTGAACTGACGCAAATATACCTGGATATCACCTCGGAAGGCCTCACCTATCTTCAGCAAAGACTATCACGCGATTTTGAAAGCATTACGGCAAAATACTATCGAGACATGATAAATAAGGCTAAAAATGACGGACTTGTTGATCAGTCGATCGATGAATTCGTTTTTTCCTTCTGTCTGGATAACCTGATTGTGTTACTGCAGTTCTCCTACGCCAGTGAATATTTCAAGGAACGGATGAAGATTTTCGCCGGTGAAGATTCCCTTGAAAATGACGAAAAAATGATCAAGGGTATAATGCACTTTATACGCGGCGCCCTGGCCCCCAGGAAGTAAAATTTCTGTTGAAATATCGTTTCTAAACGGTTAAAATTCAAACATAGTATAATTTGTTATTGACTTTAATAATAATATTTCTAATCTGTCATTATTGAGTGAGTACTTACTCATTTTTGATTAAATTTATTACTGCAATATGAAGGAGTTCAGTCATGAAATTTAAAGGTCTAACAATCGGGATCCCAAAAGAAATTATGAAAAATGAAAACCGGGTTGCGGCCATTCCTGAGACCGTCAAAAAAATGCATGACGGAGGCGCTGTCATACTCGTTGAGAAAGATGCCGGAAAGGGATCTTTTTTTACCGATGAGGAATATGTACAAGCCGGCGCTGAGATAATTACTGATGTTCGTGAAATTTTCACACGATCCCATATTATCATGAAGGTAAAAGAACCTAAACTGAACGAAACCCATAATATACATGAAATTGATATGATGAAAAAGGATCAGATTCTCATAACATTTATCCACCCGGCCAATCCCAACAATCATGCTATGGTGAACAAGCTTGCCGAGAAAGGCATAATAAGCTTTTCCCTGGACTGCATTCCCAGAATAACCAGGGCTCAATCCATGGATGCTCTTACTTCCATGAGCACTGTGGCGGGTTACAAGGGCATCATTACTGCAGCCTGCAAGCTACCCAAATTCATACCCATGGTAGGTACTGCAGTGGGAGCGATTAAACCTGCTGTCGTTTTTATCATAGGCGCCGGTGTTGCCGGCCTGCAGGCCCTGGCTACAGCCAAACGGCTTGGAGCAGTCACCTATGCAGCGGACATCAGGCCTGACGCAGTAGAACAGGCTGTCAGTCTTGGTGCAAAAATCATCGATACCACCATCCCTCCCGCATTGGCTATCGGTGAAGGCGGTTACGCCAAACACCTTCCCGATGAATTATTAAAAAAAGAAAGAGAAGCAATCAAGGATATCGTTTCGCAATCTGACATACTGGTATTGACGGCGCTTATTCCAAAAAAAATCGCCCCCTTGCTTATAACCGAGGATATGGTTAAATCCATGAAACCCGGTTCATATATCGTTGATATTTCTGTAGACCAGGGAGGAAACTGCGAGCTTACCGAACCAGGCACTATTGCCTGCAAGCACAATATCTACATTGACGGGACACAGAATATACCCGGCTCTGTTCCCTCCAGTGCAAGTTGGATGTTTGCACAAAACATCTTCCATCTCGTTTCTCTTATAGTTAATGACGGTAAAATTGTTGTAAATACTGACGATGAAATATTACGTTCAGCCCTGATTACACGTGAGGGGAAAATAGTCAATACCGATGTTATCGATGAAATCAATCTCTTTAAGGCAGGGGGACTTCAATGAACGGATATATCCTGCTGGCAGTTTTCATTGCATCAATGCTCATCGGGTATAAATTAATCAGCAATGTTCCTTCGCTGCTGCATACCCCTCTTATGTCGGGAATGAATGCCTTTTCTGGCATCACTATTCTTGGTGCACTTGTATCCACATCCTTTGCGATTCTTCTGGAAAGCAGGATACTGGGAGCTTTATCAATCATCCTCGCCATGATAAATGTTGTTGGAGGATTTCTGGTTACCGACCGGATGCTGCAGATGTTTAAGCCAAAAGATAAAAAGTGAGGATCAGGAAATGACTCCCGGGATATTTGATATACTTTCTCTGGTAATAATTCTGCTCATCATCCTTAACATAAAATTAATGAGCAGCCCTAAAACGGCGTTTATAGGAAACAGGCTCGGTTCATTGGCCATGTTTGGTGCAATCGCGGTGGTAATGATAAGTAACAATGTGATAAATCTTCCCCTCCTGGCTGTTTCAATGGCGGTGGGGAGCTTATTCGGCATTTTTATCGCACTGAAAGTAACGACTCTTCAGATTCCTCAGTTGGTTGCCCTGCTTAACGGTTTCGGAGGTGGAGCATCGTTTTTCGTTGCTTTAATTGTTATCTTCGAAGATGGCGGCAATCTTGATTTTACCAATCAGTTCTCAAGCATGCTGGCAATTATTGTAGGTGCAGTAACTTTGAGCGGAAGCCTCATCGCTGCTGCAAAACTTGACGGCAGAATGGAACAGCGTCCTGTTTTGTTGAAAGGTCACAATCTGTTGAACTGGACTATCCTTTTATCATTTGTGCTGCTCACAACATTGAGCTTTTTTTCAAAAGGTAATATAGTAGTAATCAGTATCGCTCTATCTATTCTTGCATTATCTTTCGGTGTTCTGTTTACTATCCGCATCGGCGGAGCCGATATGCCTGTGGCAATTTCACTACTCAATTCATATTCGGGACTTGCGGCTGCAATCTGTGGATTTGCAATTAATAATTTTCTATTAGTTGCAGTCGGCGCCGTTGTGGGTGCATCGGGACTTATACTTACCCAGATAATGTGCAGGGCGATGAACAGATCTCTTATAGATGTTCTTACGGGAGGCACCTCTTTAAAAAAGAAAAATGGAGCTTCTCCGGCCCCTGCCCTGACATCCCCGACAGTAAAAGGAAATTCTTCGGGCATCAAATCATTAGCTGATGCGAAAAAAGTGGTGATCGTTCCTGGATACGGCATGGCTCTTGCCCAGGCCCAGTGGAAAGTGAAAGCCATCTATGA
>PGXY01000012.1:8429-111077 GCA_002839375.1 Spirochaetae bacterium HGW-Spirochaetae-1 | reverse complement strand
CTTTCAAAAGAAGAGAAAACCTGTTGGCAGTCAACCCTTCTTTAACAAGAAAGGGTTGCACTTGTTACTTGAATCCAAGGATTATAATTACCAATTGAGCCATTGACTCAAGCTTTAATCCGAATTAAAAACGATTATTAATATCTATAATTAGAATCGCGAAAAATGAACCTTTAATTGACTTTTTGAGATGCCCTTATCTAAACATTATATTACGCCAGAACAGATAAAAATTTACGATATATATCTGACGCTTTTTACCCAAGAAATACTTATTTGATTGTTCTATTAGCTGACCATTTTTTATAAGACGGTCAATTCTCAGTTTAATAATTATTTCAGAATTATATTTCAATATTAATTCTTCAAGAGGTATTCCATAAATATCGCTTTCATTTATGATACTTAATAATTTAATCCGTAGAGAGACTTCCCCAATGTTTAGCAAATTAATATAGAAATATGAAAGACAAATAAGAATTATTAAATTTCCAAATAGAGTATAGATAAAATCGATTCCTTGATATTTGATTATAAAAAATAACACAAAACTAAAAACTATGAATATCAATAGCATAAAAATAAATGAAACAATAAAAGAAAGTAATATTGATTTAAAATGAAATATACGATGTATGATAGCATGTAGAATGAATAATGTAACAAGGGCCAAAATAGGTGAAAGAATACTTACAAGTTCATTATCCATAATTAACCTCGAAATTCATCGGATGTAAACAAACTTCTTAAGAATAAAATCGTGTATAATAACAGTCTCCCATTCCTTGTCATTACATATCTACCGTTTTGTTTTGTAACATTCTTGTCTCTTATTAATCCTTCCAACCTTTCTAAGACAGTATTATTATTTGTTAATATACCTTTCAATTCATTATTGGGTAATCCATTCATACCATATTTTTCAACCTTTTTGAGTATAAGGCCTGATGGACTGTCCGATTCAATAGCAGTATATGTTAGCAAGTAGGCAATAAACATTGATGAGGCAATTAAATAACTGTGAAGTAATCTATAAATATATTTTAAATTAATTCCTGCATATATCAAATGGTATCCGGTTAATAAAACATTTATAATCCCTAATAAAAAAAATCCGAATATAAATATTGCTATAATTATTTTAGGAGTTTTACTAACAATATTTCTTCTCCATAATACTATTTGTACACCAAAAGGGATGACAAAAAGAATTATTCCAAATAATAATACATTCATATATCTTTTCCTAAAATGTTATTTAATTCTGTGAGGAGTGCTACAATAGATTTTTCTATTTACAATTTTTACTTCTAACCATAAACGAAGAAATGAGTATATAACATCAATCAAATTCTTTAATGAGATTGAAGAACTGCCATCCAACCCTCGTTGCATATAACCCCCAACTTCATAAAAAGAACACCCTGTTTTTAACATTTTGATTGTAGCTTCAATAATAATACTAAATCTATCAGATTTCAAAGAGATTTGTCTTAATCTATCAGTCGAATAAAGTACTCCCCCATTAATATATTGAACATAAATATTAAATATAATGGTATAAATTATACCATATATGGTCGATATAACATTTCTCCTTCGCCCTCTTAACTCTTTGTTCAAAAAATATACAAATACCAAGTCAGCTTTATTTCGATTCTCTAATATATTTAAAATAACATCTGCAGGCATATCATTATCACCTGCAATAAAAAAGAACTTTGAATATTTAGCTATTAATAAAGCTTTTTTAAAACAATAGCCTAGACCTTTATTTTGAGTATTATGAAAGGATTGGATAAATTTATATTTTTCCTCAATTGTTTCAATTATTTGTCTTGTCCCATCAGAACTACCGTCATTGGCAATAATTATATCAATTTCCTTAATATGTGCCTTCCGACAAGCGTCTATGATATCGTCTATTGTATTTTCAATGTTTTTTTCCTCGTTCAATGCAGGTACAAAAAAAGATACCATAAATAACTCCAACTATAGTTGTATAATATTTAAAATTTTGTTAACAATATTCTCTTTTGTAAAACCAAGAAATTCACAATGTTCATGATAATTCCCATAATTGCGGAGAAAGACATCTGGTATATTGATAAAATCATATTTAATATCACCACGATTGCAGCATGTACGTAATACATCCTCATTAACACCACCATAAACTGAGTGTTCCTCTATTATAAGAATTCTTTTTGTTTTCTTTATGCTTGTTTTTAACAAGTCCTCGTCAAAGGGCTTAATTGTAGGATAATACAATAAATCGATATTAATCCCTCTTATGGATAGTTCTCTTGAGGCTTCCATTGCAACTTTTAATTGAGGTCCAATAACAAGGATGGAGGCATCATCGCCTTCAATAATCCTTATTCCTTTACCCAAAACTATTTTACTATCGGATATACTTATTTCATGCATATCGCCAGGTAATCGAAAATATGTCAGCTGGTTGTTGTTATAGGTCTGCTTAAACAATATATTAAATTCATTGGGCATAGCTGGATATAATACTTGTGAACCAGGTAATGATTTCATTAAATTAATATCATTATAACAGTGATGACTACACCCGAGTCCTGAATAATCAAAAGCAGACCCAACTGTAATCAGGTTGCCTCCAATCTCTTGATATCCGTATTCAAGCTTAATCTGTTCAAAACTTCTTTCAATAAGAAATGGAGCTATCGTGTGAGCCACAGGACACAATCCTGATCGAGACAAACCGGCACTCATACTTACAATGGTGTTTTCAAGTATTCCAATATTATAATACCTGCCCGGGCAAGATTGAGCAAATGGTTGTAGTATTCCATGGCTTATATCCCCAACTAAAACAACTAATTTAGGATCAATAGTACCTATCTCCACCATTGTATCTGCAAATGCCATTCGCATATTCATTTGTCAAGCTCCATCATGATCTCCTCGAACTCTTCGCTATTCGGTATTTTATGATGCCAAGGGCCATGAACTTCCATAAAACTTACCCCTTTCCCCTTGATTGTGTTCGCGACGATAACAAACGGTTTATCAGAAGTTTTAGTGTAAAATTCTGAAAGGACTGATTCAATTTCCTTTTTATTGTGACCATCGATCTCTCTAGTATCCCAACCAAAAGCTTGCCATTGTTTTACCATGTTTGGATGGGGGAGGATTTGAGCAGCAGAGCCGTTGAAATCAACGATACAGCAAAGATTGTTTAATTTTAAATTTTGAGCAACAAGAGCTGATTCCCATATTGTTCCCTCATGGCATTCACCATCACCGATAAGGACAATAACCTTATTATTCTTTTTCTGTATTTTCAAACCCAAGGCGATGCCAATTGCAAATGGTAAGCCGTGGCCCAATGATCCTGTAGAGGCCTCTGCTCCAGGGACTTTTGTCCGGTCTGGGTGTCCCCCAAGAATCGAGTTATATTTCCCATAACTTGCAATATCAGATTCTGACAAAACCTGATATTTTTCTAATACAATGTAAAGGGCAGCAGCTCCGTGCCCTTTGCTGAGAATGAAATAATCTCTATCTTCCCATTCAACATTTCTTGGATCGAAATTAAGAAAACCTCCATATATAGTATCAATGATATCAACAATAGAAAAGGAGCTAGGGATATGTCCTTCCCCGGCTGAAGTTACCATTCTTACTATTTTCTTTCTTAAATCATTATTCATTCCCATATTTCTGTCCGTTTGATATTGTTTTGATCATTATAGCAAGTTTAATTATGCATTGTTTTTCATCTAACGTTTTAATTCCAGACCATTTTCTTTTTGTTACTGACGAACAAGGTTCCCTCTTTATAATTAATTGGCATATCATCAACACTTCCGACTTGTGCCCAATTAATTTTCTGACTGAATAAATTTATTCCCAATTCTTTAAAATGTTCATAGATAGCTTCCGCATTATCTTTGTTTTCAATTTCAATAAATGCATCTAATCTTTCCCAAATAGATTTTGAAGTATTGATTATAATTTCTTTTTCATGACCTTCCACATCCATTTTAATAAAATCAACTCCGTCAAGCAGAAAATTAAAATCAATAATTTTAACATTAAATCTATCGAGATCTCCATATGGATTTGGCTTCGATCCGGCAAGATGACTACCTGTAGTGTTGCCCTTAATGCGCACAAACTCCATTTCTCCTGATTTACTCGAGACAGCCATATTAACTGTTTTTACTGTATGAATATTATTGCTCATAAGATTTCTATTCAGCATTTGAAAATGTACCGGGTCAGGTTCATAAGACGTAACATTATATCCACATTTACTCAGCATTATCGAATGAAGACCTATATTGGCGCCGATATCTATTACTTTTTTATACCGATGTCGGTTAGCCCAATAATATGTGAATATCATTATTTCATCAAGATCGAAAAGATTAAGTGAATCAATATTTCCCATGGAAAAATATGGAAAATTTATTTTCCCAAAAGATGCAATCTCTATTGCTCCATCTTCATTTCCATTAAATAAAAGCTCAATCTCCTTACGAAGGGTTTTTTTCATGAAGTTGTAAAATTGTGTTCCAGGTGCGTGGCTGTCGGTTAACTCAGGAAGGGATAAAATGAGACTATCAAGTATCTCTGATTTTTTAGGTTCTTGAACCATGTTTTTTACCAGCATGCCATTTCCTTTTCTTCGTAGTTTGTACATATTTTTATCTTTAAGTAGCATCCGCGATAGCCGTTCATCACCCCACATATCAAATACGACACTGAAATTTCTACCACTTACCACCTCACGAGAGGATTGCAATATCCATTCACAGCAATTTATTACATCTTCCATGGGAGTGCATTCGTCACTTTTAAGCTTTTGACGCGTCTTATTAAAATTATCACCGGCCTTTTCCTTGGCATTCATAGTTGCATCATGTATTTTTGTTTTAACCCATCCTGGACCGATAATTGTAAAACGCGTATTTTGAATCTCTTCGTCCAACAGTTCACACATTTTAATAAGAGCAATCTTAGAAATTGTATATGCAGAGTAATTCACAGTAGCGTTATTGGTTCCTCCACCCGCAAAAAATAAAACACATGGTCCAAGACCACTATAATGTTTTTTATATGGAAGCAAGCGATGAACAATCCTTATCTGATTTATAAAATTTATTCTTATCGATTTTTCCCAATCATTGAATTCAGTATCGATAATAGGACCGATCGGTTCCTGAGTTCCTGGGCACAGAATTAATGCATCCCATTCATGACACAGTTTTATTAAATCCGAGCAAGCCTTATCAATAGAATCAATACTATTAAGATCACAAGGTACCAGTTTCACATTACTGTTTTCAACTGATTTCACTTCCTCGGTCATTGTCCGATAAGTACCAAATATATTCCATCCGTATTGAACCCACTTTCTGCATATTGCTAGCCCGATATCGCTAGATGCAGATATGATAATTATATTCAATTTTGTCATATCCATAGATTCCTTTAACCATTTTTTTAAGTATTTTCTATTTCCAATGATTTATTAATTCAGCACATTTATAAACATTATCTAGAGACTGTGATGGACCAGATGGTAGTATAAAAGCATTCTTCGATAGCTCATTTGCACAAGGAAAATTATCAGGACTATCAAGATACCGAGCAGAATGTAGCGGTAAATGAAATCTCGAAGTACCAATATTATTCACATTTAAATAATTAATGAGATCCTCTCTCTGTTCAGAATACGCCTCTACATATAATGGAACTTCTCCAGATAATATGTCAACAGGGAGCAAATTACATTTACTATTTTCTGATAAAGCCTCATTATAAATTTTGTATATATCACATACTCTCTTAATCTTTTCCTGAAGTTTATCTAACTGCCCCAATCCTATAGATGCTAATAAATCGCTAACCTTATAATTTGCCCCGAGATATTTATATTCTTCAGGATTTCTTACAACACCATGATCGCGAATCAATCTTATTTTATTATGTAAATCAATATTTTTCGTTACTAAGAAACCACCATAACCAATTGATAATAACGAAATCATGCCCATGGAAAAACAACCTATATCGCCAATAGTACCAAGATAACAATTATTATTCTGAGAAAACATTCCTTTACATACATCTTCAATAATATAAATATTATTTTCTTTCGCAATATTCTTTAATCTTTTTATATCACAGGCCCGCCCATTTAAATTAACAGGAATTATCGCTTTTGTTTTTTTTGTTATTTTCCTAGCAACACCTTCAATATCAATAATTGGCAGCCTTGGCAAACAATCAACTAAAACGACATGAGCACCCAATAGAGCAGCAGCCTGTGCTGTGGCTATCCAAGTCAATGCAGGTAAAATTACTTCGTCGCCTGGCTTAATGCCAATTGATAATAGAGATATTATTAAAGCCGATGTTCCACTATTTGTTAAGGTAACATATGGGACATTCATCAATTCTGAAATTCTTTCCTCAAATTCTTGTGTATACGGACCCATACTAAAGCATTTATTGTTAAATGCTGTTAGCATATAATTCTTTTCATTATCACCTATTTCTGTATACCACCAAGGGATACTATTCATACAATACACCTTCCATGAACTCTAAATTAATGACTCGACTTAGCATTTTGGGGGCACACCTATGCCACGAGATTAAGCATTTCATATATATCTTGTTTGGAGATATCTCTCCTGTCCATTTCAATAATTTGATCTACGAATGATCTCTTTATCATGATGCTAAATATTTTCCTCTCGATATTTGAGGTTCTTTAGGGAAAAAGGGTTGCGCTCGTTACTAGAATCCAAGTCGTATTATCATTGATTCTTTGCAGTAAAGACTTGCCGAGCAATATGAAAATGATCGTTTAATGTGATTCCACCATCTATTGTAATAGTTTGACCTGTAATATATGATGCCTCTTTAGAACATAAAAACAATACTAAATAAGCAATTTCTTGCGGAGATGCTGCCCTTTTTAATGGGACGGTAATATCAACAATTTCTTTATTCATTGGCTTACCTGTTAATGGCCGCCCATCTTCGTGGATATCAACTAGACCAGGACTTATTGTGTTAACTCGTATATTATTCACACCAAATTCACGAGCAAGATAATGAGTTAGATGAACAAGTCCAGCCTTAGCAACGTGATATGATACAGGTTGATGGGATATATAATTTTCATTAGTCGAACCTATATTTATTATACAACCATTACTAGATTTTTTTAAATGATTGTAACTATACTTAGCCAATAATGCTGGTGCTTTTAATAATACATTTATAGCATAATCCCACTCATCAAAGCTTTCAATAAAAGGAACAATTTTCAGTAGAGGCCGTGCACTATTTATTACAATATCCAACCCTCCAAATGTTTCAATCGTAATATTAACTAAGTTTAAAATATCGTTTTCACTGCATAAATCTGTTTTTATAAATAATGCATTCCCTCCAGCACTATTTACTTCATCTACAACCTTAATTCCTTTATCATTATCTATATCAGCTATAATCACAATATAATTGCTTGCAGATAAAGACTTAGCAATCGCCTTCCCAATTCCATGGGCACCGCCTGTAATTATAGCAATTTTACAATTCATTTTATCATTTTTACTTTTCAAAATAAACCTCTGGTAATAAATTTACTCGATTGGTTAAATTCATCCTTTCAATGATGGAATCTATTTCCAATAGATGTTTGTCTTCAAGAGAAAAATCAACTGATGAAATACATTGTTTTAATTGGTCTATATTACGAACACCTACCAGGATTGTTGAAATTTCTGGTGCTATAAGTGTCCATGCTAATGATAATTCTGTAATAGACCTGCCGAAGCGCTCGGCATACGTTGCAAGCTCATTTACTAACAATAAAGTATCTTCTAATAGCCATTTCCTAACTCTATAACTGGTTTCAGCACGACAACCATGGGGTAATGGTTGTCCATATTTATACTTACCGGTTAAAATTCCTCTTGCTAGGGACCTGTTACATATTATACTTGTATTGTAATCTTTGCATATTGGAAATAATTCTGCTCGTGCTCTACGCTCAATAATGTTAAAATGACATTGAGCAGAAACAATATTACTAAAAGCTTTCCTTTCTGCCGTCTTTGCCGCTAAAATAAACTCATCTGGATTATAATTTGAACAACCTATATAACGAATTTTCCCATTTTGTACAAGATCATATAAAACATCCAGTGTCTCATCAAATGATGTTGTATGATCAAAAGCATGAAGTTGCAATAAGTCTATATAGTCTGTACCAAGATTTCTTAAACTTTGTTCGACACTTGTTACTATATTATTTTTTATTAATTTTATTTCACGGACACTAAATGAACCATCAGAATTGATCTCAGGTTCTAAGCCAACTTTAGTCGATATAATTATTTGTTCCCGTTTTATACCTTTTAATGCATTATGGAGATATTGCTCAGACTTTCCATTTCCATACATTGGGGCAGTGTCAATAAAATTGATTCCACAATCCAATGCAAAACTAACAATGTCATTAGTTAATTTCTGATCACAATAAACACCAAAGTGCAGACTGCCAAGACCTAAAACAGATGAGTATAATGATGATGTACCTATTCTTCTTTTAATCATAATTCGGGTATTATTCGGAATTCTAAGTTTAGACGTGTTATATTACTATTTTCTACATTTTCAGTGTGTATTAATCTAGGATGGTATAATATTATTTGTCCTATCCTTAAGTTTGGTCTAAAACATTCAGCCTCTAAAGGTGTATTGACCAATCGAAATTCATCACTTCTAAATTTACTATCATTAGGAAGATATCTCTCATATTCACAAACATGTGATCCAGGAATAAACTTCAATGTTTCCGATTCACTTCGACCAATTATTGGTATCCATGCAGAAATAACATTTTTAGCTGGCCCCCATTCTTTTCTGCTGAAAGGGTATCCATCTCCCACACCAGGTCGTATAAATCTGAAGGCTAGCCAACCTAATCCTTCATCCCAAATTTTAAATTTTTTAATTCCTATCTGTTTTAAAAAATTATCAATCTGTTTATTGATTATTTTTTTTTTAATATTTTCTGGAGGATTAATATGTCTGTTGGCAGCACGAAATAGATTATTATGGTCTACATTTAATAAATTCCACCATTTATGATAGTTTTCGAGAGAAAACTCCTTTTCCCTATTATTTAGCCATGGGTTTAAAATTTTATTCAACCAATCTATTGCATACTTTTCTATAATAGAATTATCAATGATGTTATAAGCTTCAATTAAAGCAAAACCGTATTTATTATAACATTCTAATGGACTATTCAAAATAGCATCATGTATTTCCATTAAAGATCCTCCTTACAAAGTACTTTTCATCAAAACGGCCCCTTGAACCAGTCGCCCGGGGAATCATGTGGCGTTTTCCTGCTATTTACGATTTCCTCTTCGAGTTTTGATAAATCTTTTCCCATCATCTTTCCGATTTCGGAGACAATATCTTCCGCTCGCTTATAATAGGTTTTGGATAATCCATAGCTTGTCGGCGACGGATAATCCGGCAGCGCCAGCCTGGCTGGAGCGCATTTCAGGTATTCAAAAAGATCCATGCTCACCCTCGCTACGATTTCACCTGCGACAGAAACCATGGCAGACGAAATATCCAGTACTATCAGCCTTCCCGTCTTTTTTACCGAACAATAAACAGCCTCCCAGTCTAAAGGACTCACGGACCTGAGGTCGATCAGTTCACAGTTAATCCCGTTCTTTTCAAGCAGATCGGTAACATGCAGTGCTTCTATGGTCATGTAAGAAATAGAAATTATGGTGAGATCCTTTCCCTTTTTCATTAAAGCAGCCTTGCCGATGGGGATCCGGTAATCATCTTCTGGCACGTCCCCTTCGATATTATGCAACCACCGATGCTCAAGGAACAGAACGGGGTTGTTGTCAAATATACTCGACAGAAGCATCCCCTTCGCATCATGTGCGGTTGTTGGCATGACGACCTTGAGTCCCGGCACATGGGCAAACCAAGAATGCAGGCTCTGGGAATGCGTCGGTCCCTGTCCCCAGCCGCGTCCAAGGATCAACCTGATGGTGATAGGAACCGACATCTTCCCGCCGAACATGAAATGCCATTTAGCCGCATTGTTCACCAGTTGGTCCATAGCAAGCAGAAAAAAATCAAGACGTTGATGAGTCATTACAGGACGGATGCCATTAAGTGCGGCTCCGATAGCAATACCCGTCATGGCGTTCTCCGAAGTGGGCATATCAAATACCCGCTCTCCTCCAAAACGCTCCTTCAAACCAAGCGTAGTCCCGAACACACCCTTTGGGTCGTCAACGCCAAGCCCATAGCAGATGACATTCGGATCGCTTTCTAATGCTATGGCTAAAGCCTCGTTGATAGCTTTTGCATATGTTGAGTTACGCGGCATTACTGCTCCCTATTCTTTAAATAAGTCTGTCGTAAAGTCATGCAGAGGCGGAAAAGATGATGATTCCGCGAAGTTAAAGGCATCTTCTATGTCCGATAATATTTTCCTTTCCATTTCGCTTATAGTATCTCTTGTGATTATATCCTGTGCCAGCAAATGGTTGACATATGTTCCGATCGGATCTTTCTCTTTCCAGCAGAGAAATTCTTCTTCACTTCGATAACCAAGATCGTTATCGTATAGGTGTCCGCAATGTTCTCGCCACCGGTAAGTGGCAAATTCAATGAAGCGCGGGCCATCGCCTTCACGAATTTTTTTGATATTATAATCTGCTTTTGTGTATACTTCCCACACGTTGTTGCCATCACCGAAATCGGCATGAATCCCCATGGCCTCCACCATTGTATGAATATTCCTGTCCCCGGGCTGGCGTACCGAGAGCGGTGAGTAAACGGAATATAAATTATTCTCGCATATAAACAGCACGGGTAGCTTTTTCAGGACTGCAAAATTCACCGATTCGTAAAAAACACCTTCTTCGACTGCTCCATCACCGAAAAAAACGACACTCACCTGATCTGTTTTTTTAAGCTTGATTGAGAGCCCCAGTCCTACACCAATGGGTATCGTTCCGCCCACAATAGCGGTACTTCCCATAAATCCCGCATTGAGATCAACCAGGTGCATGGATCCACCCTTGCCCCTGGAACAGCCTGTGGCTTTGCCGTAAATTTCAGCAATGAGGCTGTTTATATCCCCGCCTTTCGCAATGTAATGCCCGTGGGCTCTGTGGGTGCTCACCGCAAAATCATTCTTTCTCAGGGACATGCAAACTCCTGCAGCCACCGCTTCCTGCCCTGTACACAAATGGGTGGGGCACCGCATTTTCCATTCAGCATAGTGCGATGAAATTGCTTCCTCGACATTCCGGATACGCATCATGACTTCAAGAAGTTTTCGAGCAACGGAGACATCAACGGAATCTAGCTTTTTCATATGTTCGTCTTTATACATTATGCCATCAGGGGATGAACCAGAAGTAATCCCCGGTATATCCGATTTCACCGAAAAAAGAAATCCATTCGTCCACGCTCATAATTGTTTTTGCAGTCAGGTTCCATGCATACATGCGCTTCTTTTCCTCATCAGTGCGGTAAGCGTCGACCGTAATAAAGCTCTTTCCACGGCTTACCCTCTCAATCTCCTGAAGCGCTTTCCCGCATTCGTCCCTTTCCAGGTTATGCACCGTGTTGATCGATATGACCACATCGAATGATTTATCGGGGAAGGGTAATTTCTTAGCGTCGGCGACCTGAACATACGGCTTCATGTCCTCTATCGTGTTTTCAATGGCATATTCAGATATATCGATACCCTTCACGGTGATTCCCGGGATTAGTTGTGCCAGATCATGCAGCATAAATCCTTTTCCACATCCGACATCCAGCACGGAACTGGCAGAAGTAAGGTTAAAATGAGCCTCGAACGTGGGAATCACCGGCTGCCAGAAACGGGAGAAGTAATTAAATCCTCCATATCCATATTTTCTGTCGCCATCAAAAAATTCTTTCCCAAATTTTCTGGCGACAGCCCTCACCTCTTCAGTTTTTTCCTCGACCCTTTCGTCAAGGTTTCTTTTCGTCTTCGGGTAGTTAACCAGTAAATCAACTTCCTTTCCCATTCTGCTCTCCTGCCGTTTATGCTAAATTACTTAATGACTTCAGTGTCTTGATACTGTACCACTCATCCCTTTCCTGCAACGTTCCAGCTTTATAAGCCTCCATGACCTCACGAATTGCATCGCGGACCATTTGGCGCGGTCTGAACCCGGTACCCAGCAGTTTATCGGAATTCAACCTGTATGAGCGTGGATCATTGGACTCGGTTACGGTGATCTTTGCATTTGTATACTCCTTCACTGTTTCCGCTATGGTCATGATACTCATGTTTTCAAAGCCGGCGTTATAAATGCCGCGGATACTTTCCCCTCCGGCCAGGAAGTGTGAATATACCTCGATCATGTCTTTTAGATGTATGTTCGGACGCGTCTGGTTACCGCCGAAAACAGTAATTTCCCCCTTTGTCAACGCCTGCATAGTCAGCATATTCACTGAAAGATCAAGACGCATTCTGGGGGACACACCGCAGATTGTTGCGGGGCGGACTATTTGTAGTATAATGGAATCTTTGTAGCTTAACAGTACGCGTTCGCTGATCATCTTCGTCTTATTGTAATCCGATATCGGAACGAGTTCCAGATCCTCGGTAACCTCAGGTTCATCCTTGACGCCATACACGCTCCCGGAGCTGGCATAAATAAATTGCCGCACACCACTCTTTATCGCCTTTTCAACTATCTGCATTGTAGCAAGCGTATTTACTTCCCATGCAAGCTTCGCATTCAAATCACAGCTTGGGTCATTGGCAATATTGGCAAGATGAATGATCGCGTCTATCCCGTCCATGGGAATAGACGCCGTATCACGAATGTCCATACGGACAACCTTGAGATTCTTATGCTCCTTGAGATAGTTGCCGAACCACATAATGTCCACAACGGTAACATGGTGCCCCTCCTGGAGCAATCGTGGCGTAAGCGTTGACCCGACATAGCCGCATCCGCCGGTAAGCAGTATGTTCATCTATTTTTTCCTTACTTATGGTTTATGAATATAATCTAACGGCTGTTTCTTTATGTCATCCAGGTTCTGTCGAACCCATGAAATTGATTCCTCTATCCCCTGCTCAAGGGACACTGTATCTGCCCAGCCCAGTGTACTCCTGGCCTTGGTGCTGTCCAGAAGATAGGCAGAATCTTTTCCAAGACGCTCGCCGACAATCTCAACATGATCTTCAAATGATACTCCCATCTGGTTTGCAATCATCAGCACCAGTTCACGAATGGAAATATTACGCGATGTGGAGAGATGGTATATTTCGCCCGAAGTGGATTTTTCAGCCAAACGCAGAGTTCCCTCGGCAACATCCCGGATATGGATGAAAGATCGGACAGACTCTCCACCGCCATGCAGCTGAAGTTTCTTTCCTATCAGGAAAAAAAGAATAGTTCTGGGTATAATACGATAGAGCTGTTGGCCTGGTCCATACACATTGGCAGCTCTGGTGAAGGCCACAGGAAAATTATATGCGCGGTAGAAAGTCATCAGGCTCATGTCCGCAGCCGCTCGCGATACCGCATAAGGAGTACTGGGATTATAATTGGTACTCTCGGATATGAGCCCCTGGCATGAGCCATAAACTTCGGGGGTGGAAACATGCACGTATTTTTTTAGAAAATCGCAATGCCTGAGCCTGTCATGAAGCTTAACGTTAGAAACGACATTGGTTTGGAACCAATGCTCGGGATTTTGCCAGCTTTCGGCCACCATGCTTTGTGCTGCAAAATTGAATATGTATTTAATTTTATTTTTTTGAATGAGATCAATGATTCCATCTATGTCCTTATTAATATCCATTTTGTGGAACTGAAATTGTTTCTGCATCTTGGGTTTTATCCATCGGTAGGGAAGAAATACCGGATGCGGTTCCTCTGACCTGCTTAGCCCCAAAACTTCAAAGCCTTTTTCAAGTGCATAGGCTGTAAAACTGGCTCCCGAAAATGAATTGCTGCCGATAACAACGATTGTATCTGACATCATAAAATAGTATTACCTTATATAATATTTTTTATTATAAAACTGGATTGACCGGGCATTAGCGGGCTTCCGATTTCATCTTAATGATCATATCCACGATGCAATGGCATATTGCATGATGAACAACTTCCACAGGCCCATATTCGCTGACGGGGACAAAAAAATTGATATCACCCAGAGACCTGAGCGGATTGTCCTTACTGAAACCTGACATGGTAATTATACTGCATGAGCGTCTCAGTGCGGCATTGCATGCGTTAAGAATATTAATGGATTTACCAGAACTGCTAATAGCAATTAAAATGTCACCTTCATCAGCAAGAATTTCTATAGGTTTCTGAAATACATACTCATAACCAAAATCATTGCTGAAAGTGGTAAGCATCGACGGATCCGTAAAAGCTGTGGTTCGTATGCCGCAATTTTTCATTATATCGGTTGATATATGGCTCGAAATCGACTGGCTTGCTCCGTTCCCTATAAACATTAGTTTCCTTTGGGCATGGGACACTGCCAGTATCATTTCTACGGAAATCCCTATGGCATCGTGCAATTTGATTTCTCTGCCGGACTTGTCAGAAGCCTTAATATTATTGAGCAGACCGATCATCGCCTTAAAGTATCTTCGAGATGCTTCGTAGGTCCTTTCTTCATAATTTATTGTCATGTTCCCTGCTGAATAATTTAATTAAATTCTGATTATTGAAGTCTGCCTGTAATTGACGGTACCTTTCCGGAGAGTCAACAGAGCATCTGTATCCTTGTAGGGGGTACCCAAAAAGCTCTGAGTTGGCAGTTAGTCCCGGGAAAAGGTCTTTTGGGAGATCAGAAAATACATTTCCAACAATGGAGTCAAGTATTTTTCTATTGAAACAGTATAAACCTGAATTAACCCATTTCTGTTTCCTCAGTACCGGTTCAACCGCAGGACGCTCGATAAAGGTTACAACCCTGCCTTCCTCATCAACTTCTACAATACTATTGGATTTCTCACGCTCGTGCATAATAATGGTGGCAGCAGCATTCCTTCTTGACCGGTGATAATCGTATAGTTTACGATAATCCTGGGTGCAAAAAACATCTCCATATAAAACCAGGAAACTATCTTCTTTTGTGAGTATATCCGCAACCTTTTTTACGGCACCTGCCGTACCGAGAGGTTCATCCTCATAGCTGTACATAATTTCAACCCCCCAATGCTTCCCATCCTGAAAATAAGAGGTTATGGCATCGGCAAGATAATGGAGATTAATCACCAGTTTTGTCACGCCCTGTGAAGCCAACAACCTTATTGTGTATTCAAGTAGTGGCTTGCCATAAATCGGCAGCATTGGTTTCGGAATGTCTTTAGTAAATTGCTTCATCCTGGTTCCGAATCCGGCGCACAGTATCATTGCAGTATTCATTGTATTATTTGTTTCAATTCCTCAAGATTCAGGATTCTATGGTCCGGTTCAATTCCCCTGTTAAATACCATATCTGTTTCGATTAGAGGATCTTCATGCCGACCGGTAAGACATTGTACTGTCTTGCACCCTGCTGCCGATCCTGCGACAATATCAGTGATTCTGTCACCTATCATGTAACTCCTGGTTAAATCGATGTCGAATTCTCTGGATGCACTGATCAGCATTCCCGGCTTCGGTTTTCGGCATTCACACCGGATTCGGTACTTTTCAAGGTTTGCCGAAGGATGGTGTGGGCAGTAGTATATCCTGTCAATAATTGACGATAAATTTTTCTTCAGCAGTTCTTGCTTTAAGGTTTCGAAATATGCCAGCAACTTTTCTTCACTGATGATCCCTCGCGCTACAACCGGTTGATTCGTAATTACGAATATCTGGAAACCGAGATTTCGGAAATAGGCGATAGTATCCGCTGATGCAGGATATAACTCCATTTCAAAAATGTTTTTTCCAACACCTTTATCAATGGTCAATACACCATCTTTATCAAAAAACAATCCCCGTTTCATAATTTTTCGTATTTTGATTTATATCAAGAGAACCGCTTCATGTCAATATAGTTGTCTCTTTTTTATGTACTTTTTTAAATACTTTTTAATTCAGCTCTGCTGCATGTTCTTAATTTGCCGGAAATCTTCCTACTTTTATCTTATTAGCTACTGAGCTTCTTTCGGCTTCAAATCAATCTACCGGCAAAAATAAACATGTGTTATTCCTTCATCAATTTGACATTGCCCCCCACTTTCAAAAATCCTGTAAATTAATAACTTGAGTCAAGATTAACATTAATACTGCTTTTAATGAAATAAACCATAATATTCGAAATATTATCAAATATTGCACAATTGTACTTGACAAAAAGCTAATATTTATCGTTTTGTATATGTAATAAGAGAGGAAGCAGCAAAAACCTGCAGTAAAAAGATATAGCATTACATCATACTCGCATTTTCTTTCCTTAATAAATCCAGGTAAAAAAATTCAGTAGTACATGATAAGCTATATCCGGAAACTCTTATTGTATTGTATAATAATTTTTAAATTTTAAGGAGTATCAGCATGAAACAGGGTGTTGTTAAGTGGTTCAATGAAAGCAAAGGCTTCGGCTTCATTACTAAAGATGACGGCGGTGATATTTTCGTCCACCATACAGGAATAATCGGCGAAGGATTCAAAACGCTTCACGAAGGCGATAAAGTTGAATTCGATACGGAAGAAACTCAGAAAGGACCCCGTGCTATTTCTGTAAAAAAAATCTAACAGCTAATTTTTCTCTTTGACGGAGGCATTTTGACTAAAAAAAGAGACAGTCAGTTTAAATTTGAGAAACGTCAAAAAGAACTGGCTAAGAAAAAAAAGAAAGAAGAGAAAAAACAGCGTCATCAAGAAATTAATAATGAAGCGCATAATGACGAGGCTAAGGAAGAACAAAGCTGAGTTGTATGCGCATTTCATTTCTTGCTTAAGCTAACAAATAGTCTTAATAAATAAAGGCATATTATTTAAAACGTGATGTAATTAATACTGATATATATTTCATCTTTCCGAATCCGCAGTACCAGTGTCCACACAATCCCTGGCACCTGAAGCCTTCTGCCGAAGGGGAAATCAGAAAAATAAAGTACAATATTCATCCCGGCTATACAGTATATTTCAGAGGTAATAATGAAATTAAATGAATTCAGACAGCTTGGCCTGTCAGAAAAATCTTTATTGGAAATTGACAAAAAAGGATTTGAAGAGCCGACGGAGATTCAGAAGAAAACCATCCCCCTGCTTCTGTCCTCCACGGTGGATGTTATAGGACAGGCACAGACCGGGACCGGGAAAACAGCTGCCTTCGGGCTTCCCATCATAGAAATGATAAAAGAACATTCTAAATCTGTACAGGCCCTCATCCTGGTTCCCACGAGAGAACTGGCGATACAGGTATCGGAAGAAATCAATTCCTTCAAGGGCGGTAAAAAAATACAAATACTCCCCATTTACGGCGGCCAGTCCATGATGGACCAGATTCGAAGGCTTGAAAAAGGTGTGGATATTGTCGTGGGCACCCCCGGCAGGGTTGCAGATCACCTTAAGAGGAAGACACTCTCTCTTGATAAAATCAGTATTGCCGTTCTTGACGAGGCCGATGAAATGCTCAACATGGGCTTTATCGACGAGGTGGAGAGCATACTGGCATTCACCAACCCGGATAAAAGAATGCTGCTTTTCTCAGCCACGATGCCCACCCATATCATGAATATAGCCAAAAAATATATGCATGAATATGAATTCATCGCAATTAAGAAAGATGCACTCACGGAAAACCTGACGGACCAGATTTACTTCGAGGTTTCACCTTCCGATAAATTCGAATCGCTATGCAGAATTATCGATATCGAAGATGAATTCTACGGCCTGGTTTTCTGCAGGACCAAGGTTGCCGTAGACGAACTGGCCAACAGGCTTGCCGACCGCGGTTACAATGCCGAGGGAATTCATGGAGACTTTTCCCAGCATCAGAGAGAGCTTACTCTTTCAAAATTCAAAAAGAAAAGGACCAATATCCTGGTGGCAACCGATGTAGCTGCCCGCGGTATCGACATCAGCAATCTTTCCCATGTCATCAATTTTTCACTTCCCCAGGACCCGGAAGCATACATTCACCGCATAGGAAGAACCGGTCGCGCCGGGAAAAAAGGTGTGGCAATAACATTTATAAGCCCATCAGAAAGACGGAAGTTGAATGAAATTGTCAAACTGACCAAATCCACTATTAACAAGAAAATTATCCCTTCCGTGGATGAAATTATAAACGCAAAAAAAACAAAGCTTGCCGCAGATTTGAGTGCCACTATTGAACAGGGCAATCACAGCAATTATGTCGGGCCGGCAATGCAGCTCCTGAAGGGGAATGACCCCATTGAGATCATCGCCGCCCTTCTTCATTATTCTTTCCAGGATGAACTGGATCGGAACAATTACAACGAGATCAGTCCCATCGTAAAAGAAAACAAGGAACACGTCCGGCTTTTCGTTTCCATGGGTAAGAAAGACGGTCTCACGGCGAAGAAGCTCGTACACATGATCCAGAACGAGTCACGGGTCAAAGCAGGAAGGATCAATGAAGTCACAGTCAAGGATACCTTTTCGTTTTTCTCAGTCCCCTTTGATGAAGCGGATGTAATCATAGATGCCTTTAAAAAACAGAGAAGAAAAAATATCCCCATGATTCATAAAGCCAGCAAGGAAAAAGAAAAAGAACGGCCCAAAAGAAAGAAAAAGACTGCCTGATAAAAATCATCTTCCCGGCACATGGCCCCGTGCCTTACCCGGCATATTTTCTTCGGGGCCATTAAAAATATGTGTACAAAGAGGGTATTCTAAAATACAGTGTAATTGCATCAGCATAAGCTGTTGACATATCCTCAATAAATTTTATGGCCGGGAATGAATATTCAGTCAGACATCTCGACTTTTGTCAGTGCTCTCTTTTTTGGTATAATCTTCATTATCATTTCCCACCGACTGAGGATTCCTGCCATAGTTATACTTTTAATAGGCGGTATACTTCTTGGTCCCAGCGCACTGGGAATCAAGCTCATTGATCCTTCGCTCCTTGGAAGCGGACTGCCCGCCATCATTAAATTGACCGTCGCCCTGATTTTGTTCGAAGGTGGATTAACGCTGGACATTAAAGGTTTCAGGCGGGTTTCGGTCGAAATTAAACGCGCCCTATCCCTGGGAGTACTTATAACCTGGCTTTCATCCTCCATCATTATAAAGCTTATTTTCTCATTCCCCTGGCCTTTCGCCATACTTGCAGGAAGTCTTATCATTGTAACCGGGCCAACCGTCATAGTACCTCTGCTCAAGCGCATAAATGTAAACGAAAAAGTACACAGCTACCTTCACTGGGAGGCAGTACTCATTGATCCGATAGGTGTTTTTATAGCTCTCCTTGCCTATGAATGGATCATCGGCCATGATGCTCTGCTATTTCTGTTCTTCCGTCTGGTGATCGGATCCGTAATCGGCATACTCAGCGGCATTATTCTGACGAAAGTTATAAACAGGGGATTGATCTCCCATGAGCACCTCAATGTATTCATCCTCTCCTATGCTCTTTTGATTTACGCGGTGTCGGATATGATTATTCAGGAAAGCGGGCTGCTCAGTATTGTTATCGCGGGATTTGTCACGGGCTACAGGGATACCCCCCAACTCGAGGAAATAAAGATATACAAAGCACAATTGACGGAATTACTGATCGGCCTTCTGTTTATTCTTCTGGCGGCAAATCTCGACATTGATTCCTTTAAAAAGTATGATACTGTCAGGCTTGTTCTGGCCGTTACAGCCGTCATGCTAATTATCCGGCCGCTCAATGTGTTTTTCTCTACCATGGGCAGGAAGGAATTATCCCTGAGAGAAAAAATTTTTCTCAGCTGGATAGCGCCAAGAGGAATCGTAGCCGCGTCAATGGCCTCCCTGTTCACGCTTAACATAAAATTACATGGCAGGCCGGAATACTCTTCCCTCAATGATTTTCTGGAAGCCTTTACTTATGCAGTTATCATTGGAACCGTAGTCTTCCAGGGATTCACGGCCAAGTGGATTGGCAACCGTCTTGGCGTTCTGAAGCAGATACCTACCGGGTGGCTGGTAATCGGAGCTCATCGTGTTGCCCAGATTGCCGCACGGTTTATCAATGAAAATGGAGTTTCCGTAACGCTTATCGACACCAACATGCATAATATAAAAAGAGCCAGGCAGTACGGGCTTACCGCACTTTCCGCCGACGCCCTTACTGTTGATCCCGACGAACATCCCGAATTGTACGGGATCGGCAATGTACTGGCCATTACCAAAAATGATCACCTGAACCAACTGGTGTGCCAGCGATGGAAAAAACTGCTTAAAAATCCCGAATTATACCGATGGAAATTATTGCACGCACACGATCATTCAGTAGAAAACAAAGAAGAACTAAATGCAACGGGACGGCCAGTATGGACCTCCCTTGAGCTGGATAAGATATCAACCTATAATATCGAAGAGGACGACTTCCCGGTATTCACAAGAGAATTGCAGGAACGATCCATAAAACACCCGGAAAGGGTTCTTCTCTTTCAAAAAGAAGATACCCTGTTACCCTACGTTCCCGATGGATTCACAGGGAAATGCACCTGCATGGTGTATATGCCTTTCTATGTGAAACTGGATATAAATATACGGCAGGAATGGATTATATACACAGCATCAAAATCATACAGAGAAGTCCTTCACGAACTGCTGATCAGACTCAACCTCGATTTCCCCCGGTTGAACATAGAGAACATAGAAGAAACCATAATGAAGCAGGAAATTGAATTTTCCAGTGTTATCGGCTATGCAACGGCATTACCCCATGCCTATATAGATGGTATTGACGAGTCCCTTGTTCTCATGGCAAAGACAGCAAAACCGGTCTCCTGTCTTTTCTGTCATGACGATGATGTAAATTTTTTATTTCTTGTTCTTAGTCCTAAAAATAAGCCCGACACGCACATTCGAACACTGGCAACTATTTCGAAATTGATCATGGACGAAGAAAGGCGTGCTTCTCTGCTTAAAGCTTCCTCTCGTGAAGATCTTATTAATATATTTTTCCCGGAAGGAATAGAGTAGAGGATACAATAAAGGCCGGATTATCCTTTATCATTTTTTAAGAAAAAGAACAATGCCGATAAAAATCAGAACCAGGCTGAAGATTTTCCGCATAAGAGATTCATCTATACCGACTGCAATTTTTGAACCGATAAATCCGCCGATTATAAAACCAATGCAGATAAACAAGGCGACTTTAATATCGACATAGCCGCTTTTATAATACTCCCAGGCAGCCAGAAGGCCAATGGGGGGTACCAGCAGGGCCAGTGTTGTTCCCTGTGCTTCATGCTGCGAAAGGCCCAATAAAAGAATGAGTGCGGGGGTAATAATTATCCCCCCGCCGATGCCTATCAGCCCGCTCACAATGCCGGCTGTCATACCGATGAGAATCAATACTGTAATATTCAAGCTGACTCATCTCCATTCAAGGCTTAATAAGTAAAAGCATCGCAATAATATGTCAATCAACGGTAAATTCGCGGCTTACAACCTGATTGCCATCCATCTGCAGAATTATTCTGTATTTTCCTTCATTTTTAAAATAAACTTCCGGTATGTATCCGTTCAGTTTTTTGAATTTTTTTTCCACTTCATAGCTGATTTTCTTATACGACCTAAACGAGTCACCTTCCGAGACTTCAATTGCCAGGGTAATATTTTCAGCTTTAATTTTTGTTTTATTCCTTGTTACGGAAAAGTACAGCCTGTTGTCATCCTTGATGGTAACGGGATCGGTTTCAGGGATGTCATCTGGATTGGAAATTTCCTCGGCTGATATTACAAATTTAACCTTGCCATAATCAGGACCGAGATAAACCTTCACCAGGAAAAGAATAACGACTACTGCAACAATAATTGCCAGAAATGCCTTGAGTACCTTGTTATTTCTGATGTCGTTTAACATACATTTAATTGTTTACTCCTTTTTTTATGTATTAATATTTATACAGTCTGCTTGTTGATTTGTACAAAATTCATATATCCCTTCAACCGGGCCCCTATGCCCGTGCCGGCACTACTTCAGAATTAAACTCACCGGTGTTATTAGGCAACCTCAAGTTTTATATTCATATATATAGAATATCGTATAATAAGATTATTCATTCAGCAATCATTTTTAGAAAGCTTCGATAATATTTTCCAGGTATTTACAGCTCGGGAAAACCTGAAGGGATAAGGCATATGAAAACCAGTTTTTCCTTCGAAGAATTCCTTATCTGATGCTCTTCATTCCCCGGAATAAATATAACTGTTCCCTCTACGATAGGATTCCAGTCCCCATTGCTGTAAACCTGGCCGGACCCCCGATGAATAAATATTTCATGTTCCCATTCATGACTATGCCGGGGGGTATATCCTTCAGGCTCGAGCTCGAATACGCGCATACAGAAATTCTCTGCGCCATGGGCTTTGCCGATAACGATTCTTCCCGTTACTCCCTTTACATTTTCTCCATTAAATTGCCTGGCTTCAGCTTCGGTATAGTGTTTCCGGTTCAATTTTTTTAACCTCATATTATTACTTACGCATATTTCACTTCTTTACGCAGATCAATGAGCACCGGTACATTCAGGGGTCAAATTATTTTTATAGCCTTTTCCCAAAAAGTTATCTTTATATAATTCTAATATTAACAGGTTGCCGAATAAAATAATTGTTGTGTCTTTGATAATTGTGATATACTTACTACATTTGATATGTCCAGTCAAGCATCAAAATAAAACACATGTTAAAACAATCGCTGAAATATTTATGCATAGCAATGTTCCTTTTGCCGCTGATACCGGAAACCGGTATGACTTCTTCAGGGATGCATTATTCTGCGGCCAAAGGAACAATCGATCTGAGCTCCTGGTCTCCGGAAAAAGATGAGATTGTAGTTCTTGAAGGAGAATGGGCTTTTTATCCCGAACAATTTATTGATCCTTCTTTCATCGCCCCCGGGCTTTATCATCACTTTATCATTTGTCCGAATATATGGAATAATTACATCTATAATAACAAAAAATTTGGAGGGCACAACCATGCCTCTTATTGCCTGATTATTGACCTGCCGGAAACAAACCGGTATTATGCCCTGAAAATTCCCGAAATGGCCACTGCCTACCGGCTATTTATCGATGGCAAAGAATACGCTTCAAACGGCAAACCGGGAATAAATAAAATCAACAGCATCCCGGCATACAGACCCATGGAAGTCCCTTTTTTTTCCCAGCGGAACAGGATTAACCTTGTCCTCCATATTTCAAATTATCATCATGTTAAAGGTGGAATGTGGGATCCCATACTTATCAGCACACCGCAAAAGATCAGGAGATATGCTCTCTTTCATCAACTTTATGAAATATTCCTCATGGGCGGACTATTCTTAATCGGCGTGAATCATATAATGCTCTACTGGCGAAGAAAAAGCGAAAGCGCCGCACTGTATCTTTCCCTCTTTTGTTTTACCATCGCCACACGCACTCTTGTTGTAGGAGAGCATTTATTGGTACAGGCATTCCCTTCCCTGCCATGGATACTCTACCTGACCATCGAATATGCCACATTTCCTCTTGCCATTATTTTTTGCGCGTTTTATCTTGGAGAAGTCTTTAAGGACTCCATCAATCAAAAGGTTATCAGGGCGATTTCTGCAATCTCCCTGCTCTACTTTCTCATCATCATAACAACATCACCGGATATTTTTATTCCTATGCTGTTTTATTTTCAGTTCGCTCCCGTAATTGTCCTGTTATATGTTATCCCCTTCATGCTCCTGGCCATGATCAGAAAAATTCCCTACTCTGTAATATTAGGTACGGGCATGATATTTTTCACCATAAGCTTCGCCTATGAATTCATGTATGTCAATCAGCTCATATTTGTCGTTCATGTAATAAATGCCACCTCTCTGGGGCTTATAGTACTTGTTATTTGCCAGTCCTATGTACTTTCGGACCGCTTCAGCCAGGCTCTGGAATCGTCGGAATCCCTGTTCCGGGAGATGGAAAAAAAGATTGAATCACGCACCCTGGAGTTATCAAACACCCTTTCCCTCATGAATGAAAACCTGGAATTTGCCGGAATGATCCAGCAGGCTCTGCTTCCGAAACTCAATCCCTCCTCTTCTCGTTACAAAACCGCTGCAGTCTGTGTCCCCGCTGAAATTCTGGCAGGAGATTTCTATAATTTTCATGTATTCAGGGGCGGCGGTCTGGGGATATTTGTAGCTGATGTAACCGGCCACGGCATCGCATCGGCGCTGATAGCATCCATGGTGAACATACTCTTCTCAACGGGACGATCCGATGCAGGCTCCCCGGCCATTTTCCTGAAAACGATGAATGATGAACTGACGGGAAATATTGAAAATCAATTTATAACAGCCTGTTATGCTTACCTGGACGACAGCGCCCGTAGTGTTACCTTCGTACGGGCGGGGCATGAACCTGTGCTGATTCACAGCCGCAGGGAAAACAGGGTCATGCGGTATCAGCCCAGGGGAATGCTCATGGGATACGAAAAGGGGATCGATTATGAAGAAATGACAATTCCCGTAAGCCCTGGAGACAGGGTATTTCTGTATACTGATTGTATAATCGAAGTCAGGAATCGCCAGGGCGATGATTTCGGTATTAACCGCCTTGAAGATTTTATCCTCAGAAACCAAACAACCTCGATCGAGGACATATTGAAGCTCATTATAGGAGAGCTTGAAGTCTGGTCAAATCGCAATGCCCCCTTTCATGACGACTTGACTATGGTCATCATTGAAATACTATGAGAATCATGCCTTATTCTCTCCTCTCTTCAGCATGGGAAATATGAAAAGTATAATTGAAGATAAAATCACACCAGCGGCAAAAAGTCCCGTATAACCTATGCGTTCCGCCAGCAATCCCGAGGCCCATGTTCCGGGACTTTTTCCCAGAACCTCGATTGCGGCAATGATGGTATAGTGCGTGGCTCCGATTCGTTTATCGACACGGGACATCATGAAGGCGAACATGGCCGTGGTAAGCATTCCCCCGAAGAAATGCTCAGCCACGGTTGTGGCAATAACCGTTGACGAGGACGGTATCACGATAGTGAGGCCAAACTCCATGGCTAGCGGAATTATTCTCAGGAAAACGGCTATAAACAGGGCGCGCAATATGCTTATCTTCGAGGCCATATATCCTCCCGCCAGGGAGCCGGCCAGGGACGCAATCATTCCCCATGTCCCTACCCAGAGACCGATATCGGAGGCTGAAAATCCGCTGTCTATAAGAAATGGTTTGAACATGGCATCGATCATATATTCGCCGATCTTGTATGTTGAAACAAACAGGAGAAACCAGTGGGCGCCGGGAAGCCGGAAGGCTTCGAGCGCAATGGTTACTATTTCCCTGAATGATTTTACTTCCCTGTCGCCGGAATGTTTCTCCCTGGTTTTTCCTTCACGGTATAATAATATAAACGGCAGGGGTACAATGGAAATAGCGGCCATGGCAATAAAGAATCCCTGCCAACCCGTATATGAACTGAACCAGACCAACAGGCCGCCGCTTAAAAGCATGCCGGTCTTATACCCCACGACCTGGGCGGCATTTCCCGTGCCCAGTTCATGGGTGGAGAGTATATCAACGGCAAGTCCATCAACGGCGATATCCTGCGTGGCAGCAAAAACATTCATCATAAAAACCGCCGTCATAAGCGGGAAAAGATCTGATCCTGCAGAAATCATGGACGCCGACAATATACTGAGGAAAAGAAGAACCTGGAGTGGTACTATCCACGATTTTCTTTTACCAAAGTCCCTGTTCCAGTACCGGTCCACCAGGGGAGCCCAGAACGGTTTCAGGAGCCAGGGTGCAGCCAGTGCGCCGGCGAAACCTATGGCCGCCAGGGATATACCCTGGGTCCTCAGGTACAGGGGCAAAGCCGTGGCCTGGAATCCAAAAGGGAGTCCCTGGGAAAGATAGAGGAGAGACAGTAGTATCATTTTCTTTCTGAAATTATTATCTGCCATATTGCCGGTCACACCCATAGCCCCGATTTGTCGGGAAGGATTAACTTTATTAAGCCATCTTATAATTGACACTGCCGGTTTTCCACTGAAAATACTGTTTTCGAATAAATAAAATCCTACAAAAATCAAAAACACTTCATTTTGCCGACTGATAAACATTAAAATCGATTTGACAATTATATCCCGTACATACTTTTGACATATGAAGATATTAAAAGAAAGTGAATCCTCAGAGGAACGTATGGCAAAGGCAAAACTAATACTGGAAAACAATGAATATGAATTCCCAGTCATGGAGGGCACCGAAGGGGAAAAGGCCATTGACATTAATGATCTTTACTCAAGAACAGGGCATATCACCCTGGACAATGGATTTCAGAATACCGGTTCCTGTGCCAGCGCTATCACATTTATTGATGGTGACAAGGGAATACTCCGATACCGGGGCATTGATGTGGCGGAGCTGGCGGAAAAATCTTCCTTTATAGAAACGGCCTACCTGATCATTTACGGGAAATTACCCTCCGTGGAAGAGCGCAGAACCTTTTCGACTCTCCTCACGGAAAACTCCATGCTCCATGAAGACATGATCCAATATTTCGTCGGCATGCCGCCCAATGCTCATCCCATGGCCATTCTGAGCACCATGGTAAATGCCCTGGCTATTTTCTATCCCCACTCCTTTGATGAGGATTTCGAAGAAGGGGATGTAAGCGCCTTCAATCTTATAGTTGCCCGGCTTATATCCAAAATAAGGACTATTGCCGCATTCTCTTATAAAAAATCCATCGGGGAACCCTATGTGTATCCCCGCCCCGATCTCAAATACTGCATGAATTTTCTCAACATGATGTTTTCCAGCCCGGTAAAGCCCT
The DNA here is from genome assembly GCA_002839375.1 of Spirochaetae bacterium HGW-Spirochaetae-1. Taxonomy (NCBI): domain Bacteria; kingdom Pseudomonadati; phylum Spirochaetota; species Spirochaetae bacterium HGW-Spirochaetae-1. The sequence goes on along the minus strand of PGXY01000012.1, from coordinate 84,018 downwards.
ACGAATTCGACGACGAGGCAGAAAAAATACTGAACATGCTTCTGATTCTTCATGCCGATCATGAACAGAATTGCAGCACCTCGACAGTACGTCTCGTGGGAAGCAGCAAGGTGAACCTCTATTCTTCCGTATGTGCCGGCATCTGCGCCCTGTGGGGACCGCTTCACGGCGGAGCCAACCAGGAAGTGATTGAAATGCTCGAAGGCATTCACAAACAGGGCCTGAAGGTCGGGGATATAATCGAAAAGTCCAAGAAAAAGGAATCGAATTTCCGTCTTCACGGATTCGGACACCGGGTATATAAAAACTTTGATCCCAGGGCCATCATCCTGAAACGGGTGGGCAGGGAATTCCTTGAGAAAAGAAACATCACCGACCCTCTTTTGAATATTGCGCTGGAACTGGAGGATGCCGTTCTGAAGGACGATTATTTTATCGAGAGGAAGCTCTATCCCAACGTGGATTTCTACAGTGGTATCATTTACCGTGAACTGGGCATCCCCGTCGATATGTTTACGGTGATGTTCGCCATCGGCCGAATGCCGGGCTGGATCGCGCAATGGAAAGAGATGCATGATACAAAGCCGTTCAAGATAGGCAGACCGAGGCAGCTATACGTCGGCCCGACAAGAAAAAGCTACAGCTGACAACGTCAGTCTAAATAGAGTATATAAATGGCAAAAGGACTGGACAGACACAGAGAGAGGATGGATATACTGGCATCCTTCGGCAGGAACCTGGCCCGAAGGTCGGGTTCCCGGTGTGAATTATGTTCGTCATCGGGAGTCCCTCTCCACATATACGAAGTTTCTCCCGTGGCAGATACTCCGGACATGGACAGGTGTATATTCATCTGCACAACCTGCGAGAAGGGAATGGAAAATCCCCCGGGTATGGCAGATCACTGGAGATGTCTGAACACTGCGGTATGGAGCGAAATCCCGGCCCTGCAGGTCATATCTGTACGGATTCTACGGCAAATATCCCCGAAGTCCGACTGGGCCCGTTCCCTCCTTGAGGAAGTTTATCTTGATCCTGAAATTGAAGAGTGGATCGATAAGCAGTGATCTATCAACATGCTCGACATTGAAAGCATACGAAAATATTGCGCGTTAAAAAAAGGAGTAGTTGAGGATTTCCCCTTTGACTTTACAACCCTTGTTTTCAAGGTGGGCGGCAAAATGTTCGCACTCACGAACATAGATTCAACCGAACTGCACATCAACCTCAAATGCGATCCATACATCTCACTGCTGCTCCGCGACCAATATCCCCAGGTACAGCCCGGATATCACATGAACAAGAAGCACTGGAACACGGTACTGGCCGACGGTACAATTCCTGACGATGAAATTCTGAAAATGATCGACCACTCCTACGAGCTGGTCTTTCAGAAACTGAACAAATCCCTTCGCGAAAGCATACTCAACGCATAACACGTTGACAAATATGGGCCGCATAGATGTCAAAGGCCCGGATCGTATCGTATTGAAAGGTGTATCCCGTAGCTTTTTCAAGTTTCTCACTGGAGACTATCCAAGGATGCCGTATGAGCAGAAGCATGGAGCTGGGAAATTCGGTAAGCATGGACAGACGCAGCGCCCAGGCCAGGGCATTAAAGGGATACAGCAGAGGCGCCGGTAATGGCACGGGTATATTACCGAGCCGCCGGGCCATGTCGTATACGCTCATGGCACCCCGGGCGCCGACATTGAAGATGCCGCCTTTTCCTTTTTCCAGCATCATGATGATAATTTCCATTAGATCATCCTCGTGGACAAACTGCAGCGGCGTGGTTTTCCGCGGAAGGAACACCAGCTTTTTCCTGAGATGACGGGCCAGGGGATTATCAAAACCGGGTCCCACCACGAAAGATGGGCGCAGAATAGTGGCCGTAATATGGGGATTCCGTGCCAAAAAATCCCTGAATATCTCCTCGATAATTCTTTTTGTTTTACTGTAGGTTATGCTGTCATTTCCCCGAAGCCCATCCTCCTCAGTAAGAGGCACGGGGTTATCCCCATAAAACCCATAAGCCGTAGCGGAACTCGTGTAAAGGATGTGATGGACTCCAGCAGCTGCTGCCGATGCCAGGATATTCCGAGTGCCGTTTATATTTATATCCTCCATGTTTCTTTTGTCATGGGTTGGACTGAGAATAAAGGCGGCATGAATGATCGTATCGATACCGTGTTTCCCGAGGATGTCATCTACGGGATGCCGGACGTCCCTTTCATAAAATATGAGTTTCGGGATGTCCCTGGGAGGCCTGTTGACATCGATGCCGACTATCTCATCCACCTTGTCACGGCGCACCAGCTCCTCCGCCAGCTTCATCCCTATATACCCCGAAACCCCTGTTATGAACACTCGTCTCATGCTAACCTCCCTTCTTTATTTTTCCAACAGGTCCCTGAAAACTGGTTATCTGATTGTAAACAATCAGAAACGATAAACGGTTTTGAGCTGGACAAAATGCCCTTTGGGAGAATTTTCCGTGTGGATATCGTAAAGATAGGTAAGTGTCACGCTCAACCACGGAAAGCGGTAATAACAATCAGCTCCCAGGGAAAGCTTTTCCCTGGCACTGCCGCTTATCCGTGATCCGTCCTGTTTTCTGTCCCTGCTTTTCATCCAGTTTACCGCAGGACCTGATTTAAACTTTTCCGTGATATTGTAACCAATAAGTCCTTCCAGACGCAACTCATCTCCCGGCGCAACATCGGTATCATTATTTTCCAGCCGAAAATAATATTTCACCGCTGCATCGATGCTGAAGCTGCCCATTGTTTTGTGCATAAAAATCATGGGCGCGATGTCATACTGATTAGAACCGATATTTGCGGTTTTCTCTTTATCGTATCTCCCCGTGGGAAATTTCACAAAAAGCATCGGCAGGATATCAACCTGCTTCACCGGCAAAAAATAACCGGCCCCGATGCTCAAATCGCCCAGGCCGAAAGAATCCTGATCAAGTGAACTGATTTTAGTGTAACCAAAAGGCACTACTACGGTTGCCACAAAATCAGGCGTATAGTAACAGAGGCGCAGGATCTCCTGAGCGCTGAAGAGGCCGAAGTCTTTGTTGGCGACTTTTCCGTTTTTATCCGTAGTCTCGTCGGCGTAACAGGCATAAGTATAGGTAAGGAAATAAAAACCCTCTTTGGCCCGGGAGCCGTCAAAATAATTCACGGCAATGGCATTATAAGGAAACGCACTGATGAGACACAACACCACGGTGAGCAGAAAAAAACGCTGTAACATTGAACTTTTCTTTTGCCGAACTGATGGCATGAGGACCTCCGCATCAATAAATGTTTGTGCCGCTGTTTTTATTTTTTGCATCGCCTATTTTGTGATGGATGCTGCTGATCGCAAAAAGGAGGATAACGCTTATGAAAAGCGCCCCGAGTTCCATATATTTTATGCCGGCGAGCTTGCTAACCATGGCAGTCGTCCCGCCGCCGACAATTGATGCTAATGCTCCCGCGGAAGTTAATTTAAACCTGTCTTTGTAAAATCCGAAAAGAACAGGGATTATGACCCCGCCCGAATAAACCGTGTAGGCAAATAAAAGCGCACTGATTACTCCCTTCAGCAGCAGTGCAAGCAATAATGAAAGTATACCCAGCACCACTATTCCTGATTTGGCAATCACAAGCATTTGTTTTTCAGATACCTTCGGTGATATATGCTTTACAATATTTACTGTGAATATGGTACCTGCACTCATTATGCAGCTATCGGCAGAAGACATGGTAGCACTGATTAACGCAGCAAGTATCAGCCCGCCTATGGGCGCCGGCAAGTGTTCTCTGAGTAAAGTCGGAAATACCTGATCAGGCCTGATATCGGGGACAAGTATCGAAGCACTCATGCCTATAACGGTTATGGACAGTGCAAAGGGTATGATTATGAATGCCGACCAGAGAGCTGCGTTCCTTGCTGCTTTGACATCTTTTGCGCAGAACAGCCTCGAATATATATCGGGCCCGGCTGCATAGACCAGCCCTATGACAAACAAATATGAAACAAGGTCAGGCATGGTGAAACCGGAACTCACCGGGAAACTCAGTTTGTCCGCGGGCAAAACACTCACGAGCCCCCCCCAGCCTCCGATCTGAGCCAGCACAATTACAAGGCAGCTGAATATGCCGAAAAAGATCACTACTGCCTGAAGTATATCGGTCCTGATATCCGCCTGCTGGCCGCCGATCAGAGTATACGTTACGAATATTAAAGTGAAAATAATCATCCACAATGTAGTATCACCGATACCGGTAACACTTAGCACCTGTCCTGCCGCTACAATCTGTCCCGCTATAACACCGAGCCAGGCTATTATTATCAGTACGGAAATAACCACCGATACTGAAGTGCCATATTGCTTTTCTACAAGTTGAGGCAGGGTATATAGAGCATAAGCCCTTACTTTTTCAGCAAAAAATAAACCCAGCACAAGCAGACCGATACTGCCTGCCAGCATCCACCAGGCTCCGGTAATGCCGCGGCTGAAACCCAGCCCGCTCATACCGATCACTGCAGACCCGCCGATAATAGTAGCGACCAGTGAGCCTGTGATGAAGAGCGTGCTTCCTCTGCGTCCGGCTACAAAAAAACCTTCAGTACTGCCGGTGGATCTCCTGCTGCTGATACCTATGGCAATCATTATGGTAAAATATATGACTATGATGGCAAGGTAAATCATATTCAGACTCCTTATAAAATAATAATACCCGCAGTCAGTTTAAAGAGTCGATTGAATCAGCGATGCGCTGCCTTCGGTCAGGAGCCGGTAAATCATTACTGGAAGAGTAAGCTCATAGACCATAAGCCGGGGACCGGCCAGATCCAGGAAACTCAGCAGGTCTTCGTCATCGGCAATGAGATGATGGATTACGGGTTCTTCATCTCTGTCGAATGAACACCACTCGGGAGGACTGACAGAATGATGGCCCGAACAGGGCAGCGGCCGGACGGCATAAATGAGACAGGCATCCTGTTCGAGAAAGGGACAGGGAATGTTCATCTCAAGATACCTCATGGAAAAAGGCCTGGTTACGGCTATAATATCATCGATCGGCATGGATGACGAGAAGGCATGTATCCGGGTTTCATCGATGGCCTTTGCGACAGCATGGCCTTCATGAAACCACTGCTGGTAATTCCCGATAAATTTTCTCAGTACTTTTTTTCTCTGATATAAATAATCAACAATCACTATGCCGTGGGCCAGAGGCACGGCCACATAGTGAAAACAACAATAGGTGCACCCCTTTCGGCAGGTTATCTCCTCGCCTTTTGAGGCCAGCCTGTTTTCGAGATCGTTGTAAATCTTATCACGAGCCCGGATAAGAACTTCACGGTATTGTCCGCAGAATTCCCTGCGCCATTCTCCAAAGGGACCGATATTTTCTTTCTCTTCGATTTTTTCAATAGTGCGATAAAGGAGCTTCGCCATTTTTCCACCCATTGTCGTATCACGACCGTTTTCATCTTCTCTCAACAGTGTTTTATTTAGCCAGACTCTCCTGCCGCATCGATTCGAGAAACGCGGGCATAACAGCATTCTCCACCCACTTGATATCTATATCTCCCGCAATAAATTCAGGCTGCTCGATCACAAATTGCAGAAAGGGAATATTCGTTTGAATACCTTCTATTTTGAATTCCGCCAGGGCCTTTTTCATATTCGCCAAAGCTTCCGCGCGGGTATTGCCCGTTGCAATCAGCTTGGCCAGCAATGAATCATAGTAGGGGCTGATGGTATATCCTTCATAACAGTGTGTGTCTATGCGAACAGAATTCCCGCCGGGCATGTCAAAACAGGTTATATCACCAGGCGACGGCATAAAATCATCTTGAGCATCTTCGGCCGTTATACGACATTCTATGGCATGGCCCTTGAATTCAACATCATCCTGATCCAGCGAAAGAGCGGCTCCGAAGGCAACGTTAATCTGTTCCTTGATCAGATCTATGCCGGTAATTTCCTCGGTAACAGGGTGTTCAACCTGGATACGGGTGTTCACTTCCATAAAATAAAACTCATTCCGGTCTTTATCGACAAGGAACTCAACCGTGCCTGCACTGTTGTAACCGATACTGGAGGCAAGAGCCACGGCCGCATCCAGGATTCTATTCCGTAAATCATCGGAAAGATTATGGGGGGAAGCTTCTTCTATCACTTTCTGGTATCGCCGCTGAGTGGTACAGTCGCGTAATCCCACATGGATGACTTTACCGAAAGCATCTCCGATTACCTGTACTTCCACATGCCGGGCATTCTGCACATAACGCTCTACGAAGAGAGTCGCATCGCCGAAGGACTGAAGCGCTTCATTGGATGCCATATGAAAGGCAGTTTTCAGGTCCTTTTCTTCCTTGACGATACGCATACCCCGTCCGCCACCGCCGGCAGCGGCCTTTAGAATTACGGGGAACCCTATTTTCCGTACTTCCGCTTCTACGACATCCAGACCGCTCAGGGCGCTGCTGCCTTCGGTCATGGGCACATTGCTTTTCCTTGCCAGGCTTCTGGCGCGTATTTTATCACCCAATTGTCTCATGGTTTCCGAACGGGGACCGATAAAAATAATCCCGTTCTTTTCACATGCTTCCGGCAGCGCCGGATTTTCAGCAAGAAAACCATAGCCGGGATGAATGGCGTCGGCGCCGGTCTCTAATGCCGCATTGATAATGTTTTGTATATTGAGATAGCTCAGTGTGACCTGGGGAGGGCCGATACAGACGACTTCATCGGCAAGTGTGGCGCCCATGCTTTCACTGTCGGCTTCCGAAACGACCAATACGGTCTCGATATCAAGATCCCTGCAGGCCCTGATAACGCGTACGGCAATTTCCCCTCTGTTGGCAACGAGCACTTTCCTTTTTTTCATAAATCCCTTCCCCTCGAAATTAAAAAATATTTTATCATCCCCTGATGTTTTGCCGCATGTCCGTTTTAATCAGGCTGGCGGCCATTGCTCACAGCCACCAGCCTGGATATCCGCTCCCGGATTGACAGGATTATCACTCCGGCTTGATAAGCATCAATACGTCACCCTTTTTCACCAGCTTTCCGCTCTCTGCAAGAATCTTCTCTACCTTTCCCTTGACACCGGCATTAACGGACCGAAAACATTTCATTATTTCCATTAAACATACCACGGTATCTTCATTGACCTGATCACCTTCCTCCACATAAGGAGGTTCTCCAGGACTGGGTCGACGATAAAAAACACTGTTTACCGATGCTTCAATAGGCACAAGGCCATCTGCATTGACTGTACTCATATAATTTTACCTCCGGATTTCTTATGCAAATTTTCTCTATAAATACTTTTTATACACATCAGGCCCACCCGGGACGACGTCTTTCATCGCTTCACCCAGCAAAATCAAATGCAGGGTGTAATCTTCGTCTGAAACATGGGGTGAAAGGCCCAATTTTGTCTTTATGTCTTCAACGGAAGGTTCCGAATTTACATAACCGACGATATTGGCAGCCTTCTCTTTTATCTTTTGGGCCTGGGGAAGACTCAAAAGCCTGTCTTTGAGATTTTGATCCATATCGGCAATACAGGAATCTTCTACACCGAAAAGGCCGGCAGCATGCTCGACCATGGCGTCGATGCATTGCTCCCAGCGTCCCAGTTGCACATTGAGAACAGCCTGAGTCACAATGTACTGCGAGAACGGAGTAATCATGACAGGGTCCCCCATCTCTTTCAAAATACGCGGGATTTCCTCCAGCACATCCTGCAGCTTTTCCGGGATGCCCAGTTGTTCCAGCTGCGTCCTCGTATTGGAAATGACGCCCCCGGGGATCTGATGTTTATAGTATGTCAGATCGAAGGGCAGAGGGTAATTATTAACGGGATGGCCAAAAGCCTTACCGATTGCCGTCAGACGCTCCGATGCAGCATTCAGCTTATCCACATCGATGCCGTGTTTTATACCGAGTTCCTCGGCATTGCGGATGATATCGAAAACGTTAGGGTGCGAAGAGCTGTATGCCAGCGGAGGAACACAGGTGGAAATTATTCTGACACCCAGCTCCATGGCTACTGTCGCGTTATAGGTATGCAGGCCGTTCATGCCGTGGGCATGCAACTCGAGAGGTATGCCATTGGCATTCTTCTGCATGGCGGGAATGAGGGTTCTGAGACGCTCCGATGTCAGCAGCCCGTCCACATCCTTGATGCACAGGCTTTTCGGCTTGTATTTATCAACGACTTCCTTTACCTGAGCGGCATAAAACTCGTCGCTATGCCGGGGTCCGTGACCGATGGCAAAATATGGTATGGTTTCTATCCCGATTTCCCGAAACATGGGGAAGATAAAGGGGAATTCATTTTTAATCTCATCCCGGGTACAGCAGATGCACGCAGCCTCGTTAATGTTGGGCAGCCATCTTTTTATCTGATTATAACAGGTCTTTACCACTGTTCTATTCTCAGGCGGAGTCGTGACAGTCACCATCTGCCCCATAGTGGTTAATCTGATGTTTGAATCCGAATTCTTGAGCTTTTCCCTGAACATGGAATACATAATCCTGGGATCTTCTTTAAAAAAGCGTGCGCTGATCAGTGGCTGCGCGCCATGCCAAGGCCCATTGATGGAGTAAAAACCGGCTTCAGCGATATCGCCGAGAACCGGCTCTATCATGTGATAGCTCATCATCATTCCCCACAGACTCTGTGTGCCATCGCGCAGTGTTTCATCGACAATTTGCAGCGGACCATTACTACCGGCGGAACTTACTGTTTTTTCTTTCATCATAAAACTCTCCTCCCCCTTAAAATTTGTAATATTGAACGTTCGTTTTACTGAACTGCAGACATGACTATATGCTGAAGCCGGAATATATAACAGGTATCCCCGAATTTCTCAGCCTTTTTTCAAAAGAGAGGTGATTGAGTGCGTAAAAGCAGCCACAGCCCATTCACTGGTATGAGATTCGGGGTCAAGGTACCATCTTACAGCTATTCCATGATATATTGATGAAATTGTACGGGCCGTATTGTCAGTATCCATTTCAGGAAATATTCCTTTACTTATCCCTTCAGACAACGCTTCACCGAGAATCGAAACCCAGACCTGAACCCATTCGTGAAACATCTTCCGGTATTCAGCATCTCGTGCGGCCATGGCCATGGCGTCCATAAGCATTGGATATCCCAGGTTCACCTCGGGGTCGTCCCAGTTGTAGAGCCACCCGAAGGATAAAAGTTTACCCAGGGGGTCAGAGCACGCACTCAAGGTCTCTTTGCTGCGCCTGAATATGCGGACGAAAAATTCTTTGAAGGCCTCTTTGCAAAGGATATCCTTGGATTTATAATAATAGGCAACCCCTCCCTTTGACATTCCAGCCTGTTTTGCTATATCATCGAGGGTGACATTGGCGCTTCCCATTTCAGAAATTTTTATAAGGGCTGCCTGCAGAATCTGGGCCTTTCTGAGGTCCTCAAGTTCCAGGTTTAAGTTTATTGCTGAGCTACTATTCATGCTTAATATATCCTTTTTGTACAAGTATCCGACTGTCCGGATTATTATCCGACTGGCCGGATTATGTCAAGAAATAATTTTACCGCATAAAATTAATTGAATCCACTAAACAAGAGTCATCCTCTAATATCAGTTAATCTTTCCGCATGCCAGCCTGGATAAACGGTTCACCAGACTGCGGGGAAGAATGCTGTTCAGCATTCTGTGAAGAAGGTGGTGCTTCAATCCGGGTATGTAGACCCCTTTGCCTTTGACAAAGGCTTTAAAGCCTTTTCGGGCCACCTCATCAGGTCGGGCCATTCCGGCTATTTTGAACCACCGCAGTTTGTCAGGAAACCCGCTGCCGTGGAGCAGCGGTGTTTCTGTATAGGGTGGATTCAGCGTACAAACCTTTACCCCGGTGCCTCTCAGCTCTTCAGATACCGCCTCGCTCAGGCTCTGAACAAAGGCTTTGGACGCGCCGTAGACCGCCTGATAAACCGCAGGCTGGAAGGCTGATACTGAAACAACATTCAGAATACGCCCTTTTGCCGCAATTATATCAGGCAGGGCCAGGTGCATAAGCTTCATATATGCAAGGACATTCAGCTTTAAAATCATTTCCTGTTTAGTCAGTGTGAGATTTTCAAAGGCCCCGTAAGCCATTATACCCGCATTGTTTACGAGGATATCGATCCCTGCCCCGCTTTTCTTAACAGATGAAAAGAATTGCTCTGGGCCGTTTTCCGATGTCAGGTCAACGGAAAAAATCCCGGGGGTAGAGCCGTATTCTTTCGCTATACGATCAGCCAGCCCGGCAAGAGATTCAACTTCTGAAGGATGAGATCCCAGGTAGAGACGGGCGCCCGCTTCAGCAAAGCATAAAGCCAGCTCCCGGCCTATGCCCGATGAGGCCCCTGTAATAATAGTATTTTTCTCTTTGACACTGAAAATCGCCATGACGGTCTCCCCTTCGTTTTCATATCAGCCATCTTCCACCGGACTTACAATCCGATGAGTCTTTCGGATATCCCCAAGGTCAAAGCACATGTTTACTGCTTGAACACTATACATGTACAATTTAACCTTTTTGCATATCATTCCGACTGTACGGATTTTTATCCGACCAATTAGATTTTGTAAAGAAGTATTTTCATTTAATAGGGGGGTCTGAGTACTTTTTTCCTGCTCTCATACATTTTTATAAGATACGGTGAAAGGTCAGAGCATCGTTATGCAGGGAACTATCAGAAATGATAAACGGTTTTGAAGCGGATACAATACCCTTGCCGATGAAATTTACCGGTTACGCAGTGAAACATCTCCACTGATTATTTTTTTAATTACTCCGCTATCGGTTTCAACCAAAAGGGACCCATCTTCATCAATATCCACTGCTGTTCCGCTGATCTCCCAGGTGTCATCAAATACCCTTACTTTAGAGCCGATAGTGTTGTTCAGTTGTTTCCATTGAGTTAAGATCGGGGAAAATCCATTAACAATGAATTCTTTGTAAATATCTTCAAATTGTGACAGCAGACATCGTATGAATTCCATACGGGAAACCTCACTGCCCGACTGTTCCCTGAGAGATGTGGCGGTGTTCCTTATTAATTCAGGCAGGTTTTGCATGCCGGTATTTACGTTTATGCCGATTCCAAGAATAATGTAGTTAACTCTGTCTGCTTCGCAATTCATCTCTGTCAGGATTCCCGCAACCTTGCGGGTTCCAATCATAATATCATTAGGCCATTTAATTTTTGACTGTATGCCCGTGACCTGTTCAATTGTTTTTGTCAGGGCCACACCGGCTGCCATGGGCACCTGGGCAATATTAATCGGATTTATATCAGGCCTCAAAACTAAAGATATATATATGCCGCCTCCTGAGGGTGATATCCAGTTTCGTCCCCTTCTACCTCTGCCCGCCAGCTGTTTTTCAGCAATTACCGTGGTTCCCTCTATTGCTCCTTCGCGGGCCAGTTTTTCAGCCATGTCCTGTGTGGAGGTAACTTCGCGTAAGTATACAAGTTTTCCGCCAATGATACCGGTATTCAAACCGGCAGTAATTTCTTCGGGAACGATCTGGTCGGCAGAGTGTGCGAAGGGATATCCTGAGGGCGGCGTTGAATCAATGAGGCGGCAATCCTGCGGAGTTCCCTCATATGTTTCCATACCGCACTGCGCGATATCAGGTTGACTGGCTTTTTCCTCAACGGAAACGGTTTTTTCATGACGCGGAATTTTTAAAATGATTTTACCCACAAAAACCCATTATAACTGACAAGGACTCTCTTTACAGAAATCAGTGTAAGACAAAATTTCTTGTGTGTCAACAGTATTTTGCCGCAAGATGCAGCGTGCAGCGCCAACAACCGCACATTTCCCGCTTCAATTTTTAAAGATGCTTTGTTTTACAGGATTAACTTTATTACAATTAATTTCCTCTCCACGTCCCCCCTTCGAGAGTCAGGAGGCGAATAAAAATCTGAATTATGTAATGCTTTTAATGAAGCGATTGACATTTTCCCTGTAGAGGGTCCTGTAATCAACAGAATGAAGGATGGTTTCACGCAGCTTTCTGAACTGGAGATATCCATGAATAATACTCCAGAACATGATGGAAACATGTCGCGGACTCTCCACGGTTATTTCCCCCTTTTCGCAGCCAGAAATTATGACATCGTCAAGAATTGACAGAATTTTGTTACCATGTGCGTCGATCTGACGCTTCAGGTTCTGAGGAAAAAGCCTTTCCGGCGAGGTGAGAAAATAATTCAGTATATCGAAGTAATCTTTATACTTTTCGCTGAATTCATAATAGGCTTCGGAGATGTTTTTTAGCCTCACAGCGCATGTATCTTCCGTGGAAGCCCTGTCCTGGATCAGGATATACAATATTTCCAGTCCCTCTTCCTGGAGCGCTGCATATATCTCTTCTTTGCTCTTGAAATAGAAGTAAATGAGTCCGACACTCAGTTCAGCCATCTTCGCGATTTTATTGACAGTTGTACCATTCAGGCCTTTGTCAAAGAGCAGATGCCGTGCGGCGTTCAATATTTGCCGTCGCCGATCTTCCTTTTCACGCTCCCGGCGTTCCTTCGATCCCATACTTCATGCTTATCCGATTCCGGTCTCAGCGCTCAAGCTCTTTTTTAAAATTTTTAATGATGATTTTTTCATACAGTGAAGGGAAAAGCCGGTTCAACAGATATCCCGCCTTCCCAGACAGGGTAAGCACCACAATAGGCTTTCTTTTCATTACGGCACGGTACAGCTTCTCCGCCACATGTTCCGGGCTGTCCTGCTTCCCCATCGTTGACTGGGCATGCCGCGTAATGCTGCCGTCGGCATCCAGGGCCCGCGACTGAAGGTTCGTCCGGGTGAAGCCGGGACAGAGCATGAGGATATTCACACCCAGGTGGGATACTTCGGTGCGGAGGCTCTCAAAGAGACCGTGGAGGGCGTGCTTGCTGGCGCTATAGCCCGTTCTTCCCAGGAGAGGACCCAGTCCCGCTATGCTCGAGGTCACCACGATAGTCCCCTTTCGCTCAATGATGCTTTCAATGGCCGCCTTGGTACAGTTGAGTGAGCCGAAAAAGTTCACCTCCATGACCTTCCGGTATACCGATATCTCCGTATCCCTGAAAGAGCTTCGCTGCGTAATCCCGGCATTATTAACGAGGATATCGATGCCGCCTGTCTCATGAATAATTTTCCGCATCGCCTCCTGGCAGGCCTTCTCATCGGTGACGTCGCAGGATATGGCCATAGCCGGAATTCCCGCGTCTTCAAGCTCACGCTTCATCGTCCCGGCATTATCTCCGTCCATATCAATAATGACGATGCGTGCTCCCTCTTTGCCGAACTTCCGTCCGATGGCTGCGCCGATACCGCTGGCGCCTCCCGTTATCACCGCTGTTTTTCCTGTAATTTTTGCTTTCATTCAATATTTCCAATAAATATCTATATAAAAGTCAGTTATGTTCCCCTGCCGCACCCCGGCGTACACAGGTAATGTGCGGCATGGATTCTTTGTCGCCGCCCCTGGAAGGGGCTGTATATCTGCCATTCCAGGGGAGACGGTTTTAACCCCTTATAGGGGTGGCGACTGTTGATCGATGCCCATCAAACGGTATATTCGCCGGGGTCCCGTAATAACGACTGCCAATCTATCAAAGTCAACTATTGATTCGCCGGGGGAAACCCCTTTTTATTTTCAGGCCTTATAGCCTCCCAGGTTCGCCAGGGCGATACTGCCGGGACTGACCGTGGTGGTGTCGGTCATGACATTGATACATGCCGTCTTCCCCGATGCGAAGGCTTTTTCCAGGGCCGGCCTGATATCCGCCGGTTTTTCCACGTAGAGGCCCAGGCCGCCCAGGGCCTCCACCATGCCGTGATAATTGACCTTGCCGATGAAGGTTCCGTTGGGAATCGCATGTCCCATGCGGATCTCCTGGCTGTGTCTGATCATTCCCCAGCCCTGGTCATTGCTTATCACCGCCACAACAGGAAGTCCCTTTCTGACAGACGTCTCGAATTCCATGAAGTTGAACCCGATAGCCCCGTCTCCCGACATGAGGAGAACTCTCTTCTCCGGATACAGGAGTTTTGCAGCATTGGCATAGGGAAGTCCCACGGCCAGGCTGCCGTACAGTCCGTAATCGAGATAATGTCCCCCTTTACGCATGGTCCTGGTCATGCCGCACCATGTGGCCGTGTCACCGCCGTCGGCAATGACGATATCGTCCTGGCCGTTCATGAATGAATTGATTTCCCAGGCCAGCCGAAGGGGATGAATGGGAACAGTATCGCTCTTCCAGTTCAGCATGGCAAGCTTTTTACCTTCAGCATCCTTCGCGGTCAGTTCCTTCACCCAGGGCTTGAATCTTTCCGCCATGGAAGTTTTCTTTTTCCCCGCGAGACGCAGGCACTCCTCGAGGAGCGACCTGATATCGCTGACAATGGGCACGTCGATGGACCGGTTCCTGCCGATCTCCTCGGGCAGAATATCAACCTGCACCATACGCGCATTCCGGTTATAAATTCCTCCGAATATGTTAAAAAGACTCAGGCGGGTCCCGAGAATTATTACCAGGTCCGCGTTCAGGCTGGCATGCATTGCCGATCCCGGTCGTATGGCCAGGGATGATTCAAAACAAAGTTTATGCGTATCGGGAACTACACCGCGGCCCATGGCAAAGGTATAGAGAGGCGCGCCGGTCTTTTCAATAAAATCTTTCAGAACCGTTTCACTGCGGGAATACCAGACACCGCTGCCGCCAATTATCATGGGCCTCTCTGATTTGGCCAGAAGATCGATAATCTTTTTTGCCCCTGCCAGGTCCACGGGTCGTGATTCCATGACCGTCATGGGCCTTACGGCCTTTTCCGCATCGATTTTGGCGTTGAGCACATCAACGGGAAGTTCCAGGTACACGGGCCCGGGCCTTCCGCTTTCGGCAATGCGATAGGCCATGTCGATATATTCGGGAATGCGTTCGGTTTTATGACAGACAAGGGCCTTCTTCACCATGGGCTCGATCACCGGGGCCTGGCGCATATCCTGGAGGTCCAGTTTTTCCCTGGTTTCCAGGCCGACACACCCGGCGATGAGAACAATCGGAGCGTTGGAGAGACTGGCGCTGGCTATCCCCGTCAGTGCGTTGGTGAATCCCGGGCCCGCCGTTACCATGACCGTGGCCGCCTTCCGTGTCATGCGGGCCGTGGCCTCAGCCATAAAAACGGCGGCCTGTTCGTGGCGCGTATCGAATAGTTCCACGCTTGTATTTTCCAGGTGCTGATAAATGGGTGTTATGTGGCCGCCGCTGAGCGTGAATATCTTCTCCACTTTTCTTGCCACAAGGGCCTCAGCCGCAAGCTGTCCTCCCGTAATTTCGTTCATGATATTCCTCCGGTTTTTACAATTCCATGAGCTGCCCGCCGCAGACATTGATGGTCTGCCCGGTCATGTAAGATGAATCATTTGAAGCCAGAAAGGCGACGACACTGCCCACTTCTTCTATGGTGCCCAATCGTCCCTGGGGTATGGTCTTAATCATTTCCTTCTCCCGTGCCTCCACGGTTGAATTCAGCAGTTTCGCCTCAAGGCCGAACCGCCATTTCTCCAGGTCCGTGTCGATTTGCCCGGGACATACGGCATTGACCCGTATGTTCATGCCAGCCAGTTCCCTGGCCATGACCCTGGTGAGCATATTGATGCCGGCCTTTGCCACGGCATAGGCGCCGTTCAGGAGAGGCGCCACTTTGGCTGCCCTCGACGATGTATTGACGATACTGCCCGGACTTCCCGTCATAAGGGGCAGCACTGCCCTGGTTATCCGGAAAGCGCCGTGAAGGTTTACGTCGATGGTTTTGAGCCACAGCTCCTCATCATAGGTATGAAAGGCGGCCGGAACTCCAAAGGAAGCTCCCGCGTTATTGCAGAGAATATCGATGTGCTGAAAATCTTTCTTTATCGACGCGATCATGGCAGCTATTTTCCCGTTGTCGGTTACATCCACATCGACGGCAAGAGCCCTTACTGAATATGTTTCACGCAGAAATGCGCAAATATCTTCCATTTCCCGCCGCGCACCAGCCCCCTTTTCAGGATCCCCCGGGGTCAGAGCCCCCAGGTCAGCGATGACAATGTGGGCTCCCCGGCCGGCCAGGCTTTTGGCAATACCAAAGCCGATACCGGTTTTTTTACCGGCCCCGGTTACGAGAGCAGTTTTCCCTGCCATATCATCTTTCATGGATAATCCTCCCAATCGATCATGATTATCTTGACAAATCCTATTATATGTTTTATATTTGAATAGTATTCAACTATTGTTATATTGTCAATGATAAATTAAATACGATAACGCGAAACCCATGACCAGCAAGCGTTCATATGAACTGATCTACGGATACCGGCACTGTTTTAAGGAAAATGTGTATTCGGCGGGATATGTGCGCACCAGAAAGGAAGCGCAGGAATGGGCGGACCAGGGAAACCGGGGAATCATTTCCGTCCCCCGCCCCTCTGATGAAGAAAGTATATCCTGTCCGGCCCTGAGCTGCCCCCTGAAGGGACAGAGCCCCTGGTTCAGTTACCGCAGGTTATAAAAAAATATGGCTCATTCCATATTATTATGATTTTACCTCAATACCTGAAATCAGGTAAAAATTAAGGAATCCAATCACGCAAGCATAGAGGTCCGCTCCTCACACTTTTCAGGCAGGAGCCCTGAAAGAGGGCTTTGCCGACTAACTATCTTGAATTATCGTTGACAATAACATACATTATACATATATTATATGCATGAATAAATTTTCGAAGCACAGTCTCGACTGCATGGAGGAGCGCATAATTTCCAGGGAATCGATCGTGGCAATCCTCAACAAAGAAACAGATGTTATTGTTTACCCAAGCACCAGAGATGAAGATTTGGATCTCTATTTCGGAAAGGATGGCGTAAAATACCTTCTTGTAGTCTACAATCGAGAAACTTGCACAATCGTAACGGCGAGAAATATGAGGAAAAATGAAAAAGAAATTTATAACGAGGTAATTCACCATGAAAAAGAAAAAGCAAATTGATGCGTCGTATTATGATAAAACTGATTTATCCGACATGATGTTACAGGCAGACAAGAAGAAGAAAGTTTATAAAGCCGAAACAAAAAGAATTACTATAAACATAACCCACGAGGTCTATGAAGACGCACATGACCTTGACCGATTCATGGGGATGGGATATCAAAATGTGTTAAAAACAGCAATGATGATGGGACTTAAAGACCTGCATGATATAGTTTCCAGGGAAAAGAAAAAGAAAAAAGAACAGGCTTGAAATAAAAAGTGCTATTGCAACATCCACATCATGAAATCCAGCATCATATCATCAATAACCACGTTCGAGGAATGTATTCGTCTGGAAAGGCGCCAAGACGCAAAGAGTTACGCTGGAAATAATGTACGTTTATCATTTCCTGGTTTAAAGGTTAACGGCGAGATTCAAATAAAAAACATTAATGCATCCCGGCAAACCGCTAATTGATCCAGATCAGATACCGCAGTTTGTCCTCCAGGGAATCCTGGCCAAGGTCAATTTCATTTTTCATTTTCATAAGCCGCAGGGGCAGCAGTGAGGCCTTTTTATCATAGGCATAGAACTTTCCCCAGATGCCTTCGAAAAATCCGTCGAGGTAGCCGATGGACATGAATGCCATGGTTTTGGTCACTTCAATATCAATATCTTTGGGATTACTCAACATTCCTCCCAGATCAAAGTACCCCTTGGGATGCCACTCCGTTGATATCTGGAAAAAACTCATGAGGTCCGATGCCTTCAGGCACTCCTTCCCGGTGACGATGAGCCTCAGGTCCGATAAAATATTTTCCCAGGCCTCGTAGTGTACTTCCGTAACGGGAAGCGGCAGGGCCGTTCTCTTTTGGCGAGGATTGGGAATCCATTCATTGTCATCATCACTCTCAGCAAGATAGGCTTTTCGCGCGGCGCCGGAAAAGGCCAGTCCCTGGAGAATGGAGTCCCGGGCATCTCGCACTTTTTTCGTTTTTATCCGTATTGAAATTTTACCCGTATCATCCACGCTCTGCAGGGTTGTCTTTATATCATTCCAGTCAAAGGCCATGGCGCCCTGCACTACGGCGCGGTGAAAATGGATATAGGCCATGGCCCACAGCACATCACCGTGATCAAAATGGACTTCAGGCCTGCGGCGCGGATCTCCTTCCGGGATGTCTCCTCCCTGTCCGTCGTTTTCCACTTCGAGAAAGGCCCGGTCCTCATCGGCAAAAACGCCGTCCTGGTTCCAGTCGAAATGCCACAGCGCCGGTGTCAGGGCTATCTTCATATCCTTGTGCTTTGAAGCGGTCTCCAGGTCGGCCATTATATCTTCCAGGCGCTTGTCCGTTTCCTGTAATTTATCCTGGATCAATTTTATATTGAAGTCATCATCCTGTTCAAATTCACTGAAGTTGGTATTGAAAAACCGGTACAGGTCCATGCTCATGCTGATATATCTTTCGATGGCGCGCAGGAGAGCCGCGTAGGGATTGCCCCTGTCCCGTGAAAGAATGCCCCCTGTCTCGCGTTCAACACCCTGGAGGTCGCCGCGGTTGAGAAGTTCCAGAACGCCCGTCACCTTTTCTTTTCGTTCCTGCATGGGGACCGTACTGCAGGAAAGTGTTGTGATTACAAGCAATGACACGAGAATAAATACAAATTTTTTCATGCGATACCCCTGTATAGGTAATTATTGATTATGATTCCGCTGCCGCGGTATTAAAGCGGCTGAAAAATTTCCAGAAATTAACAAGAAGGGACGCCGATACAATGCACCAGATGGTGAATATGGCGGCAGGGATAGCGACTTCAGCGGAAAAATGCTGAAGGGCCAACACCACACCCAGTCCGGCGTTCTGCATGCCTATCTCGATGGAAAGGGTTTTTGTCCTTCTGAAATCATATCGCGCCGCTTTGCCGGCAAGGAAACCCAGCACCATTCCTGTCAGGTTATGAAAAACCACGGCCCCGAATATGAGGGCTGTCGCCTGCCCCAGGTTGTTCCGGTTGGCGGCCACGACATAGGAAGTGATCACAACGATAGCCAGGACGGAAATCGTGGCTGGACCATCGTGAAGCTTCATGATAAAGGCGGGGGACATCCTCCGTATGGCGAACCCCGCCAGGAGCGGAATAACCACGGTGTATATGATGGTCATGAACATGCTTATAAAAGGAATGGGGATATATTTTCCCGCCAGGACCAGTGTTATAAGCGGCGTCAGAACCGGGGCCAGTATCGTTGCCACGGCCGTGAGTGAAACCGAATAGGCCACGTCGCCGTCGGAGAGGTAGGATATTACATTGCTGGTCATGGCCCCGGGCGCCGCGCCGGTGAGTATGAGGCCCACGGTGATTTCATCGGAAAGGTTGAACAGCCACGACGTCACCAGGGCCAGGAGCGGCATGATGGTGAACTGGCACAGGTTCCCGTACAGTATCTGCCACGGCGACCGGATTATGTTCCGGTAATCCTCTTCGGTAATGACCAGGCCGATGCCGAACATGGTGATGGCAAAAAAAACATTTATGTACGATTTCACCGAAAGAAACAGGAAGGGGAAATTATAGGCGATGACGGCGAAGATAATGACCCAGAGGGAAAGTTTCGTGTTGATAAATTTGAGAACTTTGTCCATCTGTACCTTTCCTCTCTGACTGAAGCGTCACTTTTTTTGATGCCGGTTTACTGAAACAGGGAATAGTAGCGGCAGGTGAAACTCTATGTCAACATGTTTTACTGAAAAAGATATAACTGGGAGAGTGGCCCCCGGCAAATATATCTGCTCCCTACCTTCAATTCATAGCTGCCACCCCCATAGGGGGTTTTTGAATCGTTAATATCATTATAAATCTTCTTCCTGGGTTCGGAATCCACTTAATTCTTCAGAGTAGAACTCTGGAAGTATTAAAAATATTTTAAACCCCTCCCAGGGGTGGCGACAATAGATTTGTATATGTTTTGATTTTCTACGCCGGGGTCCTCTTCGCGTCCTTCGCGTTCTTCCTGTGAATCTGTCTTTTATTTTGATAAATTTCTTATACTCGGATTGACACAAAGCCATTGATAATGCTACAGTGCCCGGCATGAATAAACGCTTCGCATATATCGACGCCCTGCGCGGCCTGGCCGTGATACTCATGGTACAGCAGCACCTGCTGACCTGGCTCTGGCAAAAGAAGTGGCTGTCCTACGCCATGACCTTCCCGGAACATCCCGTCATGGTATGCCTGAACTTTGCGGGAAATTTCGCCGCGCCGGTTTTTCTCCTGCTCTCGGGGATGGGTTCGGCGCTCTTCCTGGCCCGGGAGGGGAACAGGGGTCAGAGCCTGGTCAAACGGGGGCTCTTTGTCCTGGGCTGCGGATATATCCTGAATCTTCTTACGCCTCACTGGTTTGTTCCCTGGTCCTGGTACGTGCTCCATACCATGGGCCTGTGCCTCATGATCGCGCCCGTTCTGAACCGCATGAAAACCGTGTATCTGTTGATTCTCGCAGTTTTCGTTGTCATTTCCGCCGCGCTCCTTCAGACCATGCTGGGAACGCCCCTCCTCCTGAACAACAGTCACATGAACAATGCGGGGATGACGGGCGGCCTCCTGCGCCTCGTCTTTGCCGAGGGACATTTTCCTGTTTTCCCCTGGGCCGCTTTCTTTATGGCGGGCATAGTTTCGAAGCGCTGGATAGAAAAAAAGACGATAGTGAACCTGTTCATGGCCGCCGCCGGATGTATTACCGCGGGCATCACGCTCATGGCCCTGTACAGGCACGGCTATGCCTTTGCAACCTACGGCACATTTTTCAGAATATTCGCCTGGCTGCCCTATTTTTATCCGGCACTGCCGGCTCTCACGTTCATGCTGCTGGGGATCGCCCTGTTTCTGTTGATATTCTTCTATGTTTTGAGGGATCTTCTGCGGGGAAAAATAGCCGGGGCTCTGACCCTCACGGGCAGGTCTTCACTTACCTGGTTCATGGTACATATTGTTCTTTTTAATGAAGCCCTGAGGATGATAGGACTGCACAGAACATTTTCTGCCGGAACCACATTAATGATAACAGGCACATTCATATTCATCATGATGTATTTATCTTCACTGTGGGGCAGGATTGAATTCAAATATGGTTTCGAGTGGCTGATGCGAAGATTGATACGATAATATTCATATCGTTATTGACATAACAGCAGTTATTCTATTAATGACTCTATTATGGCTTTAATTTATTCAGAGGTAATTATGAAATATTCTATCAGGCTCTTTATTTTCTTTCTTTCGATGATATTCCTGTACTGCGGCGGCACCGGTGGTAATAGTCCGTCCGATGCTTTTAATTATAAGTGGTTTCCCCGACACACAGAGGATCAATATATCGAAGGCTCAACTGAATGGTCTGGATGGATTCGTACTTTTATGGTAGCTGGAAACGATAAAGGACAATCCGTAATAATAAATACGATCGACAGCTCATTGAACATACAATGTTATGAGCATGGACTGACAACCGGTCCGGTTGTCAGTTTAAGTATGACATCTCAATATTCAGGCATGTGCCTCCAGACTGTCGACATGGACAACAATGGGAACATTTATATATCCACATTTCAATATTATACATCAGGTTCTACAACGTACCGCTATCTTCGTATATTTTCCATGCAGTTTGGGGATAGCAGCCTGGAACTTCTTTATACTATCACCGGAAATCAGGCGGCAGGGAGTTCAACTCACACATCCTACATAGACAATGATATCTACGCATTTGTCGCCAGCTCCGGTACAGACGGTCCTGTTGCAGTAATAAAACAGCCCGGAAAGCCTGTTATAACTCAAAACATTTTATCGGGAAGCACCATGGCTGGAGGATTCCAGGTTGTCAGGGTGGGCAGCATTATTAACATATTTTTTGCCTCCCGCAACCAGATTCTTAACGCTGACTATAATATGTCAGCTAATTCATGGAATGTACCGGTTATTGACAGCGACTATATTTTCATGTGGTCCGGTACGGCATATACATATTCTATGTATACAAGTCTTGCGGCTGTAAAACTTAAAAATGGACAGATTCATATCTTCTTTAATTCAGTCCCTACAAATACAACTGATCAAAATCAATACATATTTCACCTGTATTATAATGGCAGCGACTGGATCGGACCTGCTGATTTCAATGATACATTCAGTACTTCTTTAGTCCAGTTCAATGCCTATGGCCATACATATATCCGGGCAGTGTCATTGAATAATAAAATTGCAGTCTCATACGACCAATATATCAACTACTATGATGGAACCAAATGGACCGGAGAGCATTCTATAACGCTCATCGACCATAATTACAATCTTTTTATGACATACCCATTCTTTGACTATGGGACAGGCAGCCCCATGGCCGTACGGATGACGGGTTACAGCTCTCTTTTTTATGTATCTTATTTCGATGGAATATGGAATGAACCGCAGTCAACGGATGATGCCGACTTTATCCTGAGCCCCCTTACCACATCGGTATATAATGGTCAGCTCTGGTTTTCAGCATACCAGTCAAAAAATGGGAAAATTTACACGTTACATCTCGACTATAAAGATTCCACTGACACAAAGTATTATACGGCGGCTTTCTCCGATCAGGAAGAATTGCCATGACAAAGTGTAGACTCCCGGTAAAAGTATACCTGCAGCAATACTAATTTGCATATATTTATTTATGCAATAGTCACTCCACAAAAGAAAAAAATTACACTTTTCTTCTTTTGTGGAGTTAGTATATTTAAACAGGACAAAGCGTTTTATACTTTACAAATGTAACGATGCCATATCACACATATCATATATTGTCACTGGGAGTGTAAATATGAAGAAAAAAACGATATCATCTATTTTAATCAGCACTATTATAATTGCCGCTGCCGCCCTCTTCACCAATTGTTTTAATGACGACATGGCCATCGTAACTATAAGATTGGAGAGGAACGACCTGGCTGCATTTAAACAGGAAAAGACTAAACCACTCATAGACCGGATATTGGAAATATTCAGTTCTCCTGCCCATGCCGGAGGTTGGGAGGACATTCGTGATAATTTAAGTTACACCGTCACAGGGCCTGACATGGAAACCATTCCCTTGACACCCATCGCTTCCGGTACTACTCAATTCAGCATAGAAGTGCCCGCTGGTTTGAATCGTCATTTTACTGTTACTGCATATAATTCCACATGGGGATATGATGTCTGGGGCGGCCAAGCAACAGTAAGTCTCACGGCAGGACAGGAAGCAAATGTAACAATAAAAATGATACCAAAAACTGCAATTTATAGTGCTTCAGGTTCAACAGAGCTTACTGTCACATGGGGAATCATTGGTGGTCAGTATAATTTTTCCCGTTATATACTCTACCGATCGACAAATATCAATGGTCCTTATAATGAAATAACAACAATTTCAACATATTCTACAGGTTTTTACTATGATTATGATGTAACATATGGAACAACATATTATTATAAAATTGCCATAGAAAGCGACGCTGACGGTCTGGGGGTATTGAGTGATGCTGTTTCAGGCATGCCAAATTAATTCATAAAATAATTGATTCGGGAACATAGCTGTATGAAGAATTTAACCCTAATGAGGATAAATTTTATGAGAAATAAAATAGTATTAATAGCTCTTACTATTTGCATGTCCCTCGTTATAGCTTTTTCTTTCATTAGTTGTTACTCCGGCGACACGGCAATTGTGACTATTCACATCCAGGGCGGAAACACTGCCGCAGCCGAACATCCTCTTAAGGTAAAATCTCTTATTGAGCGATTTCTCATGCTTTTTAGTTCTCCGGCCTATGCCTGGAGCGATGACAGGGAAAGATATTCTTTAACCATAACAGCTCCCGACATGGAAACGATCATGCTTGATTCTATTACCCCCGAGACTACATCAGTCAGTCTGGAGATTCCAGCAGGATTGAACCGTGAAATTACTTTGGCGTGTTTTGAATATGAAGATTCAGTAACATGGTTAGGGCGAAGCAGTGTTTCACTGACAGCGGGACAGGAATCAAATATTGTCATGAAAATGATTCCTGTTACAGCCTTGACAGAAGTATATAACAACGGGGAGTATATGAGTGTGCGTTTCGGTAATGCATCCCCCTATGCTCTGGGATACCGCCTGTATCGATCAAATACCAGAGAAGGGACTTATACTTTTGTAGCCAATCATATTTTGGGGAACTGTGAAGAAGAATGCTGGATATACGACTATTCCACGTCACCATCTGATACATACTTCTACAAAGTTACAGTAATTGGAGAATATGGAGAAGGATTGCCCACTGATCCTCAGAGTAATCCCTTTCCAGCCAAGTAACACGGATTAATTTTTCTTATTTATCTGCCTTCCATCAAGGTTTTATTCATGGCAGTAAAAGGCACTGCCTGCCCACTCTCCTATATCTTTGCGTATCACAGGGATTGACTTGCCTGAAACATGATTTTAATGTGAATGCCACACAACATATTTTTGCTTTACAAATTTCATGCAAAAATATATTTATTCATAAGTTATGATCTATTCACACAAAGGGACAGAGTTATGAAGAAAAAAAGCGTACAGACTATCTTGGTCTTAGTGTTACTTTTTGTTACGTTATGTGTTTTTTCCGGCTGCTTCTCCGGAGACACAGCCCTTGTTACCATTCACATCGAAGGCAGAAATACTGCCGCAGCAGAGCATATTGTTAAGCCTAAATCGCTTATTGACCGGTTTCTCATGCTTTTCAGTTCACCGGCCTATGCCTGGTCATACACACCGGATTCATTAACTATTACAGTAACCGGATCAGGAATGGAGCCCATAGAATATACGCCTGAGAACTTTTCAGATGAATCAGCAGAATTTACTTTTGAAATACCAGCAGGCCCTCAAAGACTTTTTACTATAATTACAGCGAATGGCGATTCAGGGATTAACTGGGGTGCTCAGGCTACAGTAACGTTGACCGCCGGTCAAGAAACGTATCTCATCTTTAAGATGATACCGATAACTCAAATATTTGCCGGGTCCGAAGGAACTTATAATTTTATCACGATTGATACAGTAGATGCCAGTAACGCCTCTGAATACCGTATCTATCGTTCTACATCAGCAAATGGTCCTTATTCCCTGACAGGGATAGAGCCTGTTGATACAGGCTATCCTTCATCAACCTATTATGATTCATCCTACCCGCCAGGAACTTATTACTACCGTGTCTCCATCTATGGAAGTAATGGTGAGGGAATTATGTCTGAAATTTCCGACCCAGTAGAATTTTATAATATTGATTAATCCATATATTCCTCTCTTTCATTACCTAAATGTTCCTGACGTACTTTTTTTACTGTCGGTAGCATTATCTATCTTCTTATTTTTTTTAAAGAATCTTTGCTAATAACTTGACTTTCCGCAATTATTCACTATATTTGTTATATGAAACTATTGTCATTATCAACTATTTACAGCGACAAACAATATGACTGAGACAATTCTCGACAACATCATCCACCTGAAGGAACGATGCAATTCCCTCCTCGATGAATTCGGCGCTGACCTGGGACTTTCCTCCCGTGAATCGGCCCTGCTCCTGTCACTGGAAGAATATGAGGAAATCAATTCCAATTCCCTGTCGGAGAGGATGAATCTTTCAGCCTCGCGCATCAGCAGGATCGTGGACCGGCTTATCCAGAAAGGGTATCTGCACCGCAGACCCGCTGAAGATGACCGCCGCTATATCGAGATATCCTTAACCGTGAAAGGCATGGAAGCAAAAAAGAAGATTGCAGAAGTAAAGAAGATATGCGAAGATAAAATCAGATCAAAGATAAATGCCGGCGATATTGAGACAGTGAAAAAGGCGCTGAATATCCTGCTGCATTCCATGGAGTAAGGCAAGTATGGAAAACGTTAAAATACTGGGCCAGATCAACAAACGGTACAGCTCACTGGCCGAGAGCAACTGCTGTCTCTCGTGCGGAGGTGCCATCAATTATACAAATGCGCAGACAGGGGAAATATGCCTGGATATGGGCAGCGGCCGCGGAAACGACGTGCTGCGCCTCGCCGATATGACAGGCCCCGACGGTTTCGTCTACGGACTCGACGTCTCCGACGGTATGATCGAGAAAGCCAGGAAGAACGCTGAAAAATTCGATGTGAACAACGTGCGGTTTCTCCAATCTGAACTGGAAATAATACCTGTTGCCGATGATCATCTTGACCTGGTCATATCGAACTGCACCATCAACCATGCCCGCGACAAGAACCGTGTCTGGAAGGAAATATTCCGTGTCCTGAAACCGGGAGGCCGTTTTGTCGTGAGCGACATTTACTCATCGGAACCGGTGCCCGAAGAGCACCGCAACGATCCCGTGGCCGTGGCCGAATGCTGGGCCGGTTCCGTGACGCGTGATGAATACATGGAACAGCTCAGGGATGCCGGATTTGACAACATTGAAATAATTGAAGAAAGCGCACCCTATCCCAAGGGGAAAATAGAGGTTTCGAGTTTCACCATAAGGGGTTACAAATAACAACGCACTTATTTAACAATAAGGAGATACAAATGAAGTCACTGATTCAAAAAAAGGCTGATTCCGATCAGCAGGTAGCGCAGTGCTGCGCGAAGATTTCGAGCATCGTAGCCGGCTGCCACGACTAACACGGTCAGCTGCGGGTGCAAACCCGCAGCTGATTTTTAGAAGGAAACTGATAATGAATTTTTCAAAATATAACATCGTATCAAAAATAAAGGGCTCCGGGAATTATTTCATTCTTAACGCCCTGAGCCGCAATGCCGACATCCTGACGCCGGAAAAAGCCGATGAAATATCCCGGGGCAGCTACAGCGATATCGACGAATATATCGCCAAGGGCTACCTCATCGATGAAGAGGAAGAGAATAAACTCTACCGAAAAAGCTATCTCGACTTTATAGACGGGCGCGACAGTTCCGAGATACAGATATTCTTCGTTCCCCAGTATGCCTGCAACTTCGCCTGTTCATACTGCTACCAGGATGAATACGCCTGGCAGCACACGGGCGTGAACGAAGATATAATCGAGGCCTTTTTCAATTATGTGAACAGCGAATTCGCCGGGCGGAAAAAATATATCACCGTCTTCGGCGGCGAGCCCCTTCTCCCCGACCAGGCATCACGGAATAATTTGGCCATGATACTTGACCATGCCGGCCGCAGCAATACGGGCATCGCCATTGTGACCAATGGTTATAATCTTATAGACTACGTGGATATGCTTTCATCCTCGAAAACCCCGATCAGGGAAGTCCAGGTTACCCTGGACGGCACAAGAGAAGTCCATGACCGGCGCCGCGCCCTGAAAAACGGCCAGGGAACCTTTGACCGCATAGTCCAGGGCATTGACGCGGCCCTGACGGCGGGATTACCTATCAACCTGCGCATGGTCCTGGACAGTGAGAATATTGGCGACCTCCCCGCCCTGGCCTCCTTTGCCGTTGACAGGGGCTGGACGGGCAATCCCCTGTTTAAAACACAACTGGGCAGGAATTACGAGCTCCACCACTGCCAGGCCAACAGTATTCGTCTCTACGACCGGGTAAGCCTCTATGAAGAAATCTACAACCTCATGCTTAAACATCCCCAGATCAAAGAATTCCACCGGCCCGCCTTTTCGGTTACGCGTTTTCTTTATGATAACGGCGAGCTTCCCGATCCACTTTTTGATTCCTGTCCCGGCTGCAAGACGGAATGGTCCTTCGATTACACGGGAAAAATCTATCCCTGCACTGCCAATGTGGGCAAGGCCGGCGAAGAAGTAGGTTCATATTATCCTGAAAAAACATTAAAAGCTGATATAATTGAAACCTGGGAGGAACGTGACGTGACGTCCATACCGGAATGCCGCCAGTGTTCCCTGCAGCTGATCTGCGGAGGCGGATGTGCTGCCGTGGCAAAAAACAAAACCGGGAATATTCAGTCCCCTGACTGCAGGCCCGTTGACAGGCTGCTGGAAATGGGAATATCTTTATACTACGAAAAAGGAGTTATGTGATGTCTGAAAAAATATTGTATATCAAGGCCGAAGACTGGGAAGAGAAGGTGCTCAAGAATGGTACCGTGGTAGTGGACTTCTATTCATCGGAGTGCCCGCCCTGCGAGGCCCTGGCCGCAAAGTATGAACCGCTCAGTGAATTGTACGGCGATGATATTACCTTCATAAAAATTTTCCGCCAGGAGAACCGCGGCCTTGCCGAGGGCCTGAAAGTGACCGGTTCCCCAACGGTACTCTTTTACAAGGACGGAAAAGAAGCGGGCCCCCGCCTCATGGGAGGGATAAAACGCTCCGACCTGGTGAAGCAGCTCGACGGCATGCTCGCTCCTGCACGTGTTAAGGAAATTCATGCAAAGATAAAACCCGTCACCACGGAATGTGATGTGCTCATCCTGGGAGGCGGGCCTTCGGGCCTCACGGCCGGCATTTACGCTGCCCAGGCGAAACTTAAAACCATCATGGTTGATATTGCCCTCACGGGAGGACAGGTAACTACGACGCACATGGTTTCCAATTATCCCGGTTTTGAAAAACCCATAGAGGGATTCATGCTCATGCATTACATGAACGAACAGGCAAAAAACGCCGGGATGATGCTCCGGGCCGCCGTGGATGTGTCCGATGTTGACATGACGGGCAAAACCATTCTCGTCGACGGATTCGAGACCATAAAAGCCAAAAAGATCATCATCTCCACGGGCTCGGCGTACCGCGAGCTGGGTGTGCCGGGAGAAATAGAATACAAGGGACAGGGCATATCCTACTGCGCCACCTGCGACGCCAAATATTTTGAAGGGAAGGATGTCATCGTTATCGGCGGCGGCAACAGTGCCGTGGAGGAATCGCTTTTCATCACAAAGTTCGCCCGAAAGGTTACCATCGTCCACCAGTTCGACAAGCTCCAGGCCAACAAGGTAGCCCAGGAAAAGGCCTTTGCCAATGAAAAAATTGAATTCATTTTTGAACATGAACCCCGAGCCTTTGTCCGCAATGAGGACGGAACAATGACCGTCACGGTGGAAAACCTGAAAAACAGCAAAAGAGAAACGATGCACGCCGACGGCGTCTTTATCTTCGCCGGCATGAAACCCAACCTGAGCGGTTTTTCCGATAAACTGGCACTCGATGAGTGGGGATACGTGAAGGTCGACGACCAGATGCATACCAGCATACCGGGGATATTTGCAGCCGGTGATGTAGTGAGCAAGCGATACCGCCAGATCACCACTGCTGTTGCCGATGGAACCATTGCCGCAATCGCGGCCGAGCGGGATATTGAAAACGAGAGTGCTTCTCATTGAATTGCGTTAACTGCAATTCAAAAGCCTGTAAAGCAAAAAGCGTGGACTGCACCGGTGAAGGTCAATCCACGCTCCGGAAATATCATGATGAGAATATTTCCAGGCTATACGCCGATGCCGACAGCCTCGTGGCCGGCGGGCGCGCCGGAACCCTGTCGCGCATTGAAGAAATAGCCGAATTTTCCGAAAAACAGGGATATAAACACATAGCCCTGGCCTACTGCTACGGCCTGGAACCACTTGCCCGTGATGTACACGCCTTTCTTACCGAAAAAGGTTTTTCCGTTTCCTCTTTCCGGTGTACCATCCAGGGGCTCAGGGAAAAGGATATTGTCGATTCCCTGGGAGACTCGGTGTCCTGCAATCCCATCGGACAGGCCGAGACCATAAATAAAAGCGATGCCGGCCTGGTTATTGAAATAGGCCTTTGCCTGGGCCATGACATCCTTTTTCACCAGCATATCAAAAAACCCTTCACGGTTTTTACGGTAAAAGACCGCGTTTTCAACAATTCCCCCCACCTCTATTTCAGCCGGGACAAAAAATAGCATTGCATTGTATTGCGGCCCCTGAATCGGACTGAAACTGGACAATCTTCAATATTTTTAACACCCCGTGGAACCGGTCTTTAAAAACCGTGGTCTAACCATAACGACGCGGAGATGAAAATATTAAACTCCTGATTTTTCTTCTTGAATTATTTTAACTCATTCCGGGTACTATACTTTCGTTTTCCCTAAGGTCTTTCCCTGATACGGAAAAATGTTGAAATAATCAATTTTATTCATTAAAATACAATACTATGAAGAATGTATCGAGCACTAAAATCCGGAACAGAATTGCCGTGAAAAGAGCGGGGAAAAAAACCTGCCTGCTTTTTGCATTTCTGTTAACGGGCTCAATCATGGGTACGGCGGAAGTCATCAATGAAGTGAGCGGCATAAGCGCCGACGACATCAAAATCGCTTCTGTTAAGACTGAATTGACTCTCTTCGATGTGTATGCCCTGGCCGTCCATAATTCCCAGCAGCTTCCCGCAGCCCGTGAAATTCTGCTCCAGGCCCGTTCCCGGAAACATCAGGCCATTGGGTCAGTTCTTCCCCGTATTTCCATAAAGGGGAATGTTATCTTCCTTGAACCCGACAATCAATCATCGTCTACGCAGCAGACAAGTATCAGCCTTTACGCGCGGCAGCCCATCATCACCGGTCTCGATGAAATAACGGCTTTTAAAAACGCCCGTTATGAATCAGCCATTGCGCGGTATGAGCTGGCAAACAGTGCGGGAGCTCTTCTCGACAGCACGGCTTACTGCTTTTTCCATATCCTCCAGCTTGAAAAGTCATTAAAAAACAGCAATGAAATTCGTGACCTGTACCTCAAGACAATGCAGGAACTGAACCGCCGGGTCCTCGTGGGAAAAAGCCGCAGAAGCGACCTGCTGAGAACCAGTGAGAAAATCTACCGTATCGAGGCCACGATCAGGGCCCTTGAAAGCGAGCTTATGCGGTGCAGGCTGGAGCTTCACGCTCTTGCCGGTATTCCCGTCGATGCCGTATTGATAGAAGGAAGTGATCTGCACGACCCTGCAGAAATACCTGACCCTATCAATCCCCTGGTGGAGAACCGCTGGGATATCAAGGCTGAAATTGAGAGGGTAAAGCTTGCCCAGGCCAATATATGGGCCTCGGCAGGAGGTCAATTTCCTTCCGTGTACCTCGAAGGAGCCTACCGGCTCTATCAGGAAAGCCCCAATTCCGGTTCCGAGTATTATGGGGCCCTGGGATTTGAAATTCCACTTCTGGCCGGTGAAGTTCCCGGCCGTGTTGAAGAACGTTTTTCTATTAAACGGCAGGCCGAACTGAATCTTGCGGCAAAACGGAAAGATGCTGAAAGAGAGATACGCGATTCGTTCCAGGCCTGGAAGGGTTCCCTTGCTGAAACTGAGAGTTACCGGAAGGCCCTGGATGCCTCGGAACGGAACCATGAAGTGATAATGAACGAGTACAGGCTGAACCTGGTTACCATTCTTGATGTTTTGACAACACTGGAATCACTGCAGAACGCGCGCAATGATTACGCCCGGATCGTGCTCCAGCACCGCCTGGACAGGATTCGCTGCGGTATCGCCGTCAACGAGCTGTCGGGCCGGGGCATATCCATACTTAAAAATTCGGAAGAGTCAAAATGAGCATATCGGATATATCGATAAAAAATCCCGTTTTCGCATGGATGCTCATGGCAGGTCTCATGCTCTTCGGGTTGATTTCCTATAATCGGATGGGAATATCCCAGCTTCCCGACGTGGACTTTCCTGTAGTGAATATCAACGTTACATACGAAGGGGCCTCTTCGGAAATAATGGAAACCGACATTGCCGACGTGATTGAAGATGCGGTTATGAGCGTTGAAGGCATACAGGAAGTCCGTTCGACATCCAGGGACAGTTCAACCAGTATCACCGTGGAGCTGGATATCAATCGCAATGTTGACGTTGCTCTCCAGGAAGTCCAGACAAAGATCGCCCAGGCGCAGCGTCTCCTGCCCAAAGATATTGATCCTCCCATAATCAGCAAACGGAACCCCGAGGATTTTCCCATTATGTGGATCGCCCTTACATCAGACCGTCCTTTAAAAGAAATGATGGTCTTCACCCGATACGAACTCCGGGACAAATTCCAGACAATTTCCGGCGTCGCCGATGTTAGGCTTGGCGGATATGTAGACCGCAACCTGCGTATCTGGGTTGATAAAGACAAACTGTCTCTCTATGACCTCACGGTAGACGATATTATCAACACCATAGGACGGGAGCATGTAGAAGTTCCCGGCGGCAGGATGGAAACCACGGGACAGGAATTTGTTATACGGTCCCTGGGAGAGGCCTACACGGTCGACGCCGTCGCGAACCTGCCCATAACCCTCAGGGGCGGCTCGCCTGTATTCAGCAGGATTCTTATTAAGGATGTGGCGCGTGTAGAAGATAACCTTGACGACATTCGGAGAATATCACGATTTAACGGCGAACGCGCTATCGGTCTCGGCATCATAAAGCAGAGGAAATCAAATGCCATTGCCATAGCCGACGATGTAAGGAAGCTCCTTGATACGCTGAATCCCCAGCTTCCCAAAGGATATAAACTCCAGATAACAAATGATATGACCCGTTTTATCAAGGATTCCACGAGCGAACTTGTCTTTACTATTTTTCTTTCCACCATCCTGACCAGTCTCGTATGTTTCCTGTTTCTCGGCTCATTCAGTTCGACCATCAACATCATTCTCGCAATACCCACTTCGCTGCTCGGCACTTTCATCGTGCTGTACTTTGCCGGTTTCACGCTCAACACGTTTACGCTCATGGCCCTTTCTCTGGTAATCGGCGTGGTAGTCGATGATGCCATCATGGTACTTGAAAATATTACGCGGTATCGTGAAATGGGACAGGACAAGGTAATTGCCGCCGGTAACGGGGCCCGTCAGATCACCTTTGCCGCCCTGGCTTCGACACTGGCCATTATAGCTATTTTTCTTCCGGTCGCCTTCATGTCGGGCATCATCGGAAAATATTTTCTTGAATTCGGCGTCACCATATCAATCGCGGTAATTCTTTCTCTCCTCGAAGCCCTGACGCTCACCCCCATGCGCTGCTCCCAGTTTCTTGAAATAAACAAACGCAACAGCATACTCAACCGCGGTGTCAACCGCGCTTTCGATGCCTTGTCAGTCGCTTACCACAAAGCCCTGGCCTACACTCTTGATCACCGCTGGACTGTCATTATCACCGCTTCAGCAATTTTCTTTTCTTCCCTTCTACTCCTCGGGATGGTAAAGAAGGAATTCATTCCGGCTATGGACCAGAGCCAGTTCATATTACGTTTAAAAACGCCCGTGGGGTCTTCAATCTCGGTCACAGACGAATCCACAAAAAAAATTGAGACCCTCGTTCGATCCATCAACGATGTAAAATCGATATACTGTGCCGTAGGCGGTTTTGGTGGAGGAGAAACAAACAGTGCTATGATCTTCGTCAACCTCAAACAGCCGAAAGATCGCCCCGTGGACCCCAAAACCGGCAAGCGCCGTTCGCAGAACGATGTCATGATCGATATCCGGAAACAGGCGGAAAGATACATCGATGAAATGAAAATATCGATTCAGGACTTGTCCATGAGGGGGTTTTCCGCTTCACGCGGTTATCCCGTTGAATTCGTAGTACAGGGCCCCGACTGGGACAGGCTGAGTGACTACAGCACGAAAATCGCCGATGAAATGAAAAAATCCGGTAAAATGGTTGATGTGGATACCAGTTACGATCTCGGACAGCCGGAGATAAATATCATCCCCAACCGCATTGCCGCTGAAGAACGGGGTGTCAGCATGACCAGTATCGGTAATGCCGTTGGCGCCATGATAGGCGGTAAAATTATCGGGAAATTTACCGAAGGAGGTCATCGCTATGACATCCGCATACGCCTGGCGGATACGGACCGCAGGAAAATCAATGACATAAAAAAAATCTTTGTACGGAATAACAGGGGGGAACTGGTCAGGCTCTCGGAGGTCGTTGATGTCGTGTCACGACGGTCAATGCTGTCAATTTCCCGCGTGAATCGTGCCAGGTCCATAACCATTTACGCCAATCCATCTCCAACATCGTCACAGCAGGAAGCGCTTAATTATGCCATTACCATGGCCCGAAAAATGCTGCCGGAAGGATATCGCGTCGATGTGACTGGTACCGCCAAAACATCAGGGGAATCCTTTTCCAGCCTGACTTTTGCCCTCATAATCGGAATCATAGTGGCATACATGATCCTGGGCAGTCAGTTCAACAGTTATATCCATCCCTTCACCGTGCTGCTTGCTCTTCCCTTCAGTTTCACCGGCGCGATTATAGCTCTCGTAATAACCGGTCAGACGATCAACATGTACAGTTTCATAGGCCTCATTCTCCTCATGGGTCTGGTGAAAAAGAATTCTATTCTGCTTGTCGAATTCACCAACCAGATGCGTCACGAGGGTCTCAGCGTGAAAGAGGCGCTTCTCAAGGCATGCCCGGTCCGGCTGCGACCGATCGTAATGACAACACTCTCAACCATTGCAGCGGCCATCCCGCCTGCCATTGCCGTTGGTCCCGGTGCTGAATCGCGCATACCCATGGCAGTTGCAGTACTGGGCGGCGTTATTTTTTCAACGGTCCTGACCCTCGTAGTAGTTCCCGCAGCATACAGCCTGCTTTCCCGCCTGGAATACGGAAAAGACAATGCCGGGAAGGAATGATAAGGTGAATGGCGGGGCGCTTTTAATTATCTTTCCATTCCACTTCTATCTGCTCATTGCCTATTTTATCTTTTGCAATGGCAGCCAGGTTTTTGATCTCCGTTTTACAGCAATCAATGCCCTTTGATTTTTCAATCCGCGCGATGAGTTCATCGGAGAATTGACTGATAGTTATTTTCTTTCTCATGGTGGATACTCCCTCTGGCAGTTTAATTAAATAAATAGCTATTATATGCTCATTTTCTGTTTTTCAGGCGTTTCAACCTCTCCGCTTTCCCCTGTTGAACCAGGACTTCAACTTCCCCGGTTCATCATTTCCTGAAACATGTATTTAAAGGAACAGGTGACAAACCTGGAATTTTACTCAGGATTTCCGTCATATTCTCTAAACCTTCCCTGCCGCAATAATCGCTGTTATACTACGAATACTATTGAGGCCTCATACTTTATAATAAGGGATCACGCGTTCAATGAAAATCATTTTTTCCATAATCCCATATTTTATTCACGCTGCAGGAGGTATGGTCTCCCGATGGAAGACCCGTCAATAATGATAATTTTATTTGAACTGTCCCCCTGTTGGTGATACTTTGTAAGCACAGGTATTATGCATTTAGGAGGCTGAGATGGCTCTGAAAGATGATTATGATTTTGATCTTCTGGTCAACGAAATTGAGACCCTGGTCATTGATGAACTGGAAAGACAGCTGTCACTGGGCGACAACAGAGATGTTTGCCACTGCCAGGACTGCTTACTGGACATGGCAGCGCTGGCTCTCAACCATCTCAAACCTGCTTACAGGTCATCACTTTCGTACAAAGGAGTGCTGTATAAACAGAACCTTCATTCCGCGAAGAAAGACATGTCCTATGAAAAAGTG
Source organism: Spirochaetae bacterium HGW-Spirochaetae-1 (assembly GCA_002839375.1). NCBI lineage: Bacteria > Pseudomonadati > Spirochaetota > Spirochaetae bacterium HGW-Spirochaetae-1. The sequence goes on along the minus strand of PGXY01000012.1, from coordinate 48,410 downwards.
GTGAAAGTGGCTATTGAAAAAATAGCCGCCAATCCAGCCCATTGATCCGGTGCACGGCCCTATATGACAGTATAAGGCCGCTGCCGTTCCAGTCCCGGTTCCATGAGGCCAATGAATGCTGAATCATCTCCGGTAGTACCCTTCCGGTCCCAGTATCTTCAATATAACAAGCTGCAGTATTTCTTCATTGATTTCTCCATCCATGGAAAATAGATTTTGCACCATGGCTGCCGGGTTCCCTCCCTCGCTGACAATCTTCGGGGTCAGGAGTTGCCCCATGGATGACACCATGCATCCCTCGGGGGCCACATTGAGAACGAGATCAACGCCGTCACGAATGTTCAGTATTGTCTCTCCAGTATAGGGCACCAGTTCTCCGAAAGGCTTGAATGTGGGAAGAACCGATTTTGCCGCGGCAAAAACCTTTTTCATTGGATGCGACATGGGGAGTCCCGCGGCCTTGTATAGCGGCGCGGCCAGAATATTCCTGAAATTGCCGATGGTCCGTTCCGTATCCTTTTTGATCAATTCCCTGTCATTTATCAGCTTCAGAAGTTTCTGTTTTTCTTCCTCACTATCCGTGGCAAGTATCTCGTGCCTGAAATGCTCTATATCCCGGTTGGCCACGAGAATTCTCGCTTCCAGAACATTCTCAAAAAATATCCAGATGGGTGAATAGGATAGTTCAAAATTGCCATATCCCAGGGCATCAATAACGGATAGAAGAATTTCGTTCAGCTGGGCCACCCGCATATAGATTTCTCCATCCACATGGATACGGATATTTCGCTTGCCGCTTCCCGTTTTTTTAATCCACTTCTTCCTGAACTTTTTCAACATTTTTCTGAATCCGTTGTTGTTATACAGACCGAAAGCGAAATACAGGGCAGGTCCGCCCAATGGGGGAATCATCTTGCTTACACCGTCAACAAAAGCCGTGGCTATTTTCCCCGGTTTGACCTTGTGTTCCAACCGGTAGAATATCTCCGTTTTGAGTTTCCGGTAATCATCCACCATGGCCTGAAATTTTTCCGGCGTAGTGCATTGCGATGCAGCCTTTAGATACATAGAGTGAAATAATCCCTGGAGAATCAGCGACTGGTAGGCCTGTATACCGACCCACTTCTCCACTTCCGCGGTAAAATCATCCTTCCCCAGGAGACTGCTGGAAACATTTTCGATGAGCCTTATATTGGTGCTCTTTTTATCGGAGTCACCTGAACTCCGCGGTCCGAAAAGCCGGTCAAAGGAAATTTTATACAGATGCACATACTGCCCGAGGCGGCATGGGCCGTCTCCTCCGTGCATGAAGAGAACGACCCTGTTCTTTCCTTCAACCACGGGATCTTTCTCTTTCTTCTTTTTGATAAAATCCTCGATTGCGTTTATCATATCCGTATGAACCGCCGCCAGGGGAACACAGACCGAATCGCCCATGTATTTCCGCCCCTTTTTTGCCTTTTCTTCCAGATTGTACGTATCATCATCAAAGTTATCGACAACCGTCACTCCCATGGCCCTGAAAACGCTGATCATCATTCTGTTGTCATCGAGGGTGGGAAAATAAAGAACATCATTTTCAGGATTGAGTGCATCGAGAAAGATATTATTCAATATCTTAAGATCAAAATGAATTTCTTCATCTCTGTTGATCTCGCTGTGCAGGTGTTTTTCCAGCTGGTTTATATGCGTGTTGACCCTGTTTTCCAGGTGCGCCAGCTCGGCAATCATGGCGTCGGACTGAATGAGCAGCGAAGGATAATCGCGGGCGATCTCATTAATCACCGGCAGCGTTACACTGTCAGGACCACACCGGAACGTAGAAACCGTTACAATGGAAATAAGCGTCTCGCCCACACCCGATTCAATCTGCCGTATCAGCTTCTTAAGCCTCTCGTTGATTACGCTCGCATGCAGTTCCTTCCTGGTAATCGCATATATTTTTGATAATATATCGTGGGGATTCCGCCAGTAAATATAATTAAACTGCTCATCGAGATGTGTTTCAAAAACATACGACGGCAGGGCGACTATTCCCTTATCTTTTAAAAGTTTTCCCACATGACTGTCATAAATTCCGGGATTGAGGATGTATTCACGCCCTGTCACAATGGAAATGTTTCGCTTGTTGTCTATGGCGAACTGGATGAAATCGGCGGTCATCTCCGCTACATCGTCGTGAAGCTGCCGGAACTCGACCTGTGCTTTCCGTATGGCCTCAAGGACGTCCGCCTTGGGTATCTTTCTGCCATACCATTCAAACACGGCCTCCATTCTTTCATGCATCTGATCCGCAAGGTATGCCGGATCATCCTTGTTGAGGTTCAGCTCCATGACGTGAAAATGTGCCTCGGGATAGTGTTTCTCGGCAAAATGAAGCGCGATGAGCGGCCCTCCCTGGTTTGTCGTACAGGTCCGGCCCAGGCTCGTCTGACCTGAATTGAGAAAGTCTATCTGCGGAACCAGTATCATCCCCTTTTCTTCCCTGGCCAGTCGCATGAACTGGCCCGTGGCACCGATGTTCGGTGCGCATGAATCGATGGGAAAAAGAGGCTGTCCTTCCAGGATATCCTTTTCCGTCACATTATCGATATGAATGGGAAAATCGAGGTGATGGAGAATGCGACCCAGAAAATATGCCTGTTCGGAAACGGCAAAACTCCTTGGGATAACAAGACGTTTCGCTTCATCACTACGTGGCATTTTGCCGTCGATGAAACGCCAAATGTCGCGGTATGCGTCGGGCGTGTCCGCTCTTTTCCCCTTGTCCAGCCGGGCTTCCATTTCGTTCACTGCTGTGCAGCCGCCAAGACGCAGTTTAATTTCACCGCTGCCCAGTTGTGCCGTAAGCAGCGTCCTGGAACAGACGGCATTCTTATCGCCGCAGGCAGCGCCCCGGCAAACGAAAAGTTTTTTCTCATATGAAAAATCGATAAGGTCCGATAAAATGCTGTAGTCCTGAATCAGGGGCAGCTTCATATCCTCCATGGTCTTAATGAGCCCCAGGCAGGCCCGGTGTCCCGGCAGGGGCGGAACGATGCAATACGTCTTTGATCCGGTATAACCCTGTATACGGTCCGTTACGGCCAGGGGCAGCGGATCACTGAGCATGGTCTGGCCGTGCAGAAGAGCCACGGCGTTACGGGGAAAGTCCACCTGGTCCCAAAGGGTCCTGGCCATATTTTCCACGATGGCATGTGTACACGAGGCAAGTATCTCTCCCCGTGGAAAACCTTCGGCCTGCATTTTCCTGGCGTTTTCCATGAGGAATACAGCACAGGTGGCATTGATTCTATAGGCTTTATCGGCGGTAAATGCCATGTTATAGGCCTCGGCAACATTATCTATACCGAACATGGCCTTCAGGGTGTCCATGAGACTTCCCGTTCCAGCCGAACACTTGACATTCATGGCATTATCAAAAAGCTCTTCCTTCTCAAGGGAGATTATGGATACCTTGGTGTCCTCACCTCCGATATCTATGAGAAGACAAAACTCATTATTAACCGGCCCAACACCCTGTTCTTCCAGTTTTTTGATATGCTCCTTGGCATAGGATATGGCTCCCCTGGCGTGAGCATAGTTTTCAACCAGCACATAAATCCTGTCCTTCAAATGAGGGTAGATAGCGCCAATGGCTTTCTGGACCTGGTATCTGCCGCTTCCTGTGAGCCCCATATTCTGAACATTCAGTCTTTCTATCCCCTGTGCCCGCAGATCGCTAAAGATATGCTTAACTGTCTGTATGGTATCACCGTGATTTTCATATGAATCGGTGAAAAGGATATCACCGTTTTCCGCGTTCGTTACGACCATCTTTGCCATGGTAGACCCGATGTCCAGGGCCATATTGACAGGAATATTTTGAATCATTGAATTATCCATTGCCCTGACACTGTTATCGGTGAAGCGAAAATAAAGGGATTCTTCCTCATATCTTTTTTTAACCGATTCATACGAGGGGAGCTCGATGAGGGCTTTCACCTTCTTAAGCTTTTCCTCTTCCCTCGGTCTGAACCTGTCATGCAGCAGCGTGGTAAGATATTTCATCCCTTCAATAATGATGGTCTTGTCTTCATCATAATGTATCTCATTGATACCTTTCCCCTTGAGAATGTCCTCGGCGCAATCCCGCGCAAACTGCCAGCGGAACACACCGCCCGTGAGATATACCACGTCGATTCCTTCGGGAATTTTATTACAGGGCTTCATGACTTCGGATTTCATAGTCACTGCCAGTGCATGATCCAGAGGTATCCCCTGATTTTTATCGGAGATGGTGGCCGAAGAACTGAAAACCCCGCATCGATCAGATCGGACACTGATATTCTTACGTTTTTCCGCTCCTTCACTGCCCAGATATTCCTTCAGAAGAACATCAACCTCTTCTCTCGTGATGTCCAGTTTCTGCAGTATTCTGCTGAGGTTTACTCCCGACCCGGCACCGCATTTGGGATTAACAATAAGTGAATCTTCGCGGAGTTTTCCATTGTGATCAATACAGATGATGTTATATCCCGAGGCAGACAGGTCTATTATTCCCAGGGTTTGCAGGGGACCATCGTGCTGCCGCAGCAATCGCAGGGCCGAGGCCCATAAAGAGGCAGCCGGGATAATAACCTCTCCTTTACCAAGAGCCGCCCTTGTGATATCGGCAAGCTTTCCCGTTATATATATTGACGGCCCGTTAGCGCTGTCCTGGTCCAGGGCATCAATTTCAGCAAATACATTATTGCCGCGAAATAAGCTGGTGATTTCATCATTATTTTTTATGGTAAGATCCCTCACCAGTATCTTCTCCGCTGAAGAACCGTCCGATCGGTAAAATTGAAGATGCAGGTATTCAACTCCCGCATCGATGAGAACAACCGATGACGCCGATTCATTAATAGTAACATCTGTTTTTTTATTCATTCTTTGTTTCCGATTCCTGAAAATTTTTTAGCATACGTGGAAAATAGCACTACTATCAAGTGTAAAATTTACTGTCAAGCAGTAACCGGTATATATCTTATCCGATTATATTTAATTAAAATCGGTACTAACACCTTTTTTAAATGTGTGAAAAATATTTTCGATAACCTGCTGCAGCTCTTCGAACTGGTATGGTTTTGCCATCATTCCCATGAATCCATAGTCGGTGTAGTGAGACATAATTGGATCATTTGAATATCCGCTTGATACGATTGACCGCACATTGCTGTCAATTGATTTTAAATGACTCAGCGTTTCCACTCCCCCCATTCCCCCGGGAATCGTCAGGTCCATAATGACAAGATCGAAGGGCATCCCTTCTTCAACTGCCTTTGCATAGTACTCTAATGCCAGCTCTCCATTCAGGGCAGTTTGCACATGGAATCCCAGGCGGTTCAGCATTCGTGTCCCCGTGTCAAGTATCATGGGATCATCATCCATGAGAAGAATTTTTCCGCCCGCAAATATCTCCTTTTTCTCCAGGTCGTTATCCCCGCAAATCTTTTCTCCCGAGGCCGGGAGATACATTGTCACCGTAGTCCCCGATCCCTGTCTGGATGTGATGTCGATGTGGCCGTTATGTTTCCTGATGATGGAATATACAATGGCAAGGCCCAGACCACTGCCGTTGCTTTTCGTAGTAAAATATGGATCAAAAATTCTTCCCAGAGCCTCTTCGGATATTCCTTCGCCATTGTCCACAATGGAAATTTTTACATAATCCCCATTCTCAACAGGTAAATTGTCCTTGTTTGAAATTGAAATGTTCTCCATTACAACAATGATTTCACCGCCTTCGGGCATGGCCTGCAGAGCATTTATCACGCAATTCTGCACTACCTGGCTGAATTGTCCCCGGTCTACATCGGCGTGCCACAGCATCTTATCCACATTATACCGGCACTTAACCCTGGAGCCGGAAAGAATAAATGCGATGGTTTCCTTCACGAGTGATGTTATATCGGAAATTTTTTTTATGGGGGCCCCGCCCTTGGAAAAAGTGAGAAGCTGTTGTGTCAGATCTCTTGCGCGCAATGTTGCCTTCTCAGCTTCACGGAGCGTTGTACGAACAATAGTATTATCAGAAACATCTATCTGCGCCAATGATATATTCCCCAGAATCGCCGTCAGCAGATTGTTGAAATCGTGAGCAATTCCACCGGCAAAAACTCCCAGTGATTCGATTTTAGAATTCTTGACAACCTCCTCTTCGAGCCTTTTACGTTCAGTGATATCCACCGCCGAGATTAGAATGGCCGGTTTCCGGTTATATTCGATAATAGCGCCGACATATTCAATCCAGATGCACTTGTCCCCCCTGACTACTGCCTTAATCTCATAGGTCGCCCCCATAACAGCGCCGTCAAGCCGGGAACTCTGTCTTTCTTCGGAAATGTCGCGATAATCGGGATGTATGAGATCCAGGAAATTCAAACCTTCAACCTCTTCCAGTGCATATCCCGACAGTTTTGAAAAAGCCTGATTCGCATAACAGAGCTTATTATCCTGCAGGATAAAAACGGCTGAAGGAATATGTTCTGCGAAAGTCCGAAACTTGTTCTCGCTTTCCCTGAGAGATTCTTCGGCCATTACCCGTTCGTGAACGTCGTTGGTGACACCCAGTATTCCCACTGATCCATCGCCGTTCCTGATCATAATACATGAAGAGGAAACGTAGCGCTCGGCCCCATCCCTGCAGAGAACCCGGTATTCGAGATACACTCTACGGCCAATCAGGAGGTCCTGATACTGCAGCAGGAGGTTCGGCAAATCATCGGGATGGATGTACTGGAAAAATTTCCGGCCGGTTATTTCATCGTGATGATATCCCGATAGCTTGAATATTGCCGGGCTGATATAGGTGAATACATTGTCGGCATCCAGTTTAAAAATAACTTCATTTATGTTTTCCACCAGGGAACGGTATTTTTCCTCCGATTCCTTCAGGGCAATTTCAATTTTTTCTTTTTCCTTAATGTCCTTCTCAAGCAGGGCGTTGATTTCCTTCAACTCCGCAGTTCTCCTGTGAACCAGGCTCTCCAGATTAACCTGATATTGCAGCAGTTCATCCTCAATTTTTTTTCTTCCGGTAATGTTTCTGATAACTCCCTCAATACCGGCCGGCGTTCCCGTATCATCGAAGTAGATATGCGAGGAGGTCTCAACAAAGACCGTTTTCCCATCTTTTGTTTTAAGTGATACCGGATAATTGGTCACCCTCCCATTCCGTAAAATCAAGGCTTTCAGAGTATCGCGTTCCTCCGGATTTTTATAGGCTTCATTGGCAATATTGAGACCGACCATATCCTCATATTTCTCATAGTTAAGCAATTTCAGACCCGATGGACTTATTTCCACCAGGTTCCCATGTATGTCGGCACGATAATAGACATCTTCTATGTCTTCAAAGACCGTACGATAATTCTGTTGAGTCTTTTTTAAAAGCTCATTTTCTCTTGTCAGTCGTTCCACTTCACCGGCAAGATTCATCACGTCTTCTCTGCCTGCCGATAAATCCGCTGATAGTTTGTTTATTTTGCTCATACTAATCCTGGCCTGATGCAATATATTTTTTTATTATCAGTTTAATTTCTTTCATGGCGATTGGTTTTGTTATATAATCATCACACCCCGCACGAATACATTTTTCCATATCATCCTGCATGGCATGGGCAGTTATGGCAATGATGGGCGTATGCGTATTCACGGCCCTTTCATGTTCCCGGATCAGCCTGGTCGTTTCATAACCATCCATCCCCGGCATCTGGATGTCCATCAATATAAGATCATAAGGCGTCCCCTGCCTTATTCTTGCTATGGCATCTATGCCATTGACAGCAATATCCACGGTAAAACCCGCCTTTTCCAGCATGCGCTGAATGAGTTTCTGATTGATGACATTATCTTCAGCTATAAGAATATTGAATTGAGTTCCCTGCTCGACTGCAGAATCTACGACTGTCTGTCTTTTCTCAGCAGGGGCCGAAGATATATGCGGCAGAGTAAAATAAAAACAGGAACCCCCGCCTTCCGTTCCCGGGGAATCAACCCATATATCCCCGCCCATGAGCTCCACCAGAAACTTGGAGATGGTAAGTCCAAGCCCGGAACCGCCATATTCCCTGACTGTGCTGACATCACCCTGCTGAAAGCGTTCGAATATTCGATCCTGTTCAATTCGGGAAATTCCTATTCCCGTGTCTTTAACAAAAAATTCCAGCAACTGCCCTTTTATCAGATAGCCATATTCGATATGGCCGGTTTGAGTAAATTTAATTGCGTTTCCCATGAGGTTGTTCATTACCTGTTGAAGACGATGGGGATCACAGATAATATTATTCTCCAGCTTATGAAAATTCGGTTTTAATTCAATATTTTTTTTCTGCTGAACAATAGCTATGCGTGCGTTCGATTCCACGTTATACAGTATATCAGGGAGATTGCAGCTCACTTCATGGAGCTCTATATTACCCGACTCGATCCTTGACAGATCAATGATATCATTTACCAGGGAGAGAAGTAGGTTGCCGCTTTCATGAATAATATGGATGTAATCCCTGTTCTCCATATCCGTTTCATCATCAAGCATGAGCTCAGTATATCCCAGTATGGCATTGAGTGGTGTACGGATCTCATGAGACATGTTCGCCAGGAAAGCGCTTTTCAGGCTGTCGCTTTTTTCCGCCCTGAGTTTTTCCTGCTTCAGCGCCTCCTCGGCAATTTTCCTTTCATGAATATCGACAAGAGTTCCCACAAGCCGCATGGGAACGCCGTTTTCGTCCCATTCGACAACACGGGCATTTCCCTGGAGCCACTTCCACCTGCCTGATTTTGTTTCAAGCCTGAACTCAAAGCGTGTTACAGGATGACTCTCGCTGGTTGTAAAAAATATGCTCTTGAGAAAATGCTCCCGATCATCGGGATGAAGACGTTTCATCCATTCCTGAAAGGACGGTTCAACCTCGCCTACGGAAAACCCCAGGATCTCATAACCCCGGGAACTGAAATGCACCTCGTTGGTCAATGTATTAAAATCCCAAATACCGTCGCTGGTGGCTTCCATGGCAAAATTAAGCCTTGCCTCGCTTTCCTGCAGCATGGTTATGGATCGTATATTGGAAATCGAAACGGCAATCTGTGAAGCGAGCCCCTTCATAAGAATTATTTCGCTGTCAGTGAAGGTATGTCTGACATGAACGTTTCCGAGACACAATAGTCCCAGGGCCTCTCTCTTGTAACGGACAGGAATGCAAACAAAAGACTCTCCTCCCAGTTTATTATGTAAATCCCTGAGTTCAAGAGAGAATTTTTTCTTTATCTTATTTACATCATTAATGATCAGGCAACCGTCATCAGAAAATATGATTGTCGCCAGTTCGGTATAGTTATTATCCTTTAAATTGATAACACTTTTTTTCAGCGCATCCCGGTCCGTAAGGGAAAAACCATATCCTGCTTTAAAAAGTATGGTTCCGCCGTCTTTATCAAAAAGCATGATCATCCCCCTGTCATAGGGCAGATGCTTATTAAGTATAAGCGCTACAGAATCGAGAAGAAGATCAATATCGAGAATCGCAGCCGCGGCCTGTCCGATATCCTTCATTATTGCCGCGTTTCTGTATCTTTCGTTAATTTCAAGTATATATGATCGGGCCGATTCCCCCTGTCGTCCCAGTCCGTCCCGCAATTCCTTGTTTTCGATAAAAAGGTATATCAGTTGGATGATGATATTGCCGGCTACTATTCCGCTGATCAGCAGGGTTCGCACGGGAGCCGCGAGCATAACAATGGCAACGGGCACGATAAAAGAGGACAGAGCGGTAAAAATATTTCTCACGAGCCTGATACTTCTGCTTATGCTGCGATCCCAGTTAACTTCATACATGCAGTAAGGGTCACCCCGGTGATAGCACAGGGGATGACGCACAGTTGCGGCTTTTTCTGTAAAAAGCAATGGAATCGATTCGAATATGCCCAATCGGTAATCGCATTGGAAAGGTTTCTCCACCACACCCGGTGCCGGACGGGAAATAATCTCTGCCCTGCTGGATCCTGTTGTTTTTGCGTCAATCAAGGCTCCAAGACTGTATAGATTATAAAATTTTGCCAGCATCCGGAATACACTGCTGATACTTATCATGCCGAGAAGATACTGTTTTACGATGCCCACATTTTTAGCCGATGATGCGAACCGGCCTGCTTCAATAAAAAGATTTTCATTCCCTGTTTCTTCCAGCAACGCTTCACAGAATTTATCTCCCTGCTCCTGGGTAAGCCAGGTTGAAGAATCAAGCATGTCGGCCATGGAAAGTCCTGATCTTGCACAGACAAAATTTATATCTACATGGGGATAATATTGTTCAGTGTATTCTATAAGTAGCTGGAAAATCTTACTATTATAAATTCTTGAACTGCTGTCATAGGGAAATGACATTTGCTAATCCTTATATTAATTGGAATATGGGAAATGCGGTCAATGCAAGTATGCCGGATTTAATAAATTATGCAATGATATTTTCCAATATAAAATCCATGGGAAGAATTTATTTTTATCACACCTGTATTGTCTTCATAAAAGTGTTTTTTATGGGCACCTCTAAAAATAAGGTTTTTCCATTAACTAAAAAATGAAAAAACCTTATTTTTCCTATGCTTGTACCCACAAGGGAACTTCCAAAATCTAATTTATAGAGGTTCCCTTATTTTATATTGACTCGTGCTTCTGTTGATGATAGTTTTTTGTTATACCTATAGAGGGGGTGACAATATGACTCTATTTCGAAAATCCAGCCTGAAAAAAAGAGGCCATTGCTCCCGGAGAATGTTCATGAGGCGTGTCAGCCAGCGCCGTATTGTGGATCTGCATGATACCATAACGGACGACAGAAGAAATGACAACACTATCCAGGACAGGCGAAAACATGAAAGGCGCTGGGACGGATAATCAGCGGCAATGAAATATCATCAGTTATACTGTTGCAGCAATCCATTATTTTAACAATAAAACTTTCTTGCATAATTTAAGCTGCTCAAGAAGAGTAAGTATGCTCTCCGATAAACAGAATAGAATCCAGGAATGGGGAAAACACAAAAGCGAGGATTGATGGCCAGCAGTAAACACGTTCGTTACTTTCAGAAAGGGGAAAGAATCATCCGGGAAGGGCATCAGGAACAAAAAATGTACATCATCCTGGAAGGAAATGTTGTCATTACACTCGATGCCGGTGGTGATGAAATAGAAGTCGCCAAGTTGAAAAAAGGCGACTTCTTTGGGGAAATTTCCCTTTTTGAAAAAATACCACGGAGCGCTACAGCTACAGCTCAGGACAACGTCAAGGTCGTTTTCATTGAAAATGAAGATCAACTGAAAGAATTTCTTCTTAAAAATCCCTCTTTTGCGGCAAAAATGGTACACATTCTTGCCAAGCGGCTTGCTAAAACCGACAAAATACTGATAGAGGAATTCAGGGAAAAAAACAAGTTACAGGCCATGAAGGACATGTCTGGCCTTCACTATTTTCTTGACTGAACTTACCTGCTTCCCATACTCAGTTTTCTTACTTCTCTTTTCAATTCGATAATCTCGGTCATGAGATTGCTGAATGTCGAGTACATTCCCTTTTCCTTCGCATCCTGAGCCTGGATCTCCTTTTTCTTTAAAATGATTTCCAACTGATGTAATTTGTTTGGTTGAATCATGTAATCCTCCTCAAAATTAAAATCATTTAATATAATAATTTTTTTAAAAAACGGCAACCATTTACATCAATATTTTATCAATAATTTTGTTTTTTTTAATAAAAATAATATAGGATATTTTGATATCAGAATCAAATAATTTGCATATTTCAGCATTAATAAATATAATTGACTTATTTCATTATTTTTAAACGAATGAAAAGGAAAAATACGGTTACTCTAATTTAAACGGATATACCACCATGACAAAAAATCAACTGCGAGAATCCATTTTTAATTCAGCGGATGAAGGTCATATTTCATGCGCCAGAGCCTTCACTATATCAGAGGAAACATCCGAATCTCCACAAGAAACGGGCAGAATGCTTAATGAGTTGAAAATCAAGCTTAACCGCTGCCAATTGGGACTCTTCGGCTATGGAGAAAAGGGAGTTAAGAAAAAAATAATACAGCCCAATGTACAGGTGACTGAGAAACTGAGCCTGGCCATCAAAGGCTCCCTCACTGATGGAAAATTATCATGTAAAAAAGTCTGGGAACTGGCGGAAAGAATGAAAGTCAGCCGGCTTGATATTGCCAACGCCTGCGAAAATATGAATATCAAAATCAATAAATGCCAGTTGGGTGCATTTTAAAGATTTATTCATTATATAAAAAAAACCCAGAAAGGCGGTTTTGTGATTGACTTTAAAAAAAATTGTAATATATTATAAATGATATATGATTTTGTATGTCGATTCGGGGGTAACCCCTATCTGACGCCTCATGGAGACATGAGGCATTTTTTTTCCGCTATTCCACCCACACAATGCTGTCATAATTTTTTATCTGCTGTCCCTGGAGGTATTGCTTCCATTTTTTACTCACCAGGGCACCCTGCAAATCAGCCCCGCGGAGATCTACACTGGATAGATTGACTCCACTCAGATCCGCTCCCTGTAAAATGGCCCCCCGCAGGTCAGCGCCGAAAAGATTGACGAGCCGAAGATCAGCCTTACTAATCTTTGAATTCCGCAGATCAGCCCTGACAATATCCGCACCGGTGAGTTTTGCTTTTTCCAGGTTGGTATTTTGCATTTTGGCGTTTTCCAGATTGACATCCCGCAATTCCGCCTCGACTAGTTCAGCATCGCTTAAATCGGCATTTTTCAATATGGCACCACTGAGGTTGGCCCTTCTGAGCTTCGCCCCCCGCAAGTCTGCATCGCTGAGATTTGCATCCCGGAGATCAACGCCTTCCAGATTTGCAAAACATAAGTTCGCCCCGTGCAGGTCTGCCCCTCTCTTTATTTTATTAACGGCATTTTGATCATAGGGCATTGATGTGCAAAACATCATTAAAGTACCGCAAAACAGGAACATCAGCATGAACGAATATAGTTTCATAAAGACCTCTCATAATTATCCTGCATATTCTTTATTATTTTTGTCATGCAGTCAATCTGTTTTACAATCTCTTAAGGGAACCTCAAATTTTAATTTTAGATATTCCCTTATTTGAAATAAATCCGGCATCCCCAATAATCTGCCGGGATCATTTTTTATATTAAATTTTTTGTATAAATTCTCAAAAACCTTCATGTGACATAATATTTTTCTTGACACTAAAATAATATCATGCCCTATTGTACAGTTGTCGATAAATATATAGACGACGTAACAAAATCATAGGTGGAACAACATGAATCAAAGGACAAAAAACATCGGTGACATTACCATTGTTTACCTCTCCGGACGTCTGGATATTTTCGAATCAGAAATGGCAGAAAAGGATATCGTGTCCATCCTTGAAAAAAACGAGGACTCTCACATTATTCTGGTTCTGGAAGACCTTGATTATCTCAGCAGTTCGGGATTGCGGATATTCATTTCACTAAAACGCACTCTCGAGTCACGGGGTCAGATGCTTCTTCTCTGCAATAAAAATAACAACGCCGTTAAGATATTCTTTAAAATTGTCAACATCAAGGACATGTTCACCATTTTCGAAACAGAGGATGAGGCGGTAGGATATCTTTCTGGATTGCAGGCAAATAATGCAATAAAAATTGCCTGATAGAAAGCGGTATCTAATTCTTGTTATTTGATTCGAATTCAAGCTTTTCAATAATGTAAGACAACTTGAGAGCTTCATAATTGACAATGGACTGCACATCACCCTGGTGATTTTTCAGATAATTAATCCTGAGGGTAAGTTGATCCAGCCTTTTATTGTAGTCCCCGAGAGAATCAAAGCGATACATAATGCCACCTCTTTCTTGTAATTCTCAACTTAATTAATTATCGGCAGCTGTGAGACTGAAAATAAGTGCCGGCTGACAAGATTTTTATTGACATTATCTATTTTTCATACATTATAGACCTGACGAGTCCGGTCTATCTATTATGCAAAATTAAAGGTAGGGTCATGCATGAAACAGTCAACTAAAGATATCTTTGTTAAACACGGTTGGAGGGTGGACAGAGCTATCCATAATTATATTTATTTTCGATATTACTATCCTTACATTAAAACACTCACAACAGGCGTTCTGACCCTTAAAAATATCATGTGGTTTCCCCCCTTGAAACCCGTGGCCAACTTTGTTTTTCACCGGTATCATTCCAAGGTTTTATCGGCCGGTGATGTGAAAAAGATCTTCGCCTTAAACGAAGATGTCCGCATTATTTCCGATGAAAATAAAAAAATTATCCCTTACAAATACGCCACAAAAATCATTTTTCAGGATCCCGAGAATATAACCGTCATGGATTGTCCCTGTAAAAAGTCCACCAAGGCTCCGAAGGAAGATATCAATTCCTGTTTCATGGTGGGCAAGGGAGCCGCCTTCTGGCTCGACAGCTGTCAAAAATACAATCCGAGAAAAGTAACCCAGGCAGAAGCGCTCGATATAATACAAAAGATGAGAAAGAAAAAATATATCAACCAGGCCTTTTTCAAAGTAGCTACCGGCGGATGTACGGGAGTTATCTGCACCTGTCACCCCGATCATTGCCTGAGCCTCATTGCCACGAAGTTCACCCGCGTCATGGGAAACACTGTTGTTCCCGTATCAACAACGGCGGGGTATTCCATAACCCACGATGAGAATAAATGCAAAGATTGCGGAACCTGCCTTGATTTCTGCCACTTTCAGGCTATCAGCATTGTCGGGGGAAAAAGAGTTTATACCGGCGCCGAATGCCGCGGCTGTGAACTCTGCGTTGAAAACTGTCCGAACGGAGCCCTGTCACTCTACGTGGATCCGGAAAAGCCTCTCCCCCTGGATCTGGATGCCGTCAGGGCCGGAAAGGTTAATTGACACATGAATGCCCCCTCTACGTCAGCACATGCTCAAGACATAAACTGATAATGATAATCACGATAAACCAGCCCATGAGTATCAGTGAATATTTTTTGAGAAAAGAATAATCACTTCGATCGACAACCCGCAGTGTTTCCTGCCGTGCTTTATCATGGGGCAGCGGGACAATAAAGGTGACAGCCATCCCGGTGAGGACAGTCATAAAAAAACCCGTACAATTCCACCACATCCACGAGATGGAATCGTGAAAAAATATCCACAGGACGATATTCAAAAAAACACCCGAAGCAAGGCCCGTGAGCGCGCCGCCCTGCCCCGCCTTCCGTGACAGGAATCCGAGAATGAATACTCCGGCAACGGGACCATAGAAGGCGGAACCGATTTTATTCACCATCTCGATTACCGTGTCAGTTCCACCGGAAAACCAGAGTGCGCAGAGTATAGTAAAAACTCCCCAGCACACTGTCATGAGCCTTGCGATAAATATTTTAGCCCGATCCCCCTTTTCCGCAAGATGCGGTCGTATGGGGATGATGATGTCCTCCCAGGTGGCTGCGCTGAGGGAATTAATTGCTGAATCAAGGCTGGACATGGATGCGGCAAAAATACCGGCGACGAGGAGACCGCGCATTCCCGCCGGCACATAATCCCTGAAAAAAACAGGCATGAGATAATCAGCAGGCAGTCCGTTCACAACTTCGGCAAAGGAGGCATGTGATGCCAAAAAGGGCACCATGAGAATACCCGCACAGCAATAAGTCAGAACAAGAGGAAAACGGAGCAGGCTGTTGATGAGAAGAGACCTGGCCGCAGTACGGTCATTCTTCGCGGTGAGGAGCCTCTGGGCCTGGCTCTGATCGCATCCATAATAGGAAATATACAGGAAAAGTCCTCCCACAAGCATGGGCAAAAAGGCAAAAGAATTCCCGTCACCAAGCCCCGTGGCAGTAAAATCAAATATCCTGAATCTTTCATTTGTAAGGTTATGCAGACCAGAGGGCTCCAGGAGAACAATGAGAATTCCGATGAGAACAAAAGAGCTTATCCATAATACGGCAAGCTGCATGATATCGGAATAGATATCGGCCTTGATGCCTCCCATTGACGTATAAAGAAGCGAAACAGTCCCGATGATGATGATGGTGAGTGTAAGCGGTATCCCCATGCATACGCTGGTTACATAGGCGGTTGCCAGCAGGGCCACGCCCGTAGCCAGGGATCTGCTGACGAGGAAGACCAGACTCATGGTCAGGCGGGTATGATAGCCGAATCGTTTTTCCAGGTATTCATAGATGGTGATTCCCTTCACGGATCTGACGAGGGGCATCACGAAAATGATTATGGCGATCATGGCAAGGGGGATAGCCATTTCATACTGAAGCCAGACCAGTCCTCCTCCCTTTTTGACGGCGATAAAGGCCGGAGCTCCCACCAGGCTTATGGCGCTCACCTGGTTGGCCGTCATGGAAGCTCCTGCCTGCCAGGCCGGGATAACGCGTCCTCCCAGGTAATAATCATCATGATTTTTCTGCGATTTTCCCACCAGATAGCTCATAAGGACAACGGCTGAAATATAAAGGCCAACAATAGCCCAGTCAATCAATACCATTATTACCTCCCTGTGGCTAAAATTGGTTGCCAATTCCCCGCATATCTTTTAATAATTGCTCAATGCTGCTTGTTCATTAAGCCTATTTGCTATATTTTCTCGGCTTTCTCGATAAATACAAAAACAGCATTCCAGGTGATAAATTATAATGAAACACAGCATACATATAGTCGCAATAACCTGCATTCTTTTGTTAACGGGTGCCGTTTCTCCTGCCCGAGACGCCCAGAAAAACGTGCTCTTTCTCGGTCTCTCTTCCAATGATAAAAATAATATAGAGGATATAAAAAAAATCAATGACCTTTTCCTCGAGGATATTCAAAAAACGCTGCATGGCAGAATATCCGTCATCAACCTGAGCGAGCCCTACGCGTACAGCGTACAGCGGGATATTGATACTATAGCCGCCGCCAATCGTTCCGGCTGGGTGATATACGGTTCCGTAAAAATTGACGAAGCCAGAAAGGCCCGGGTGCGGTTATACCTCTATGATTCCACCCGGAAAAAAGATGTCATCGACAGGGGATTTACCACTGCGCTCCGACCCAATGCGGTCATATCATCCAACCTGGAATACTGCTATTCCTACATCGGGGACTATAAGGGATACTTTGCCAATGTCGGAAACATCAAAAACACCGCGTCCAGAATCGCATTCATTGATTTTAACATTTCCGGGGATTCCGGTTCGGAATACCGGAAACTGAAGTCCCGGCTAAAACAGCACATGGAACAACACCTGGGGGCCCATCTCACTGTTGTAAAGGATGAATCATATCCTTTCATCAACATGAACAGTGAACAATACCGTTCTGAAAAAAGACTGTCGGCCATCAGCAGCGCAATAAAATGCGACTGGCTCGTTACGGGCCATGTTTTCAGAAACGATGAAAACACCGACCATAATGTCATCGTCCAGCTGTTCAATGGCAGGACCGCCGGTTATCAGAACGTAATTCAGATTTCAGCACCGGATTTTTCCACGGCCGTATTGCTGGCTCAGAAAAGAATGGAAAGTTTCCGTCTCACCATGTCGATCGCCTCGGGCTATTCCCTGCATCCGCCCACAGACATGCGATATATCCGTGATATGTCATTCCTGGGGATGAGCTCCATTGACCCGAACCACACGACTCCTTACAGTGTCTATTCACGCGGAGACGAAGTTGTCATCGGTGCCTACGGCCTCATAAGCCGCATCGATGACTCGGGCAGAATTCGGGGAAAGATCGGCATGCCGGGGTCCGATATGGGCGAATTCCAGGTCCCCATGAAGATTGACGGTGATGGCAGCGGCACTATTTTTGTCCTTGATACATCGGGAAAAAAAATAATATTGTATGATAAAAGCGGCTCCCCGGTCCGCGAGATATTCCACAACGCGGCGGCAGCTCAGGATTTTGCCGTATCCTCGGCGGGGTATGTTTTCGTCCCCGATAATCAAAAATCACTGATCCTGGTCTACAACAGCGAAGGCATGCACATCAGCAGCATTCATCTTAACGGCGAGACTCCGGTGACCATCACGACCTTTAACGGCAAACCGGTCATCATATCCGATAAAGATAATTTCTATTGCCTGACCTATCTTTCGGAACACGGCCAGGTGCTGAGAAAAAGGACCATGGGAATAAACCGTTCCTTACTGCTCATATCCCGCTGCACCATGGATAAAAATGAGAACCTCTACGGGGTAGATGTTTCCAAAAACATCATATTCAGGATTGATAAAGATGACAGTGTCCGGTGGATCACAAGCGAACTCCCCGGGAATGACCGGAAATATTTCAACGTGCCCTATGATATTACGGTCAGCGCCGACGGGAACCGTCTCTATGTCGCCGACATGCAGAATAAAAGGATCGTCTGCTTCAACGTCCTCAAAAACCTGAAAGAGGCAAAGTCCGCGGCGGTATACATGGTCTTTTCCCGCAAGCACCCGGCAGGCTCATCGCAGGCGCTGTATTACATCAACATGGCCCTGTCCGTCGACCCGAAATATATGCCGGCAATCCTTGCCCGGGCCGAATATTATTCAGCTGTCGGTCATTTCCCCACGGCAATTGCCCTCTACGAAAAGGTCCTCCAATACAATAAGAATAATTCGGCGGCTAAACGGGGCCTGGATAAAAACCGGCTTGCCCTGTACGGAGAGTATGCCCGCTTTCATGAAATGAATTTCCGCAGCGCCCTTGGAACAGGCCCGGAAAGCGCCCGTCCCCACTATGAAAAGTCCGTGCAATATTACGAGATGGCGCTGAAGCTTTCTCCCGCCGACAATGCCCTTAAGAGCAGGTATGATGCCGTCGTTGCGCTCTTCAATAAATCTCAGGGCGTCGTGGAAGTGAAAAATGCCGAGATTGAATCCATTTCCCTCCAGGTACTCTTCAGTTCCCTGTACAAATTCTATACGGACAATCCCCTGGGAACGGCAGTTATACGAAATACCACGGGACACACCATTGACCGCATCTATGCGGAACTGCTGCTGAAGGATTACATGGATTTCCCCACGGATTCGCGTTCTTTCCGTCAGATACAGCCCGATGATACGGTACGGCTGGACCTTTATGCCGTTTTCAACAACCGTATTCTCGGTATAACCGAGAATACGCCCATAAATGCCCAGCTCACCATAAGGTACTCAATCAAAGGGAAAGAATACAGCATCTCTCGCAACGAACCCATCAGCGTATACAACCGTAATGCCATGACCTGGACTGATACCCGGAAGCTCTCCTCCTTCATCACGACAAGGGATACGGCTGTGAAGATATTCTCCCGCACCACGGCACAGCAGTTTCGCAACCTCCGCCCCAAATTCATGAATACGGCGCTGCAGAATGCCATTGAAATATTTGATACGCTGGGCACCTTCGGCATTACCTATGTCAGGGACCCGCGTACGCCCTTTACGACCTTCTCCCGGCAGAAAAATCTTGTCGACCATATTCAGTACCCTCGCGAGACACTGCGATTCAGGTCCGGAGACTGCGATGACCTTACGGTCCTGTACTGCGCTCTCCTTGAAAATCTGGGGATAGAAACCGCCCTCCTGACCGTTCCCGGACACATACTCATGATGTTTAACACCGATGTCTCCGAAGCAAATAAAAGCAATGTTTCTTCCGATGACAGCCGTCTTGTCATCTACAAAAACAGCGTGTGGATTCCCGTGGAAACCACGGCCATGGGAGAATCCTTTCTGACTGCATGGGACAAGGGACTTCAGCAATATAGAAAATTTGCCCGCAATGACCAGATTGAGGTTATCACATCCAAGGAAGCATGGCAGCAGTATGCTCCGGTAACGCTGGACGACGATGGCTGGGAACCGAAAATTCCCGGCATAGAGGAAACGGACCGTTTATACCACGGCGACATTAATACCATCATTGAAACGGAGTTGACCCGCCGGATTAAGGTTCTGGAAAACTCCCTGCAACAGGACAGCGGCAACAGCAGAATTTACAACAGCATCGGTGTAACGTACTCCCGTTTCGGTAAATACGACCAGGCCAGGTCTTATTTCGAAGAGGCCCTCAAGCTCGATCCTGGCTATTTCTCGGCGACCAACAACATGGGCAATATACTTATGCTCGAAGGAAAGTTTGACCAGGCCCTGGTATTCTTTGAAAAAGCCAGGACTATCCGGCCCGATAATCCAACGGTACATGTTAACATGGCCCTGGTATACGGGAAAATGAACCGACAGGAAAAGTCCCGGGAGATGATGCTCATAGCCCTGCGTCTCGATTCATCCCTCCATAAACAATACGGATTCATGCTGGAAACGGAAACGCTGAAAGCCGGGAAGGTGGACGAGGCAGACCCTGTCTGGGCGGACAAATGATACTGTGCCCCGCAGCAGTCAGCCGCAGTACTGCAGGCGGCTGTTTTTGTTTCTAATCTTTTTTCTTTCCCACCATCGCAGCTGCATCGCGGGCCACAGAGCTGGCGGGATACCTGTCCAGAATGAGGCGGTAGTATTTCATGGCACGTTCCTCGTCGCCGCTCAACATATATGAACCGGCAAGCATGGAACAGGCTTCGGGAACCAGGGGGTCGTCGGGAAATTCGAATATAAATCTGCTGAGCAACCCGATGCTGTCCCGATATGCGCCGGTGTTGTTATGGGCCAATGCCGTTATTAAAATGACTGCTGAGCGTTTGTGCGGTGAAGCCTCATGGTCGATCATGAGGTGATCGGAGAGTTCCACGCATTTCGCGTAACTGCCCAGGTTGTAGTACGAAATGAAAAGCATGTAGGTACCGTCATCCTTTTCCGAACCTGTCATGTTTTTCACTGCCGGTTCCAGCAGAGCCACGGTACCTTTATAGTCCATCTTTATAAAAAGATCCTTTGCCTTATCCAGCGGTTTTTCTGAAGACGACTTCTCTTCACCGGTGAGATCATCGGCCCATACCGGGGAAGAAGAATCATCCATTTTCTCTCCACGAACAGCAACAATCGTGGTAGAAGAAACATACTTCTTCCCCGTGAGGATATCCCCCAGGCGGGTACGCAGATTCGACAGACCGTCGGATGCGCGGAACTTGCCGGATTGTGACATTTCTTTCAGCGGTACAATCCGGTTTTCAGCGATCGTTATTCTTCGGCCGTCCTTTTCCAGGACTGCCCGGGAACGGTCTCCTGTTTTTATAATAGCGTCGTCGTGAAGAAACAGTCCATCCTTTACTGCGGTCCATTCTTTTAATTCCGCATTCCTGTATGTTACTGTACCGGCCGTCAAAATGACACGGTAAGCATCATCTGCGGCAAAAATATCCGGTGATAGCAGCAAAGCTGTGATGACAATGGTCGCCTGTACGAATCTTCTCATCGAATTTATTACCCCTCACGCAAAATGATGCACCTATTGATTCAATTTGCATGCAAATGACGGTTAAGGCAAGAAAAAAAATGAAAGCAGTCAGCGGCGAGGAAGAAAAAACTGTCCATGGCGGTGAATATCGAGCACGATATTCACCGCTCATGAAAGGATTATTTTTTATTTTTTTATAAACATATTCACATCAACAAAGTCAATACCCATTTTCTTTAACGTTTTCTTTTTGGGTATCCCGTTTTTGTCCCATCCTCGAAGTTTGTAGTACTTGGGTATCATCTTGTCCAGACGGACAACCGATTTTTTATTATTCGCAAGGAGCGGCACATCGGTAAAGCGTTTCGCCAGTGTATCAAACTCCTTGTCAATGCCTTCCCGGAGATTAAAAAGTTTTTCCATAGTATACCCCCGGGCACCGGCCATCATGAACTTGCCGAAATCCATTTTCATGCCCGTGGCATAATTTATCGCCTTGGTGTGGGGAAGCATGGGCAGATGGAACTTCATCAGCCCCTTGGGCATTGTGTAGGTAAAATTTATCAAGGGCCAGGAATAGGTCAGCACCTTGGTAATTATCTTTGAAATAAGAAGGTGACCGGGAGCTTTGTAAGCAATACCGGGAACAAAGGTCCAGGAAGTGAACAGGCAATTACCGGCCGCGCTTATTACAGCCAGCAGGTCCTGGTCAAGCGTTACCCATCCCGGTTTTGAGCGGTAATGGAACTGATCCAGCGTTACCGGACCCGTCGCTTCGAAAAAAATCAAGTACCCTCCATCGAGGTGACATCCACCTCGGCTTGCCGTGGCATATCCCAGACCATGCCCCACAGAAGCGCGCGGCTCATAGGCGGCCAGCTCAAGTCCCTTGGCGTGGGGCGCGAAATCCTTGCCGCCGTATTTTTCCGAAAGGAAACGGACACCCTCGGCCAGGTCATTGCCAATCCCTTCCCTGTAGGCAATTTTTCTCAATATTTCTGATATATTATCCTTTTTCCCGAATTCGATTCCGGTTTTCCACATTCCTTTTTCATTGAGTTCGGCGGCAAATCCTATAAGAGTCCCAACCGTGATAGCATCTATACCGAGATGATCAAGCTCCATATTCCATCGCAGGATAGCTTCCATATCGTTGATAAGCATGTTTGAACCGAGAAGGCAGAGTATTTCATATTCCGGTCCTTTTACATCCTTGCCGTCAATATTCACTACACGTCCACAGCGGATTGGACAGGAGGTGCAGCCATAGTTTTTAACAAGGAACTCATCGGCCAGGCGCTCGCCGCCGATCATGTAGGCGTCCTCGTAGGAACCCCGGGAAAAATTTTTCGTCGGCAATGCGTTTTTCACTGAGAGAGTTGTTAAAAATCCAGCGGTTCCCAGTTTCGGCGCCTGGTCTCCCGTGGCGGGATGACCCTGCAGCAATTTAATCCATTTTTTAATATGCTCCTTATATTTTTCCGGTTCCTCTATTTCATGTTTTTTGCTTCCCCGGGCCACCATTCCTTTCAGGTTCTTATATCCCATGACGGCGCCCATACCGGTACGTCCGTGACTGCGTTCCTGGGATACAACCGTGGCAAATTTAACCAGGTGTTCACCGGCCGGGCCTATTGCCATGGTCCCGCCCTTGCCCATGGCTGCCTGGGCATCCTGGGTGTTCATGCCCCACAGGTGATCGGCGTTTTTTATCTGCACATTGTCATCTTCGATTTCAATATATACATGCTGCTTCGACCTGCCGCGGACGAGCATACCATCCCAGCCTGCCTTTTTCAGGAATATACCGAAATTACCACCGCTGTTGGAGTGGCCGATAGCACCGGTAAGAGGGCTCTTGGCGGAAATGTCGTACCGGCTGGAGGAAGGAGCTCCTGTTCCGGTCAGCGGTGATGTCATCACCACAAGGATATTATCGTCAGACATGGGATCTATCCCGGACTTTAGTTCATCCCATAAAATTTTGGTGCTGAGATATCTTCCCCCGAGGAACAGTTCACGATCCTTGTCGCTCACATTGTACTCACCGATTGTTCCTTCAGTCAGATTAATATCCAGCATTTTCCCCATGTACCCTTTGAACTTGCTAGCCATTGCTAACCTCCTTTTTTAGTCTCTTTTTATCATGCAGGCATGCACTTTTTTATTTTTATTATTCCGAATGCCCAGGCAAAAATTTACTGGGTTCAACGCCGAGAATATGATCGAGATTTTTGATGGTATTAAAGATTACATGAATTTCATCCTCACTGTAACTACCCATGTTGCCGAATATTAAGTTTATTGCATGGTCTTCTATCTTCTTCACAATGCGTTTCCCTTTGGCCGTTATGGTGACAAGAATATTTCGTTTGTCAACGCTGTCTCGCTTTCTTTTAATCAACTCTCTCTTTTCCAGTTGATCTGCAAGTCGTGTAGCCGTAAAAACCTTAATCTTCATTTCTTCGGCGATGTCACTAATGCGCATCCCGTCATTCCGCCTGAGCATTTTCAGGATATAGATCAATTCATAGGATAGGTCGAATTCCAACACTTCAATTTGTTCAAATTGATAGAAGGTTCTCAGTAGATGAAAAAGAAGGTCCTCCACTTTATCCCTGTCCAGATTGTCAACTCTTGCCCTGACTGGATCACGCACAATAATATTCCCCCTGATGTTTTTTTATATTTATTTTTGTATTCATTGAAGTACTCTTATATCCAATTTTTATCAGATTTTAGCATGCAAAATTGAGATAGTTGCAGTTCACGCCGATGAACCTGATTCAGTATAATATGTTTATGTATTAATAATATTTCTTTACATGCAATTTGCAAGTATTTTTTTGCATATTGCAAATATTTCTTGATTTTTTTTAATTACTATTATATTTTGTTACCATAATGCAATTAACGGGATCTGCCCGATTCATCAACTGAAGGATTACACTACTATGACACAAAAATATCCGGCCCCCTGGAAACTGAAAGGGAACGGCTACATTTTTCTTTATAAATTTCCCCGTTCGTTCAGCGACGACCCGGCGTTCCGGATCGGCCTGACCGACCAGCCTTTCAGCGGGTTCGGCACCGTAATGCTCGTGGATTATACCGAGTCCAATGCCGGTCCATATAAAGAACTTCTTTTCATTCCCGGCGAATTCCCGTATCTCCACAAAAAATTCTATTCCATAACGAAAATTTTTGTTTCCACCATGGAAAGCGTAGTCAACGGAAGGGAAAACTGGGGAATACCAAAAGAGCTGGCTGACTTCAGGACTGAGTCTCTGGGCAAAAACAGAGAACGGCTGATCGTAAGCCGTGACGGGACTCCCTTCTTCGATGTTGTCATTAAAAAGAAGGCCCTGTCTTTCAGGGTCAATACAAAATACATATCCCATGCCCTGGTTCAGAAGCTTGAGGATGAAACTATCTTTTTTACTGAATTTAACGGAACCGGCCGGGGAAGGATGGCCTCACTGGAATCCATATCGTGCAACGAAAAATTTTTCCCAAAAATATGCCCGGTGAAACCGCTGGCAGTCACGGCAATAGAAGATTTTTCCATTGAATTCCCCGTGGCCGCCACATTGAAGGAACTGAACCGATAGGACAGTACAGACAGGCAACTTCATGCATGGATATTCCATGCATGTTATAATAAAAAATATAGAAAATATCATGGGGGCAACACATGAACCTGGAAAACAAAAAGATAGTGCTTACCGGTGCATCGTCGGGTATCGGCAAGGCCATTCTTGCAGAGCTGAAAAAACACAATGTACAGGTCCTGGTGGGCGACCTTGAGCCGAAAAAAGTAGAAACCGTGACCGGAAAAATAATGGCTGAAAAATGCGATGTAAGCAATCCGCAGAACATTGACAAATTATTCGCTTCAGCCCAAAAAAAACTGGGTGGCATCGATATTTTCATCGCCAACGCCGGCTTCGCCTATTATGAGCAGATAAAAAAATCAGATTATGATCATATTGAAAAAATATACAAAGTCAACTTCATGGCCCCGGTATACATCACGGAAAAAATGAAAGAACTGAACAAGGGAAAGGAATACATGGTGGTCATTACCGCTTCGGCCATGGGCAAGCTGGCCCTGCCGGGTTATGCCCTGTATTCATCAACCAAGGCAGCCCTTGATTCCTTCGCCTCGGCCTATCGCTATGAGAAAGACGACCTGGGTATCATTTCACTGATATATCCTATAGCCACCAAAACTGAATTTTTCAGGGTAGCGGCAGGAGATACGACACCGGTCCCCTTCCCTGCACAGACTCCCGGCATGGTTGCCAGGGCTGTTATCAAGGGCATACAGAAAAACAAAAAATCTATTTTTCCGTCAAAGCTCTTTGTCTCCATGATGGTGATAAACAGATACCTTCCCGTCATATTCCCTGTCTATCTCAAAATTGAGCAGGCAAAACTCTTCAAATGGCTGCGCAACAGTTAACATACGCTAATAGAATCCCGGATGGTTATACTTTTTACAGACACCCTCTGTAGAACCTTCCAGAACAGACTCCAACATAACTGTCCGGGATTTTATATATCACTTCCGACCATCCTTTACTTCATGTTTTACGGAAGCGGAAAAACATTTTTCGCTTGCCATAATATGCTTCCATGACAACATTTTATTCCTGTCTGCTGATAAAGAAAATCATCTTGAGGAAATACCGTGAAACAGGGAAAGAAACCAGCCTTCACCAGTAAGTTTATCATCACAATCTCCGTGATTTATTCATCCCTGATCATCGGTGTGGCTGTTTTTTTCAACCATGTCGTGGTAGAGAATAACCGCATTATTCAGGATACGCTTATCGAAAGAAGTAATGATGTCTTCCTGGGAAAAACCTCCACCCTCACCACGGGAATACTCCTGCAAAAACCGGAAAACGTGAGAGAACTCAACGCTGCCGTCAGGGAAGTATGCAAAAACGACTCCGGGGTACTGCATGTCCTGGTATTCCACCGGACAGGTGATGAAAATTATTTCAGGCTTACTGACTCCATTCCCGTCAACAGTCACCTGGTGATGGATATAAAAAAAGGCGACATTGTCCAGGAACCATCGGGAATCGATTATCTCAAGGAGGGCCGGATCCATGCCGTCATCGATCCTCAGGTCTACACAAAGGAACAGTACACCTGGCAGAGCACCTATCATCCCCTGGCGTTGAAAAACAAAAAGTATATTCTGCAGTACATTATCTCATCGGACCTCCAGAATATAATACATGACGCCTATAGCCGGGCCAACGCTGCTTCTTACCGTTCCCTGGTTATCATGACCGGCGTCCTTGTCATGGCCGTCATTATCCTCACCGCACTCTTCTTCCAGAATTACAGCTACCTGGTGAAGAGACTCGCCGAATACATGCAGATGGCGGCCGGCGGAAACCTGGATATCAACCTGCACCCCACAGGCGACAGCGAGTTGAATGAACTCGCCCTTTCATTCAATACGCTCATCGAGGAGATCAGGGATATCAGGGCAAAAAAGGACTCCATGGAAAAACAGATGGCCGATAGCGATTCCGATGATCAGACCGTGAAGACCATTTTCAACCGGGGCGTGGCTTCCCTGAAAGAAAACATGTATGATGAAGCCATTTCCCTTTTCAAAACGCTTCTCATCATCAAATCGGGTAATTTCGGCTGCTACTTCAACCTCGGCGTCGCCTTTGCAAAAACCAGGCGTTATGAGGAATCCCTGGAAATGTTTCAGAAGGCAAAAGAGGTTAATCCCTCCTATGCCGTAACGGACGGTTACATAGAAAGAGTGGAGAAAATCCTGTCGGGCGATGCATCATTCAGAAAAAATTGACCATATCCTCTCCAACCTTCCCTCGGATCCCGGCGTATACCTCATGAAGGACGGCGGTGACGCCATACTCTATATCGGCAAGGCATCAAATCTCAAAAAACGCGTATCCTCCTACTTCCAGAAAAAAAACACCGACGCCAAGACAGAGGTCCTGGTTAAAAAAATCACCGACATCGAATGCATTGTCACCGATTCTGAAATCGAAGCCCTGATCCTGGAGAGTAATCTCGTAAGGAAACACAAACCGAAATTCAACATCCGCCTCAAGGATGACAAACGCTTCCCTTACATCGCCGTGTCCCTCAGCGAAGAGTATCCCCGGGTTCTCTTTACCAGGAAAGTCTCCTCTAAACAGAACCGCTATTTCGGTCCCTACACAGACGCCCGTGCCGCGCGTAATATTGTGAGCATGACCAATGCCCTGTTCAAACTTAAAACCTGTAAAAAGGATATACCCCTCAATGACGGTGAACGGCCCTGTCTCAACTACCAGATGAAGCGCTGCAGCGGCGTCTGCACGGGGATCATCTCCCGGGAGGAATATCTCGATCTGGTCAATACGGCCGTTCATTTTCTCGAGGGGGATATGGAGCCGGTCATGAACGCCCTGCAGGGAAAAATGAAGACCTATGCTGAAACCTTCCAGTACGAAAAAGCAGCGCAGATCCGCGATATCATGTTCGATCTTCAGAAAATCACGGAAACCCAGAAAGTGGCGGTCCCCATAGGTCAGGATATGGACTACCTTGATGTGCTTCTCCAGGGGAACGAGGCCCTCCTGGTCCTCTTCGAATTCCGCAAGGGCCTGCTCCTGGGACGCAAGATACATGTCTTTGAGAACACGGGACTCTCGGAAGCGCGTGATATCGTCAGGGCCTTCATCGTGGAGTATTATCAGGGAAAGGAAATCCCGGGGCGGATCATATGCGATCAGGCAATCGAGGACCGGGATCTCATTCAGTCGTATCTCACGGAAAAGGCATCAAAAAAAGTCAGGATATCAAAGCCGGCCACGGGTGAAGACCGGGGCATTCTCGACATGATACGGAAAAACATAGAGCAGATAGCGGCGGACCGCCAGGTATCGCAATTTTACCGCAGTATTGATGAAGGGCTCCTGGAGCTCAAGTCACTTTTCAACCTGAAGGAAATTCCCGAGGAGATCGTCTGTTTCGATATTTCCAACCTGCAGGGGACTGATGCCGTGGCCTCCATGGCGACTTTCAGGAACGGAATCCCGGACAAGAGCAACTACCGGCGTTTCAGAATCCGCGGCTATGACAGCCCCAATGATCCGGGCATGATACACGAGGCAGTTGCGCGCCGGATACAGCATCTGCTCAATGAAGACCTCCCTCTGCCTGATATCATGGTCATTGACGGGGGCCCCACTCAGCTTACCAGGGCCTTGGAAGCAGCTCATGCCTTTGGCGTCACCCCCGTCATCATCTCCATTGCCAAACGTTTTGAGGAACTATACTATGACGCAAAAATGTCCCCAATCCGCCTGGAGGAAACATCGCCGGGGCTGAAAATCATACAACAGATCCGCGACGAGGCGCACCGCTTTGCCATAACCTATCATAAAACACTGCGCGGTAAAAAACTCACGGGATCCCAGCTGGACAATGTACCCGGAATCGGCGTTAAAACACGTAAAATATTACTTGAATATTTTCAATCGCTGGATATAATAAAAAATGCCGGGATTGAAGAACTTAAAAAAGTCCCTGGCATAGGCGAAGCGGCAGCAAAGGCCGTTTATGACTTTTTCCACGATTGATAAAGCGGAGTCACTATTTTTTACCATGGGAAAGAATTTTTCTTTACATGGTTGATGCAGTAATTATTATGGATCATCGATTTTTAAAATATTTCAAACGGGGCGTGGCGCAGTCAGGTAGCGCACATGACTGGGGGTCATGTGGTCGCTGGTTCGAATCCAGTCGCCCCGAATATAGCGGCTATTCCGCACAATTAAAAATATAAAACAGTTTTCCGATAATTACCCCGTCTAAACACGGGGTAGTTTTATTTTCCCACCGAATAATTATGGAGAAGTTAAAACAATGGACCTCGATTATTTTCTAAAAAAAGAACAGGTAATCAAAGTAAAATCAGAAAACAAGCAGACCGTCATCAAGGAGATGGTGGAAAAGCTGCAGGAACTGGGACTCATCGATAACAAGGACCGCTACTACGCACAGATCATACACCGCGAATCCTTGGAAAACACGGCCCTGGGCAACGGATTCGCCATCCCTCACACCAGAACCGAATCAGTAAACCAGTTCATATCCATCCTGGGAATCCACGAAGAAGGCATTGATTTCCACAACGAAGATGAATCTCCTGTCAACTATATCCTGCTCAGCATATTTCCCTCTAAAATGAGCACGACGTATCTCTACTTTATCGGGATGATGGCCCGTCTTTTTTCCAACAAAGAAAAGAAAGGTCTTCTCGATGAGGCGCGGACACCGGCCAAGGTATATGCGGTACTCAAGAAGGAAGCAGAATCTTATTTTGATGCCATCTCGGAAAAGGAAATCATTTCGGCCAGGGAAGGCGACAGTCTCACCGGCGTACCCTCATCAGACCTGGACCTTCTTATCAGGCTCGACCGCCTTTACAAGGTATACGACGGCGGCGACAAAGCAGATTCAATCTTAAAAAAAATCGAGAATCTCAAAAAGCTGATTGATAACAGGTCCCTGTCCTACTACGAGCGTATGAGGAAGAAGCAGAACAATCCCTTTGCCATTGTAGAAAAAAACAGCTGCTCAGGATGTCACATGGAAATACCGCCGGTATACATGCGACAGATAACCGACCGGAACGGTATTACGCTCTGCACGTACTGCGGAAGATTTCTCATTCTTGTTTAAAGATACGCGGATATTCTGTGAACGATGACAGATTAATTGTTCACAGAATATAAAACAATCGTCCCGAGGGTGTCATATCGTCGAGAGGAGCAATGCTGTGCTCTACACGGTACAGCTTCCTCTTGCAAAAATCCGATTTTTCCCCCAGGCAGTATTCGCTGAAAATTTTCTGACACAGATCCGCCCGATAACTGTTATACTTGATGAAAAAACCGCATTCTTTGGAATACTTACATTTAACCATCTCGATCCTCACACACACCTGTTTATATAGATCACCCCCGATCAGGGGTTTGGGGAAGGCACGAATTCTCTTTTGGGAAAGATATTCACCGGGAAGGAACGATTCAAATTTTTTGTCGGAAAATACCATTTTTTTTTACCAGGAGCCGGAGCCCAGGTAAAACAGCGAAGGCCCTTTTCAGGGCCTTCATACATTTCATATAGCTATTTTTTGTTTCTTCCCTCAAGGAAGACCTCGATGAGGTCTATGGGTATGGGAAATAGCGTGGTGGAATTATTTTCCGTGGCGATTTCACTCAGGGTCTGTAGATACCGGAGCTGAAGTGATATGGGATGCACTTCCATGAGCGCAGCTGCTTCCACCATTTTCGCCGCTGCCTGGAATTCTCCTTCAGCGCTGATAATTTTCGCACGGCGCTCCCTCTCGGCCTCGGCCTGTTTGGCCATGGCCCGCTGCATCTCCTGGGGAAGATCGACGTGCTTCACCTCAACGGCAGTCACCTTTATGCCCCAGGGGTCGGTCTGCAAATCCAGAACGCTCTGGAGATGTTCGTTGATTTTATCCCGTGCCGACAGCAACCCATCGAGTTCTGTCATACCCAGGATGCTCCGCAGCGTTGTCTGCGCCAACTGTGAAGTGGCATAGAGAAAATCATCAACAATAGTTATGGCCTTGTTTGGATCGACGACCCTGAAATATACAACGGCATTAACTTTTACCGAAACGTTATCCTTCGTAATAATATCCTGGGGCGGGACGTCCATGGCCACAAGCCTGAGACTTATTTTCTCCCATCGATCGACAAAGGGGATAATAATTATAATACCGGGACCTTTTGCCACAGGCAGAAGTCGTCCAAGCCGGAATACAACGGCCCTTTCATACTCCTTAACGATCTTTACCGACATCACCAGGAGAGCGACGGCCAGGAAAAGCAATGTAATGATGAAATTATAATCCATCAGTTTGTGCCTCCATTATATTTTATTGTGTAATATGCGCATTGTTATCATGCCTGTTGTTTCTTTTTTTCAACGACAAGATCCATACCGCGGACCTCCCGGACCTCAACTTCTTCATCTACATAAACGGGTTCATCACACAGGGCGTTCCACAGCTCGCCATGAATCATGATTGTCCCGCGGCCGGAAAAATCCCGCATGGCCCTGCCTGTTAAGCCGATGAGTCCTTCTTTTCCCGTAGTAACGCGTTCACGATGCACATTGATAACCAGGCGCACAACAAGAAACACGAATCCCAGGACAAAGACAACAGCCGCAATTATGGATGTCATGGGAATATGGCCACCGGGCAGCGGAGAATCAAAGAGGATCATGGAACCCAGGACAAAGGCTATGAGCCCGCCGATCGTCAGCAGGCCATAGCTCACTATCTGCAGCTCCAGTATAAACAGGACAATGGCCATGATGATGAGGATTAGCCCCATGGCATTGATGGGAATTATCTGGATTGCCATAAGAAAAATGAACAGGGATATGGCTCCCACGACACCGGGAATTATCATCCCGGGATTCTTGAATTCCATGCCTATACCCACGACAGCAAGGATAAAGAGAAGAAAAATAATCTGTGGGTCGGCGAAGCGGTTCATCAGTTCCTGCTTCCAGTCCATGGAATAGGTAATGGCTTTTATGTTTTTCGTATTGATGACAACAGTGTTTCCGTTAATGTCGATCTTCCGGTTGTGCAGCCTGACGAGAAGATCATCCATGTCCTCGGCGATTAAATCAATAACGCCCAGTTTCAAGGCTTCCTGGTAGGTGCTGGATATGGCCTGGCGCACGGCGTTCTCGGTCCACTGTATGTTCCTTTTTCTTTTCTGGGCCAGGCTCCGGGCGTAGGCGATTGTATCATTCAGCACTTTTTTCTCCATGACACCGGCGGGACCGCCCTCTTTATCCTTGGGCAGAAAATTCAGGGCCGGGCTCACGGGATGCATGGCCCCTATTTCCGTGCCGGGAGCCATAACTGCTATATGTGATGACAGCATGATGAAGCCGCCGGCTGAAGCGGCCTGGGCGCCCTTGGGATAGGTATAGACTACAACGGGAATGGGTGACGTAAGGATCGCCTTGATTATATCGCGCATGGAGTCCATGAGACCGCCCGGCGTATCCATCTGGATCACGATGAACGTCGCCCCGGCATCACCGGCTTTTTTGATTGAGTCGACGAGAAACGCCGACACCACGGGGTTTACGGCCCCGTCAAGTTTCATGACGGCATATTTATTCTCCGCCCGAAGAGGAGATCCCGATAGTATTATCGCGGCAAACATGAAAAAGATGCAAAGCAGGCTTAGCTTCTTCATAGTGTTATATCGTCCCTTTTACTTCGATATGTGCAACTACCATCGCTACGGCAGTATATATCATATTATCATAGAAAGTGCCGTTATGTCAAGCGCCATACCGGGAGAACATAGGGTATGTATACCGAATCAACTGTCAGTTACGACTTTTTACCTCCAGGTCCCCCATGACCCGGCTGATTTCATGATAAATACCGTCAAATCCTCCATTGGACATGATGATGATGATATTTTCCTCACCGAAATCGATATGGTCCGCCACATACCTGATAATGGCATCCACATCGCCGAAAAGACGCGCGTCCTTTCCCCGGGTTTCCAGGTCGGCACGTACCCTGTCCAGATCAAGACGTTCTCCGGGGGGAATGGCCCCGGGATTAAAAAGTGTTTTCATCAGGACCGCGCCGGCCGGTTCAAAGGCGCCGGGGAGCTCATTCTGGAATACATTGCGCCGGCTCGTTGCGGACCGGGGCTCATAGATCGCCCATATTTTAGACCCGGTATGGCGGTGAGCCAGGGTCCTCAACATGTAGCCGATGGCCGTGGGGTGATGGGCAAAATCCTCATAAATGACCAGATTGGCACCGCGGTAAATAATCTCCTGACGCCGTTTCACGCCGCGGAAAGTTTTCACCGCTTCGATTATATCTTCCGCAGCGATGCCCAGTTTCAGGGCCATGCCGGCGGCACCGGCAATATTCGCATAATTGAAATCACCGAAGAGAGTCGATTCCAGGGCCAGTTCCGCCCCGTCACCGGGCGATGAAAGAGACAAGGCGGCGCCCTGCTCCGTGTACCCGCTGAAATGCCAGGTGAAATCGGAACCGCCGCTTCCAAAGGACGCGCACCTGCTCCGGGAGCCCGCGATCACGGGACGCAGCGTATCATAGGCGCTGCTGTATACGATGTTTCCCTTCGATGGGATGATATTCACCAGTCTTTTGAACCAGAGGGATATTTCATCGAGATCGCGGTAGATATCGGCATGATCAAATTCCAGCGAGGTGAGGATACAGTGCGACGGCCGGTAAAAGATGAACTTGGGCACCTTTTCGAAGAAGGCAGAGTCGTATTCATCGCCCTCGATGATGAAATATTTTCCTTTGCCCAGGCGGTAGTTTTTCCCCAGGTTTATGGAATTGCCGCCGATAAAACACGAGGGGTCCAGGCCTGCCACGGTCAGGATATGGGCTAGAAGAGCCGTGGTGGTGGTTTTACCGTGGGTCCCGCACACGGCGATGACCTCGCGGTCGCGGAGAAAAAATTCATGGAGCGCGCCGGCCATGGACAGGTATGGCTTCTTTTCATTGAGAACATACTCGGCTTCAACGTTTCCTCTGCTTATGGCGTTGCCGACAATCACCAGGTCGGCGGCGGCGGCATTGTCCTCGCTGAAGGGGCCGTATTCAATTCGGGCATCACGGAGGATATCGCTCATGGGCGGATAGACGCCGCTGTCGGAACCGGTAATATCATACCCTGACTCCCTGAGCATGCAGGCCAGTGTTCCCATGGCTATACCGCCGATGCCCGTGAGATGTATTTTTTTATAGTTCATTGAAATGTTCCTTAGCGTAAGTAACGGGAATGTAAGAATAAAAGGATTTTTCGGTCAATCCATATTTAAGAATTTCACAGGAAGAACGCGAAGAACGATACGATGGGACCCCGGCGAATGTAATAAGGTTATGCAGGAACATATCGCCGCCACCCCTGCGAGGGGTTTGAAATTTATTCATTTTCCAGCAGTGCGGCAATCATCTCTGTAAATTTTCCCTAATAAGCACTTCAACTGCCGCAGTATCCCGGGGAAAGAATCTGCAGTTTTATCAGCCTGGCCCTGCCCCCCTCTATGATATAATATGCTTTGGCTTTCTGGCAGAGGGAAAGGGCCGATTGTCCTTCATCGCCGGTTTTATTCTCCACGATGGTCTGCTTGTCGAGGTAGACCGTCACTTCAGTCTTCCCCTTTTTCAGTTCAACACAGTCGTCACTGAAATAAATTACGACACCGGAAAAGACCTTTTCTTTCGGTTTCGCTGTCACGCCCTGCACTGCCGTCATGGTCAGGGAGAGAAGAACCGTCAGCACTATTCCTGTATACCTTTTCACCGCCGCACCTCCTGAATCGTGAGAACAAATAGGGCATTCATACCAATAAGGTAAATCACCCCGTGGATGTTTACAAATTAATATAGTTTATTTATCCTGTAAATGAAATTTTCCCGGTTTTAACCTAACTTACCCTGGAAACCCCGGCGGAAATACTCAATATCCATATGAACTGACAGCCGCCACCCCTGCAAGGGGTTCAAAATTCTCTCATTCCATCGTTACGGCAGGAACCTGTAATATCGAAAATATTTGACAAAAATGTAATTGCTTTTCAACTGTCTCCAGAATACAATTTCATCCCGGGGAATAAGGAAAGTAATGAAATATCTTTTATTCAGAACCTTCGATAACTGCCCGGGAATATTATAAAGTATACGGTCAACGGGAAATGCAGCGCAAAAGCACCTTGTTCATTATGGCATGTATTTTAATATCCTGCCCCCTTCTTTATTCCCGTAACGCCGATTTTACCTGGGGTGTTTCCATGGAATCGGTAAAGAAGTCCCTGCAGGCGGACCGGGAGGCAGTGACCTTTTATGCCGATGATAAACCCCAGTATAAAAACAAGATTCTGCGCCACATTCTGAACGTAGATCCCACACTCTCGCGGGAATGCATCATACTGAGGATCAATTCCAGGCCGGTGACGGATTACCTTTTCGTAAAGGGGCAGCTTTACAGTGTTCTCGATGACTATGAGAACAGCAACGCAACGGAAATAAACACCATCGGCTCGAACCTGAAAAAACTCTACGGGCCGCCCGAAATCAAGGAAGAGGGCAATGAATATACCTATTCATACAATACGTCCAATACACGAGTGCTTTTTTATTTCAAAAAGGACCTTGAAGGGAAAATCAAGAGCCGGGTCTACTATTATCCCCGAAAGCTCTTCATGATGCTCATATCGCAATGAAATTTTTCTTTTTTTTTGGTAATATTCTTGACAGTTTTTATGTCTGCTCACATATTTGCTAACCGTATTGATGAAAAATTTTTACATAAAAAGGTAGTATACATTGGCAAACACTAAATCACAGGAAAAGCGTAATCGTCAGAACGAGAAACGCAGACAGAAAAACACGCAGGACAAATCAGCCATAAGAACTGCGTCTAAAAAAGTTAACAAGGCTCTTGACACAAAAGAAAAAAACGCTGAAGAACTCACAACCCTTTTCACCCAGTTCTCAAGCACTATAGACGCAGCTGCCGCTAAAAGAACCTTGCACAAAAACACAGCCGCGCGCAGAAAATCAAGAATAGCAAAGAAGATCAACAACGTACTCAAACAGACACAAGCATAAGAGGGTATCCTCTTGACTAAAACTGACATAGTCAACCTGATATCTTTGAAAAGGGGCTTAAAAAAAAAGGAAGTTCTTGAAATAATAGACACCTTCCTTGAAAAGATAATAGAATGTACAGACAGGAATGAGCAGGTGGAAATAAGGGGCTTCGGCACCTTCTACCAGGCAGACAAGAAAGCCAGAAAAGTTCATTCCCCCATCGCCGGAAGAATTCTTGAAGTTCCGGCGAAAAAAATGCTGGCCTTCCGGGGCAGCAAGGCTACTGAAAGAGAAAACAACAAAACGGGCGCTTAGCTCAGCTGGGAGAGCATCTGCCTTACAAGCAGAGGGTCGGGGGTTCGATCCCCTCAGCGCCCAAGAAGATCTCCGCGTCTGTTCTCGCCATCCGTGGCTCCACAGACACTTCCCACATCCTGTGGGTCGCGCGCTAACTCCTCCGTGGAGAGGGCTCTCTGAC
This sequence comes from Spirochaetae bacterium HGW-Spirochaetae-1, assembly GCA_002839375.1. Taxonomy (NCBI): domain Bacteria; kingdom Pseudomonadati; phylum Spirochaetota; species Spirochaetae bacterium HGW-Spirochaetae-1. The sequence continues at coordinate 11,812 of PGXY01000012.1, read as the reverse complement.
CGGAATTCCATGGTGGACCTCCTGTCCGCGCTCGACACTAAAACTTCGAGTTTTGATCTCTTTCAGATGAGAGGGCTTTCTTGCAGGGAAATTTTCCCGGTTGCCAGGAATTTCTTGCGGGAAAATACTGCAGTCTTTACAACTCATCTTTTAAAGGCAAGAGTTCTCTTTCAAGTTCAGGTATTCTTTTTTTTATGGTTTCCCACAGGATGGGAAGGCTGGTTCCAAAATATTCATGGATAAGCTTGTCACGCATTCCAGCGATTTTTTTCCATGGTATGCCTGGATACTTGCTGCGTATCTCCGGCGGTATTTTTTTACCGCTTCCCCAATAATTTCAAAGGAGCGGATAACGGCGTACACGGTTTTGGCATCGGCGGCGAAGTCATCATAGTTCATTCCTTCTGTAAATTCCATGATGCGTCCCGTCTCGACGATGATGTCTTTAAAATAATCGCGGTAATCTCTTGAACCTTTCACAGAATTACCATCTCGTTTAGTATACGTTCACCGATATACGGTTTGAGCGCCCTCCTTTCAACCAGATCGACGGGCATTCCCAGCAGCTTTTCAAGAGATTCTTCCAAATCAAGAAAATCGAAATAATCGATATTTTTGCTGAATGATACCAGTATATCGATATCACTTTTTTCATCAGCCTCTCCCCTGACCATGGAGCCGAACAGGCCAAGCTCAAGAACTCCATATTGTGCTTCAAGAGCATCTCTATGCAGTGCTAATACTTTTCTTATATCTTCAATTGTGAGATTTTTCTTTCCCATGCTTTTTCTCCGGCATACGAATCCTCAAAAAGTATCTCATACTATTTTATAATGGCATATGCGGGCATTTCTCCGCGTCTGTTCTCGCCATCCGTGGCTCCACAGACACTTCCCACATCCTGTGGGTCGCGCGCTAACTCCTCCGTGGAAAGGGCTTTTTGGCATAAATTTTCTGTTATGGCCTCCCCGGTCGCTTCGATACGCCACCGGTCATCGAGTGATGGCGAAGCCACCGTATCGAGATGGCGGTGGCACTCAGCAACCGGGGCCTTACTCCCTTCTGAGTATTTCACTCAAAGACCGAGACCTCGGTTGCCGAGTGACGGCGAAGCCGTCGTATCGAGGCACACCGCCCGCCGCAACGCATCTCTGTCGGCCTCGACCCGGCCGAGACGTTCCTCAAGGCCGTCACACAGCGCCATGAGGCAATCCACGGTTTTCACCTCACCCCGGCTCCGCCGCGCCCTCTCCCACAAGGAGAGGGCTCATCGTCATAAATTCTCTGCCACGACCTCCCCCTCTCCTGTGGGAGAGGGGGCCGGGGGGTGAGGTAAAACCATCACCGTAGGGGCCGATGATTTCGGCTCCTCCAGTTCCCGGGCGTGCTTCTTATATGGCTCCAGGATCTATTCCGGGTCGGCGTGGTTAAGGAATTATTCCCAATCCTCGATCTTTAGTTCTTTGATCCGCGAGAATTCCTTTACGTTATGCGTCACCAGGGTCAAATTATTTAACACGGCAAGGCTGGCTATTTGCAGATCATACGGTCCGATTGGTTGTCCCGACTTTTCCAGACGTGATCTTATTTTCCCGTAAATCTCTGACGCCTCATCGTCAAAGGAAAGTGATGGAAAGACTTCAAGAAAGGTATTCAGTTTCTTATAGGTCTTCACGAAAGACTTGCTTTTATAGGCGCCCGTGAAAAGTTATGCGCGTACTATGGAACAAACGGCCACATGTTCCGGCCTTATGGACGATAACTTTTGCCTGATTTTATCCGATTCGCCGTTCAGGTATTTAATGCATACATTGGTATCCAGCAGATATTTCATTTCAAGGGCTCCCTGTCGGGATACTCTCCCTGGGGAGGTCTCTTCAGAGGTTCCTTTCTGAAACTCCCATAAGTAGCGTCAAAAAAACCTTCAGGCCAGGCGCTTTTCCTCTTATTCTCAGGTTGTATGATGACAACCACGTCTACATCCACTTCCTTTTCGTTCGTGGGGACCTTGATCTTCAAGAGACCGTCGGCCCCGATGCGTGATTTCAGACTTATGGTTTTCATTGTATCTTTCTCCCCGTTCCAATTCTCAACAAAACAATGTATCAAAATGTATTAAAACGGTGTTTTCATTTCAATCAAAATAATTAAATTATTCATCAAGAAAGCATCAATAATTATAATTTCTTTCTCAACCCAAAACTCACCTCACCCCGGCTCCGCCGCGCCCTCTCCCACAGGAGAGGGCTCTCTGACCGGAATTCCCTGGTGGACCTCCTGGCCGCGCTCGACGCTAAAACTTCGTGTTTTGAGCTCTCCCACAAAGAGAGGGCTTTTTGGCATAAATTCTCTGCTATGGCCCCCCCCGGTCGCTTCGATACGATCGCCCGGTTGCCGGATAACAGCAAAACTGTCGTATCGAGACAGCGATCACTCAGCAACCGGGGCCTGGAATAATACTTTTATTCCCGTATTCTTATCCTGTTTTCTTACACAATCCACAGTTTATCGGCGACCTGTTCTTTTGTGATTACTTTCAACAGGCGGGCTACAGTATCTATTATCGTTCGTTTATCCTGTTTATTCATTCTTATGACCAGGATGCCCGGAGTTTCTCCGGGAGGGCAGTTCCGGATATCTGCAAAATCAAGATCAAGCGTTATCAGTATTCTTTCCTCTTGCATGCAGGTTCCGAGAATATCTTCATCACGGGCCCCTGTCATGTGTTCTTCATGAACAGTATGCGCGTCTTAACTATTTTCACGAAGCAGGCGGGCGACTTCAACGGGCAGGTTTTCGTCTACTTTGAATCTCATCAGGAAATCTTCCGGGAAAAATCAATAACTCTTTCCCTGGCCAACTCCGCGGCATAGTGAATCGCGGCAAAAATGTCTTCATTTGTTAAAGAGGGATAGCTTTGAAGAATCTCTTCATGGGACAATCCTTCGGAAAGATTATCAAGAATTATAGACACCATGATTCTTGTGCCTTTAATGTAGGCCTTGCCATGACACACCTGCGGATCAACGGTTACATGCTCTTGCCAGTTCATAAATGGTACTCTCCCGGAAACACCCGACAATAACAGGTTTTTCACTATATTGTTATCAATGATAAATGTACTATCAAGGGAAACAGATTGTCAAGATATTTTAGGGTTTCACGGACCTCACCCCGCCTCCGCGTCTGTTCTCGCCATCTTCCAAACAGGATGTTTCAATGGCGACGCGGGACAGGACGTCCCAAAAAGCGTCGCCCGTGGCTCCACAGACACTTCCCACATCCTGTGGGTCGCGCGCTAACTCCTCCGTGGAGAGGGCTCTCTGGCATAAATTTTCTGTTATGGCCTCCCCGGTCGCTTCGATACGCCACCGGTCATCGAG
>PGXY01000012.1:0-8387 GCA_002839375.1 Spirochaetae bacterium HGW-Spirochaetae-1 | reverse complement strand
CGATATTTTCCCCCAGGACCAAGACCTCGGTTGCCGAGTGTTTTGCGCAGCAAAACGTATCGAGGCGCCCGAGGCTGGCGAGGCATTAATTTCACTTCTTCACAGTACCGAAATTTTTCTTAGCCAATAAAGGTAAATCTAAATTCCTACCCTCAATAAGTGCCTTCTTTTTCTGGCGGCTCCACCTTTGAACCTGTTTTTCCCGATGAAAGGCCTCATCAATGCGGGCATGCTCTTCATAATACACAAGTTTTACAGGACGACGTACCCTGGTATAATACGAGCCACGTGAATCTTCATGATCTTCCGCTAAACCCTGGTGCTCAAGAAGACGCTTTTCAAGATTCTTCGTGCTTCCGGTATAAAAACTCCCATCAGCACATTCCAGAATGTACATATAGCCTTTCATTATGATTTTCTATCCGAACACCTTCTTCTGTATCATCCCCGGTCGCTTCGATATGATCGCCCGGTTGCCGGGTAAGAGCAAAACTGTCTTATCGAGACAGCGATCACTCAGCAACCGGGACCTATGTCCTTTCGCGGTATTTCATTTCACAACCGGGCCTCGGTTGCCGAGTGTTTCACGCAGTGAAACGTATCGAGGCGCCCGAGGCTGGCGAGGCATTAATTTGTGTTACCATTATTACGGTTGCCGCCATCCCCGGTCGCTTCGATACGCCACCGGTCATCGAGTGGTGGCGAAGCCACCGTATCGAGATGGCGGCGGCACTCAGCAACCGGGGCCAATGTTCGCCGATTTCTGCATCCCCGGTCGCTTCGATACGATCGCCTGGTTGCCGGGTAAGAGCAAAACTGTCGTATCTAAGCAGCGATCACTCAGCAACCGGGGCCTTACTCCCTTCTGAGTATTTCACTCAAAGACCGAGACCTCGGTTGCCGAATGTTTCACGCAGTGAAACGTATCGAGGCGCCCGAGGCTGGCAAGGCTTTAATTTGTGCTACCATTATTACGGTTGCCCAATGAGCGCCGCATTTCCGATATTTTCCCCCAGGACCAAGACCTCGGTTGCCGAGTGTTTTGCGCAGCAAAACGTATCGAGGCGCCCGAGGCTGGCAAGGCTTTAATTCGTGCTGCCATTATTACGGTTGCCGAGTGACGGCGAAGCCGTCGTATCGAGGCACACCGCCCGCCGCAACGCGTCCCTGTCGGCCTCGACCCGGCCGATACATTCCCCCACACCCCAGAAATCTTCAATTCCTCGTCAACTCTTCTGCAATCATTTCCGCCTGTTTCAGCACCGTTTCTGTGGCCAGCATCTGCATATCGGGAGGATACCCGTACTGCCGCAGAATCCTTTTGACAATCACCTTAAGTTTCGACTTAACGCTTTCCTTGATGGTCCAGTCAATGGACGCGTTCTCTTTTACTTTCTGATACAGGACAACGGCGAGTTCACGGAGCTTGTCCTTGCCCATAACCTCCTGAGCGCTGTCATTGTCGGCGATGGCTGAATAAAAGGCGTATTCGTAATCGGACAGTCCCAGCTCCTGCGGTTCCCTGTCCATGTTTTTTATATCTTTGCTCAACTCAATGAGTTCCTCAATCACCTCGGCAGCAGTAATAATTTTATTGTGATACCGCAGGATGGAACTCTCCAGCATTTCCATGAGGGTCTTGCTCTGAACCAGGTTCTTTTTCATGCGTGATTTTATTTCATCATTGAGGAGCTTCTTCAGTACCTCAAGGGCAAGGTTCTGGTGCTCCATGTTTTTCACTTCAAGAAGAAACTCTTCCGAAAGGATTGATATGTCGGGTTTCTTTAAACCGGCGGCATCGAAAACATCAATGACCTGTTCGGTAACCAGCGCCTTATCTATGACCTGCCTGATGGCGGTTTCAATCTCATCGCTGGTTTTTCCGCTGCCCGTGGTGTCGAATTTCGCCAGGCGTGATTTAACGGCCTGAAAGAAGGACACCTCGTCCTTTACGTCCATGGCCTGTTCATGGGGAACAGCAATGGCAAAGGCCCTGGACAGGGCAGTCACCTCGTCGATGTAACGCTTGCGGCCATTCTCCAGGCCCAGAACATGGTCCTCGGCTGCCAGGATCATGGAGAGTTTCCTGCCCGTGTCTGCCTCGAAATAATCCTCATAGGGAAATCCGTGGAACATCTGGGACACAATCTCCAGTTTTTCCAGCATGAGCCTCACGGCCTCTTCCTGGGTTGCCGCCGGGTCTCCCCTGCCGCCCGCATCGGAATAAAAGGACAGCGCCTCTTTCAGGTCCGAGGCGATGCCGAGATAATCGACAATGAGGCCCCCGTCCTTGTCACGATAGACCCGGTTGACCCGCGCTATGGCCTGCATCAGGTTGTGCCCCTTCATGGGCTTGTCTATATAGAGGGTGTTCAGGCAGGGAACGTCAAATCCCGTGAGCCACATGTCCCGGACAATGACAAGCTTCAGTTCGTCTTCCGGGTCCTTCATCCGGTCCGCCAGAGTTCTTCGCTGTTCTTTCGTGGTGTGATGCGATGATATTTCCGGACCGTCGGAAGAAGCCGAAGTCATGACCACTTTAACGGCACCTTTCTTCAAGTCTTTGCTGTGCCACTGGGGCTTCAATTCAATGATGGCTGCGTATAATTCAGCGGCGATACGGCGTGACATGGTGACGATCATGGCCTTGCCCTGCATGACTTCCTGCCGCTGTTCGAAATGCGTGACCATATCTTTCGCCACCTGCCTGATCCGGTCGGCACTACCGATAAGGGCCTCGAGCTGCGTCCACTTCGCCTTGGCCTTCTGTGTCTCGGACAGCTCATCGAGATCAAGCTCGTCATCGAGCTCTTTAACGAGTCTGCGTCCCTTGTCGCTCAGGGCTATTCTGGCAAGACGGCTTTCATAATATATTTTCACCGTGGCGCCGTCGATGACGGCCTGGGCTATGTCATAAATATCCACATAGTTGCCGAATACCGCCGGCGTGTTCACGTCGGTGCTTTCAATGGGGGTGCCGGTAAAGCCCAGGTATGTGGCATTGGGAAGGGCATCACGCATGTACTTGGCGAAGCCGTAGACAATTTTCTTTCCCACAACCATGCCGTTTACGTCTTTGGCGTCGATGGTTTTCGCCCCGAACCCATACTGCGTTCTATGGGCCTCATCGGCTATGACGATGATATTCTCCCGCCCCGACAGGGTTTCATAGACATTGCCCTCGACAGGCTGAAATTTCTGAATGGTGGTAAAGACAATACCTCCCGAGGCCACCTTCAGGAGCTTTTTCAGATGCTCCCGGTCCCCGGCCTGCACCGGCTCCTGGCGGAGCAGCTGTTTCGATGCGGCAAAGGTGTCGTAAAGCTGATCGTCCAGGTCGTTTCGGTCTGTTATAACCAGAATCGTGGGATTGTCCATGACCAGAACGACCTTGCCGGTATAAAATACCATGGACAAGGACTTCCCGCTTCCCTGGGTATGCCACACCACCCCGCCCTTGCGGTCTCCCGAGGGCTGATCCATAACGCCGGGCAGTCCATAGCTTTCGGGAGGTTCCGCTACCGAATCACCATCTGGGCGGGTTTCAAACCTGCCCTTACGAACATATCCCGAGGCCCGAAGCGTCGATTCGACGGCGCGGTTCACGGCATAGTACTGATGGTAGGCCGCCAGTTTTTTCACGGTCTGTATAACGGGAAGCCCTGTTTTTTTATCGTCCCTCCTGGAGCGTTCAAAAACGATAAAGTGCCTGATGAGATCCAGCAGGGTTTCTTTGTTGAGCATCCCCTTAATGAGGGTCTCGAGCTGTCCTGTCAGTGGCGAGGCCTCGACCCTGCCGTCGGCGCTTTTCCACGCCATGAAACGGCTGAAGTCCGCTGATATGGTCCCGGCCCTGGCCTCGAGTCCGTCGGATATGACAAGAAATCCGTTATACGTAAAAAGTGCCGGGATTGATTCCTTGTAGGTCCTGAACTGTTCAAAGGCCGTGCGCATCGTGGCGCTTTCTCCGGCGGCGTTCTTCAATTCCATGACCACCAGGGGAAGGCCGTTTACAAAGAGAATCACGTCGGGACGCTTGTTCACATTATTTTCTACAATGGTGAACTGGTTCACCGCGTGGAATTCATTGTTGCCGGGACTGTGAAAATCCACGAGCCACACCAGGTCGCCCCGGGTTTCGCCGCCCTTGCGGTACGTCACCTTGATTCCCTCGGTGAGCATGCGGTGAAAGGCCTCGTTGCCGACAATCAGCTCCGGCGATGACAGGCGCATTATTTGTTTCAGTGCATCGTCACGTGCTTCAGCAGGTATAGCGGGGTTTATGCGGGCCAGGGCATTTTTCAGATTTTCCGTCAGGATGACTTCCTCGAAGGAACCGCGCAACGGAGACTCGCTGTCGGGCGCTATGTCGGGTCCATAGATATATTGATATCCCAGGCCTGTCAGGAGGTCGATGGCGTATTGTTCGATGGAGGATTCGGTGAGGTTAGTTGTCAAAACTATATTATTCCTTCAATTTGTATTTTGCGCCAATAATCAAGCTCATTTATTATTTGCCTTAATTTAGAAATAATTTTCCCTTCAAGATTGTCAACGTTGTCATCAAAATCAGAAAAATATTGAGAACTTAATGAAATCGCCGTTTCTCTCGGTATATTGAGTTCAATCATTTTTCTAGCTATAGGAGTATATGCCCCAATTTCTATAAAACGCAAAAACATACTCTTAGGATTCAAAATATCATAAATAGGCTTTAAAAGCATCGGCAATCCATATGATATTTTATTTTGTAAAAGTGAGATTCTTTCATCAACCTTATCAGGTGTATCAAAGTATGGTGATTCGAGGATTACTCTTAAAGGCTTCTCACTTAACCATTCCGTAGCACTAATACAAGTTGAAAAAAGTAATTTTTCACTTACACTAAAATACTTATCATAATAATATGGGAAATTACTATTCATTTCTAAAAGTATGGACATTAAAGAATTGGCAATGTCTTGATCTGAAACACTAGTTGGCAAAAAATATTTTTCCCTCATTTTAAAGAGAGCGTTAAGATCTAATGGATCCCAATATCTATTTTTTAAACAAACTTCTTTATTTATTTCTAATTTTTTCAAAATTTCATGTGTCTCTAAAATATCCTTTGCAGACAATGTAATTCCAACGGCGGATAATCTTTGTAAGCTTTTTTCTTTATGACGCAAAATAACTTGTCTAATGTGGGTCAACAAAAACGAATATTCTCTATTTTTATAAGTAATGGTTTCATTAGTTTTTAAAGCTTCTTTTATTTCATATTTAAATGCATTATATTTTTCACCATATCCTGATAAAATTTTCTTTTCTGCTTCAGGAAAGAGTTCACCTTGTTTTTCATCGGCTTCAAATGAATCTTCTTCGAGAATAAAAGTTCGTCCAATAAAATCTTTTAGAAGGCGCCCTGCCCTCCCTCGTAAATTCGCTAACTCATAGTCAGTCAATTTAGGTTTTATTCCATTCTTTGCTTTAATGGCTAAATCAGGATTTCTTAAAATAACATTTTGCGCAGGTAAATTTACCCCTTGCATAAGAGTTGTAGTGCATGCAACGTTTGATATCATTTTATCTTTTATTGCTCTTTCAATAACTGCTCGTACATGCATCGGCACTTTACCATGATGATAAACAATTCCTTTTGGTATAGTTTTGCACATATCATATTCATCATGAACTGTCTCTTTGATATACTCAACGAGCGATTCGATTGATTTACTAATTGGTTTGGATTCGCTTAATTCAGCCAGCTTAACTGCAGTTTTGCGGGCCTGTTTTGTCGTCGGGGAGAAAATTATATTTCGAGCGTCAGAGCCAAGATTTTTAATAAAATTAGATAAGTATCCAACGAACTCATCTGGATACTGAGAACGTCCATAACCTATTATTATTGAATCATTATTTATTTTTAATTTTTTGGGTTCTTTGAGTAAAACTGAATATTGCTTCAAATAAAAGGCCTTCCCTTCTTTGGATATTGAATATGTAAAACTTGCAACCGGAGAATCCCTTGTTTCTTCATCTTCAGCTTCGATTTCGTTGAAAATATTTATACCTAATTCCTTTAGTCCATTGATTCGAGGTCCCGAAATAATTGTTATGTCAGGTTTACATGTAAATCTTAGTTCAATAAGTGTATCATAAAGAGTTTTAGCTCGTTGATCATTTTCATTCGCCACTCTTTCTAAATTTTGAATTTCATCAACGATGAGAACTCTAATGTTATTATATGGTTCATCACTTTGAGAAAAGGCTGAGATCGCTTTTTCTTGAGTTAAAATATATATTCTTGAATGATTTATTTCTTGTGAATTAAAAGTAGTTGAAATAGTATATTGAGTTAAATTATAAATTTTTAGCATCCGATTGAAATCAGCAGATACTTGCGCAACTAGACTAAGTGTTGGAACTATGTATATAACATTACCTCCTTTGTGAAGTATAGTTTCAATAACCTTCAATAGTATAATAAATGACTTTCCGGCAGATGTTGGAGCTGAAATACCGAGGAGTTTATAATTTGATAGCTTATCCCAAACTCTTTTTTGAAAAGCAGTTATTAAAAATTTTTCTTCTCCCACAAGAATCTCGTGATTCAAATGATGTAGCGTTACATAAAACTCATCTAATTTACTATTAAGAGCAGAAAACTGGTATTCTTTAAAGTCATAAGATTCATCTATCATGATTGATGATGGAGGAAATCCAATTCTTGAAAGAATTAAAATCAGAAAATCTTTCAAGCCTTCCCATTCTTCACTCCTATAAGTCCAGAGAACAGAAGAAACTGTAACTACTATTTTACGAGCTTTTTCATTATCAACTCTTGATAATTCATCAAGCATTCCGATAATTTTTACCAATAAATTATAAGCAATTTTCTCGTTATAACTAGCAATAAAACCTAATTTACAGGCTATCTTCTTATGCTCAATATCCAATAATTCATTTATTACTGTATTGTAAGAATCAAATAATTTCATAATGTCCCAACTCTCGTCTGGAAATCATACAATAATTGATCAAGCTCCCATATCGGAAATATTACATAATTAATTCGAGATAGTAATGATTTTTGGACTGAATTATAACACTCTAAATTAATACTACTACATCGCTTTTCAATGATTGTTTTTATAGAGTCTTTAATTTCTGATTCTTTTTCTCCTGTTCTTGCCTTATTTTCGTTATATGCAATCAGACATACTAGTTCAAAATGAACATTATCTAATACATTATTCTTATATTTTTCAGCAATTTCCTGCAATTCGGGCTCGATGAAATCATCATAAACATATAGATCTAATTCATTATCAAAGTTTTTAAAAGTATTTGATATACTTGACAATGATACTTCAAATGCTTCTTTAAATTTATATTCGCTTTTATAACATTTAGATTCTCCTAAAAATATATTATTATTATTAATTTCATCATTACAGAAATGAATGGCATCTGCTCCAAATCTTTCATGTCCTGTCGAAGTCGTTATCCTTTGCTTCCGTAAAATAGGAACTGCTTTAAAAAAATGTTGAATAAAATTAAAAAGCAGCAATTCACCAAATTGCCCTTGAGGATGACCTGGTCTAAATTTCGATAATGCCTGATTTGTTAAAAATGATGCTGCATTTCCATGATCACCTTCTGTTAACTTTAATCTCCTTTCGATAATCTGCTGTGTTTGTTCATTATTATAAACCCAAGAAGTGACAGTATTAATCAGCTCTCTTAAAAATTCATGTTTCCTCTCTTTTATATCCGTCCAATTAATAGCTGAAGCAATATGATCCTTCCTCGGCAATAATTGCAGATCTTGCTTAAACCAATAAATATGATTAAATAAAGACTGGGTATGAGATAAAAGATGTTCCATATTAACTTTTCACCCTCACATCACCCTCACATCACCATTCATCAACTTCGGCAACAGAGTATCACGTAGTTTTTCGAGATTACGCACTTGCAGCTGATTTTGCTTAATTTTTTTTAGTATTATTTCGGCTTGTTTATCAAAAGCTGATACTAGATCAATCGGTGGCAATTTAATTTGATATTCTTTCAACATGCTGGTATTTAAATTATTCTGAACTGAACCATCTGCAATACTATTCAAAATATTAAAAATAGTTTTAAGAAAGAAAAACAGGAATACCTTAGAAATACCTTTGAAGTCTCTGAATAATAACCATCCGTCATGAATACATCCTTCAATTTCTACAAAATATGGAAATCCACAGGTTGCACTATTCGAAAGTATTAAATCGCCAGGATAAACTTTAACGCTTTTACTTACACCTTCTTCAATAATAAATCTTGGATTCAAGTAACAAGTGCAACCCTTTCTTGTTAAAGAAGGGTTGACTGCCAACAGGTTTTCTCTTCTTTTG
>PGXY01000011.1:300000-387153 GCA_002839375.1 Spirochaetae bacterium HGW-Spirochaetae-1 | reverse complement strand
ATATCATCTATTTTTGTTGATAAAACAACATAACAAAAAGGCCGTCCAGAATTTTGTTCTGAGACGGCCCCACTACGGTACGGGCCCGGTCAGAGAGCGGCCGGAGATGACACTGAGTTGATTTACTGCACAGACCTCCCCCTCTCCTGCGGGATATGGGGCCGGGGGTTGAGGCCAACTCCATACTCAACAGCCGCAGCAGCAGCCCCGTAGAGCGATACGGAATAATCCGTTACGATATAAACCGGGGCGGTCTTGAGGAACTCCCGCATGGCCCGGTTGTAGCTCTGCTCGAAGCAGGCCATGAAATGGCCCCTGCCGATGATGCAGTCCATATTCTTGGCCGCAATGCCCCCGGCGATGTAGACGCCGCCCGAGGGCAGAAAAATGGCGCTGAAGCTGCCGGCTACATGGCCCAGTATCCGGGCGAAAAGACGCATGGTCTCACGGCACACAGCGCTTTTTTCTCCATAGGCCGAGATCAGTTCCGCTTTTTCACCGTCGGGAGCGGCCATAACCGCTGCATAGCCCTCATCGGCGGGAAAATTTCTCGCCCGGTTGAGGAATTTGAAAATATTGACGATTCCCGGTCCCGATAGAAACGGTTCGATGCCGGGCTTTACAAGCGTATTATTGGTGACGAAGGTTTTAAGGCGAGTCGTCTCCTCATCAAAGGCGGCGAAATCGGAATGGCCACCTTCCGAAGGAAAGGGAATATAGGAGCCGCCGCCGGGTACCATGTAAGATACGCCAAGCCCGGTGCCCGGGCCTATGACGAGCTTCACCCCCGACGGATCGGGGCATCCCGTATATCCATCGGAATGCGGTACCGGGACTATTGATCCCGGCGAGGCGTGATCCAGGAAGGGAATTCCACGGCTCACGGCAATAAAATCGTTAATAACAGTCGTTTCCATGCCCAGAAAATCCTGGATTTCTCCTCCGTCTATATGCCAGTTCTGATTCGTAAGCTTGCAGGAGTTTTCGCTAACTGGACCGGCCGCGGCGATACAGCATCGTTCCGGCGCGATGTGAAGGCCCGTTTCCATCAACCTGCCGACGAAACGCGCTATGGATTCCGTGAAATTGCTCACGGCCGTTGATTTCTCTTTTCCTTTGGCGATAATTGTACAGTCTCCTTCGCAGAATCCCATGAGACCGAAATTCACATTGGTGCCGCCCACGTCGGCCACGAGGACGGTTCGGTCGAAGTTTTCACCTCTGTTCAGCACTTCACACTTCATACTGCAGCGCCCCCTTCTCTTTTTCACAGACATCGGCACCCTTCACACTGAAAAACACGATATACAGGTAACAGACAGCCGGCAGCATAAATGAAGGCTGGATGCCCGCCCTGTCAGCGATGAGTCCCTGCAGGAAAGGAACTATGGCCCCTCCCACGATGGCCATGCAGAGGATGCCCGATCCCTCGCCGGTGTGGGGGCCCAGGCCCCTGATCGAGAGACTGAAGATCGTGGGGAACATGATGGAATTGCACAGGCCCACGAGAAGAATAGCGACCATGGACACATTCCCCCGGGTCAGCACGGCCGCCAGGACCAGGAAAGCCGCGGCCGAAGCGTTGAAGGCCAGTATTCGCCGGGGATTGATCTTCCGCATCAGGGCTGAACCGATAAACCGGCCCACCATGGCCCCGCCCCAGTACCAGCTGACCAGTTTCCCGGCCGATATTTCCGAAAGGCCGCCCATATTGGACTGGCCGAAAAAGTTCACCAGGAAGCTGCCTATGGATACCTCGGCCCCGACATAGAGAAATATGCCCAGGGCGCCCAGGACCAGGTGCCGGTATTCCCACGCGCTTGTTTTCCCTTCACGGTCTCCTTTCCGGGAATCACCCGTTGTTTTTTCCCCGTCTTCCGTTTTCCCGATGTCGGGCAGTTTTATAAAGGCAAAGACGGCGGCGATAATAAACAGGGCGGCGCCCAGGCCCAGGTACGGGACCTGTACGGCCGCGGCCTGGACCGCGTGATGAGCTTCACGCTCAGTCCCGCTCATGACAGCCGTTTCCCCTGTAGTTTTGACCGCCACGGCCAGTATGAGCATGGACCCGAAGTACGGGGCGATAGTGGTGCCCAGGGAATTAAAGGCCTGGGTAAGGTTCAGCCTGCTGGAAGCCGTCTCCTCCCGGCCCAGCACTGTCACGTAGGGGTTGGCCGAAACCTGCAGAAGTGTAATCCCCGAGGCCAGCACGAAAAAGGCCGACAGGAACATATAGTATGACCGGTATGCCGCCGAGGGATAAAAAAGAAAACACCCCGTTCCGGCGATGAGAAGACCCATGACAATGCCGTTCTTATATCCCACCTTTTTGAGTATATACCCCGATGGCAGTGACATGAGAAAGTAGGCGCCAAAAAAGCAGAACTGCACCAGCATAGCCCGGGCATAGTTAAGTGCAAATACCGATTTAAGGTGAGGTATCAGTATGTCATTAAGACAGGTAAGGAAACCCCACATGAAAAAAAGGCTTGTCAGTATGGACAGTTCCCTGGTATATTTTTTTTCACCCGCTGCTGCGGAGCGGGTTTCTCCCGTACTTATCATCATCATCCCTCCCTTATGCCCCGTATTCGTTATAGAAAATCGTAGCGTATGCGGATACGCATACTGTATATGTCGTTCGTATAGGCATTTGAAACGCCGAGCCCGTCGATATCTGCAAGCGCCCAGGAGAAGACTCCTTTCACCGTGAGCCCCTCAAAGGGCAGCCGGTAAAGATAAGAAACAAAGGGCTGCAGGTGCGTCTTATCATCGAGGTTTTCCGCTTTGTAAGTCGTGTAATGGCAGCCCAGGCCGATGCTGTTCCGCCAGAAATCGATGTCGGCAAATCCACCAAAGCTGGTAATTGTATAGGTCCCGGCCGTGTCCATGACCCCCGTGGTAGTGTAGGAGTCCCGGCTGGCACGGGCGAAGTTTACACCGGCGGTGATGAAATCTGTATTATACTGGAGCCTCCCGCCGTATCCCGTGACTTCCGATTTTGTTTTACTGGCCGTGTCCCTGGATTTTTTTAAGAGATACTCCATGCCGGCCACGACCTGGAAGCGCCAGTATGAATAATCCACGACGGGACGGATGCCAAAGTCGTTCTGGCTCGCCGATTCCTGGCCGTAGATCCCGGCCACCTCGATTTTCAGGTCCATCATGTCTATTCCCTTCAGGGGAAATATGTGAAACGCCACCTGTCCCGCATCATCGGCATGTCCCCGGACATAGTCTACCTCGTACAGGTCAGGCGCGTCAATGGCACCGGCGTCCTCATCAGTATAGAGCTCCAGGCCCTGGCCTTTATGATACAACTCATAGGCCAGAAAGCGCCCGATCTGCACATCCCAGTATTTATTTCCGCACTGCAGGTAGGAATCGAGAGTGTCGATATCTTTTGGCTCATCAACATGGGATATTATCTCGGCACGTGCCAGGACATAATAATCTTTCAACTCCTTCCGGTAATTGACTCCCAGGACCAACCGGCCCTGGAGTGATGTATCGCGATAGTCCTTATCGGAAAGTCCGTCGTAGGCAAAACGGTAGCTGGGGTCCACCCAGAAATATCCGTCCAGGCTGAAGTTGCCCAGAATTCCGGTCTCCCGGGCCGTCGTTTCCTTTGCGGTATTGTCTATCCCGGGCTGAATGTCCGTATTCTCCGTATCCTGGGCCTGAATGCCCGTGACTGTTGTGATCAGTATCGTGAACATGAAAACAATCGATTGTATTATTCTTCTCATTGCGTCTTCTCCATACATATAAGCATTATTTATAAAATCCCGGACCCGCCCTCACCATACCACGATGCATTAGCCTCGGATCATGACAGGCGGGACCGTACTGCTCAGTTCGTAATAATGAACGTCGCCGTCTGCATACGGGGATCACCCGTATCGGACGAGGGACCGACATAGAGCCCGTAGACCATTTTCTCCACAACCCATGCCTGCAAGGCCGGGTCATAATAGGCGAGTTTCGACACCGGCACCGTGAGCGTGACGGTTTCAGTATCTCCGGCGGCAATGGCGACACGTCTGAAAGCCTTCAATTCCTTAACGGGGCGGCCGATCGCATCACCAACGGCAGTGTTTCCGTAACCCACGTAGAGCTGGACCACCTCTTCGCCTTCACGGCTTCCCGTATTGGTCACATCGACGCTTACCGTGAGTGTTTCGTTCTCATCGAGGATGTTATCGTCAATGACAAGGTTCGAGTAACTATAATTGCAATAGCTCAGTCCGTAGCCGAAGCAGTAACGGGGCTCTACCCCCTTCCGGTCAAGCCAGCGGTAGCCGTGATAATAATTATAGTCGACGTTCATGCTGATATTGTCAAAGGGAGGCAGGTCCGATTCGTTTTCAGGAAAGGTCTGGCAGAGCTTGCCGCCGGGATTAACATCGCCGAAAAGAATTCTGCCCAGGGCGATCCCGCCCTGCATGCCGGGATAGAAGGCCATAATGAGCCCTTTCAGGCTCGCATGATCGACAAAGTCCTTCACTATGACGGCCCCGCCGCTCTGGAGGATCACGATAACGCTGCTATTTTCAGCCAGGGACGCGTTGACATTGGCCTTGTCATAGTCGTTCAGCTCCAGGCTCCCCCGGTCTTTATACTCCCCCTCCTCTCCCGTGCCGCCCTGTCCCATGGAGGCGAAAAGGTCATTGGGCACATAGCCCGTAACGACAATGACATAATCGGCGTTCTGCACGGCCGTCGTGTTGTCAGCCACAGTGTCCTGGTGCGTGACCGTTATGCCGCTCCCGGCGATATACTCAATGCCCTTTGTTATGCTCACGGCCTGGTTATCATAGTCGATGACGCCCAGGTTGGTAATTTCACCGTCGCCGTCAAATACGCAGTCGTTCCCGTTCGGTACATTATCGGGAGGCGAAACCCAGCTGCTGCCGATATCTCCCGTAAGAATATTTATATACAGGTCCCCGCCGGCATAGCTGCTCTGGTCCCTCAGAAAAAAGGTTTCGGAATAACGGCCCACAATGGCGATTGTTTTCCCGTTCAGGGACGCGCGGTCCAGGGGAAGCGTGTTATCCCGGTTTTCCAGGAGCACAATGCCCTTTTCCGCAGCTTCGCGGGCCAGCGCCACGTGCTCCGTCGATGCCAGCATGTCCTCATCGAGGGCGGTTTCATTTCTTTCTACACCGCCCTGGCCCCAGGGATGGTCAATGACACCATATTCGATCTTTTTCATGAGAATACGGAGCACAGCTTCGTCCACCAGGTCCTCGGACACGAGGCCGTTCCTCACGGCGCTCGCCAGGTTGGTACCGTAAGCATAAGGATTGCTGTCCGAGAGTTTCAGGGGATTGCTGAAGGGCATCTCAATATCAAGTCCGGCCCGCAGGGATTCCACGGTGTCCGTTGCGGCAAACCAGTCCGACAGGACATATCCGCTGAATTTCCATTCGTCTTTCAGTATACTGCGCAGCAGGTATTCCGACTGGCATGAATAGGTCCCGTTGACCCGGTTATATGATCCCATGAAGGCCGCCACGTTCGCCTCGTCCACGGCCATTTTAAAATGGGGCAGAAACACCTCGCGGAGCGTTCTTTCATTCAGCCGGGCGTTTACCTGTTCCCGCGTATTCTCGATATTGTTTGCGGCGAAATGCTTGACACAGCTCTGGACGCGCCAGGTTCCGGCGGGCGGATCGGACTGCACGCCCTTTATGAAGGCGACGCCCATACTGCCCAGAAGAAAAGTATCCTCACCGTACGTTTCCTGGCAGCGGCCGTGGCGAGGATGCATGACCTGGTTGATGGTGGGCGCCAGTAACACATGAGCGTCCATGGCGCGAACCTCATCGGCAATGGCCCGGCCTATCCTGTTTTCCAGATCCGTATCCCACGACGAGGCCCGCAGGGCTGCCACGGGGAAAGCAGTTGAATTGACCATGGCATTGTTCATGGAACGGGCGCCGCGGGGGCCGTCACGGTAGACCATTTCCGGTATTCCCAGGCGCGTGAAAGACGTATCGCTTGCAGTGTACTGGGCAAGGAGGCCGAACAGATAATTTTCATTACTGCCGCTCATCTGTTCCACCTTTTCCTTCAGGCTCATTTGATCCATGAGATCATGGACCTGGTCCTCCAGCTCATAATTGTCGGTCAGGTAAATATAACCGGCGCTTTTCCCGCAACCGCCGGAGGAAAAGACAAGGCAGACCAGTATCAATGAAAACAGCCCTGCGTGAAACAGGCTGTTTATTATCTTTAATCTTTTCAATTTTTTCAATTCCTTCAATGGCATGGCGGTTCATAGCTCCTTTTCTTTATCTTCAGCACTGCGCAAACGGGTCTGCATCCCGTGAAGCATGCACGGAAAACGATGGATTGATTTACAACAGATTTTATAGCCTAAAAGCGGAAAGGAATCTCCTGATTCATTGATACATCAGGATTTCAGGCCGGGCAATCACTGATATCAGTAAATGCGAACAGGGATATGCGTTCACGGCCGGAGTGCTTCGTCAGGAATGGTGCTTTTTTCTGAATTCCGTGGGGGTTTCTTCTCTTATCTTCTGAAAGGCGCGGTTAAAGGTGCTGAGATTTTCAAAGCCCACGGCAAAGGCGATGTGGACAATATTATCGGGAGTCTCTATGAGCAGTGAAGCGGCCTTCTCGACCCGGAGACGGTTTATATAGTCGTTTATCCGCTCACCGGTATACATTTTGAAATACCGGCCCATGTTGTCGGGGTTAAGATTCAACATGGCAGCCAGTCCTTCACGCGATATGGCCGATGTATAATTTTCGCCGATATAGGCCATGGCTTTTTCCATTTTTTCTTCCGTTGAACCCGATATTGACCAGGTCAGCGGCTGCCTGACGGCAGCATCGTGCTGCAGCAAATCCTCTTCCCGGGTTTTTCGCCGGTTGTTGCGGACAACGAGGATAAGCGAGGCTGCACCGAATACAATGGCCAGGACCATATAGATAATGAGGTGGTTTTTCCGGCTATGCTCCTGCAGCACCGCGCTGCAGTCGCAGAAGACCACTTCGAGGGTTCCTATAAAACGGTCTCCCCTGAAGAGCTTTTTATGTATTTTCAGTTCTTCCGTTCCCCCCGCCTCCCGTTCAAGGCGCACCAGCTCTATCCCGCTCTCCTCGCTTATGCGGATGGCTTTTATATCCTGATCCTTGAAGAACGACGATACACCGGCCTTCAGGGAACTGATATTATAGTCCCAGATATGGTCAATACTTGACGATGCTATGAGTTCGGCGACGCGTTCCGTGTTTTTCCACTTCGAGGCGTTGGAAACCGTAATTTCCAGGGTGCCGATTTTCATGCCTTCAACGCTGAAGGGTTTCTTCACTTTTATGCTCGTCGTACGATAGGATTGTTTGGCCGTGTTAACCAAAACAGCGCCGCTACCGTCGCGGATGATAATGGATTCGATATCCATATCCTCCATGAATGACTCGGCCGTGGACCGCATCGCCGCTCTATTCAGGTCCATCATGTTTTCCAGGTTGGTTGAAATAATGAGGGCGGCCAGGCGCTGCCCCTTTTCAGCAAGACTTTCCCGGTCCCCTGAACTCCACCTGATGGAAAGAACGCCAAGGGAAGCCGATATGGTAAATCCCATGACCAGCACAATGAGGACCGGGCTGGAAGGAAGCCGGGAGATATGCAGAAATAGTTTTTTCATTACTTCCATTGTGCTCTTGATAATATCCTGGATGAGGCGATATTCCTCTCCGGCACATACTCGCACCGAAGGGACGCCCGTACAAGCGTAATTTTACGCCATGCTGCCCTAATCCTGACCATCATTTTTCCAGGAGATCCGCCGCATCGAACCGATACTGCTCTATGGATTCGTCATATATTTTCGAGTAGCGTTTAAAGTCAAGGGTATCGATATACTCCCGTGACCGTATTTTCTTATAAGGAAGAACATCCTTCGCGGTGACCATGTACATGGGAGTTACAAATGTCGTTTTTTCCCGGGCGAAATCCTTCCCCCGGAAATAATCGTGAATGAGAACCATGGTCCATGCCCCTTCGAGATAATGGCCTCCGGCAGAAAGAAAAACATCCCCCTCCTCCACCCCTTTGAGGCCTCCGGCGGTCCAGTCCGTGCCGCAAATAATAATATCACGACCGGGAACCAGCCCCATCTTCCGGGCGCCGCGCGCCACACCAAGAGCGATGCTGTCACAGACGGTCCAGACAACGCGTGTTTCCCGGTACCTGCTTTTTTTTACCAGGATGAACTTCTCGGCGGCGAGGAAGCTCATATAACGCGTGGTGAAAACCTGTCGCAATTTCACAACGGGAAACTTTTCCAGGGCTTGTTTCAGGCCCGCAACCCTGGTCTGCGAGGCCTGGTCAAACCCGATGCCCGTAAAGGCTATCATGTCCACGGGGGCGGGCCATCTTTTCAGGGCTTCCTGACTGAGCAGAACCCCCTGGCGGTATCCCACATCAATATCGTCGGGATGGATATCACCGATCCAGAACCGGTATTTTTCACGGGGCTTTCCCATATCATCCGATGGAAGAAACCCCGTATTCATGGTTATGGTGGGGATCTTTTTCAGCTCTCCGAACTGGACAATAAACCGGGCGCTTTCAGAACCTCCCTGGCATATAAACACGTCGGGTTTAAATGTTTCAACACAGCGGTTGAGCTCCCTTTCCATTTTTGCCAGATCCAGTTCCATGGAAAAGGTATCTAGGGTGATACCCAGGTCACGGGCGGCCTTTTCCATACAGTAATGCATGTCGGTAAAAAGAAGATCGCAGAGAAATTCATACTGGAGGATCTGCCTGCCGCCATAGATGAAATAGGCCGCTTTGATCCGCCGTCCCGCGATCTCCCCACGCCCCGGCATGCACAGGACCGTCACGATAATGGCGCACCAGAGTATAAACGGTTTTCCCGTATTTTTTTTAGTATATCTCATAAATTTTCAACATCCGGCCATACTATTTCAACACACGCCCTGAAATAGGGTCGTAAAAGGCCATAAATTCATACTTTTACGCAATATTTGATATATCAACAATTGCCCAGCCTCATTTTTTGATATATCACGGAATCATGAGAAATCCCTTTTGATTAATGATACCTTCTGGACGGTTTCTGTCAAACATAATTGTTTTTAATTCCAAACAGGAGGTTCTCACTTATGGTATCAATGAAAAGGATGATTCCTTTACTTATAACTCTTCTTCTGTCACCGGGCCTTATGATGTGCGGCGGAGGCGGCGGCAGTAATAATGATGCATCAACACTGCAGATATCTTCCCTCACCCTGTCATCGGGAACGGAGGATATACCCCTTTCTCCCGTCTTTGCTCAGGATACAGCGGCTTATACGGCCATGGTAACCAACGATATCACCGATGTGGACGTAATTACGGTTACGGACCCGTCCGATGCAACGGTCACCGTAAGCGGCAATACGGGCTTGCATGTCGGTGCCAACATAGTTCAGGTTACCATCACGTCCGGGACGGACACCCTGTCCTATACCATCAGCATCACCAGGGAACAGAGCGCGTCAGCACAGCTATCCATTGACTCCCTGACCCTCTCAGCCGATGGCTCCCCTGTAACCCTTGACCCTGTCTTCGACCCCAATGAGTTTCTGTATGCAGCGGAAGTACCCAATGACGCAACTTCGGTAGATGTTGTTGCTGTAACCGATCCTGCTACGGCAACCGTAACGGTTACGGGCAATATGGATCTTGTGGTTGGCGCCAATACCGTAACAGTAACCATCGAATCGGGTGACGAGTCATTGACCTATATCATCACCGTTACCCGGGACGTACCGCCCCTGGAGATCACGGCCCTTACCCTTTCGGCCGACGGCGCTGCCGTTGCTCTTACTCCGGCCTTCAGCCAGGGAACAACGGCATATACGGCCGGTGTGGGTCCCGATGTTTCTTCCGTGACTGTCGAGGTGACACGCAATTACGCCGAAGCGACCGTGACGGTTACGGGCAATACGGGCCTTCTGACCGGAGACAATACAGTAACTGTTACGGTTTCCCATGACAGTGAAAGCTATACCTACACCATTACTATAACAAAAGACGTGAAACTCGGCGTCAGCGGTATCACCGTCACGGCCGATGGGAATCCCGAGATTTCTCCTTCTTTTGTCGAGACAACAACATTCTATACCGCCTCTGTGGCCAGCACCGTAAGCTCCGCGGACATTGCCGCCACGGTCACTCCTGCCGGTGCAACAATCACGGGCGACGGCACTCTCGCTCTCGTGGAAGGGAATAATACGGCTGTCATCACTGCTTCATACAATGGTCAGACAGCGGTATATACGGTCGTTGTGTATCGCGCTCATGACTACAGTGATGAAGATACCGGCGGCCCCTTTACTCTCAGTCAGATATCGCTGACCGACCTGGAGATTGAGAGGACAGCGAACGGCAAAACCTGGTCGGTTCCCCTTTCACCGGAATTTTCAGGCGGGGTTTACGCATATACGGCCACTGTTCCAGCCGGCACCACAACTGTCACGCTCTCACCGGACAAGCAGGACAGCCTTGTTTATAACAGCAACTGCGATGTGGTGGTAAATGGCACGGAAATGGATTATTCCGGCACGGTAACGATCAACAATCTCACTGCGGGCCTGAACACCATTGAGATCGTTCTCCGACGAAGGGCATCTATTATAAGCGGTACTATTGTCGCGACCAGGGTTTATACCGTGTACCTTACGGTTTCAGAACAGACCTTCGACTGCACGGCATGTGCCACAACCGGATATGATTATCCCGCGTGCACGTCGACAGACGCTCCCGGCTGCAGCGGCAATTACGCCATGAATCAGCAGACCTTCCGTGAGTACGACTACATGATGGGCAAGGGGTATGTTGACGGACAGGTGAATATCTGCGACGACTTCACTGATTTTCTTGAAGGTGAAATGTACGGCACGGGCGGCGTTATACCGGCCACGGGAAAAATCGTCGACAGTGGAAGCTTCTCCAACGGCGACTTTTTCACCGTGGAATGGTATGGCTATGACGAGTGTTACCAGAAGGCCTATGATTCACTGAACAGCCTTCTGTCGCTCATCGGCGGCCTGCTTCCGTCATATTTTAATGTCAGCAATGTCATGAACTTCGATTTTTACGGCTATTCCCGGATGCAGGTTGTGGGCGTCCTGAACACCGCGGATTTTCCCGGCCTTCCTACAGATAATGCAGCCACGGCCGATGTGGATGAAAACGTCGTGGGCCAGTACTGCATCATCCATCTCATGGACATGCCGACCCGGGCCGAAGCGGAAGCGGTTTCCTTCTTCACCACCGACGCCGAGATCGCGGCAGTGGTATCGTATTACGCCCGGTATAACCCCGATGATACCGCCACAACGGGAACTCCCCCGGCGGGCTATGAGAATATAAGGAAGATCTATTTCCTGACCCCGGGAGCGAAATAATCCCGGGATCGGCAGATTTTATTCTTGCCGTAAAATACATCATGGATACTAATAGAAACGGGTGCTCCCCATAAAAGGGAGCCCCCGTTTTACTTTCTACAGTCACATCGTATCACGGAGGCCGGCAATGAAGGCATGCATATTCTCACATTCCCTGCAGGGCGGGATTGCAGATCGAGGGACAAGGCGGCATATCAGGAAGATATGCCTGGGCATAGTGTTGATTCTTGTCACGGCGGTGCTTCCGCCTCTCGAAGGAACACAGCGGAAAATCACCCTTGCTTTCTTTTCGCCGCGCGGTCCCGAAGATATGTTCTGGAGCAAGTTCACCGGTTTCATGCAGGAAGCAGTGAACGATCTGGACATGACCATGAACATTCATTACGCTTACGGCAATCACCTGAAAATGGTGGAACAGGTGAGAAAAACGATAGAGGCGGGAAACACCAGCGTCCTGGTTTTTCAGAACTTCAAAAAGCAGGGCCCCTTTATAATGAGAATGGCCGAGGAGGCGCGAATCCCGGCCTTCGTAGTCAATGCCGGGTTCCAGGAAGATGAGGATATGGGGAAGCCGCGCGAAAAATACAAATACTGGATTGGAGAACTGGTTCCCGACGACGTCGAGGCCGGATACCGACTTGCCATGATACTAAGCGGAAAGGCCCGGAGAGCACCTGACGGAAAAATCCACATGGTTGCCCTCTCAGGCAATATCGCCGACAATGCGTCGATCGAACGTGTCGAAGGATTGAAACGGGCCGTGCGGGAGCGCAATGATATAATTCTCGAACAGGTATTTTCCACGAACTGGAGCGGCATCGTGGCGCGCGAAAAATTCTGCCTCTTCAAAAAGAGCCGGTATCCCCAGGCTTCAGTGATATGGGCCGCGGGAGACGCCGTGGCTCTCGGCGTTGTGGAAGGAGCCTGGGAGCTGGGCTGCAAAATCGGCTCGGACATCATCACCGGCGGCATTGACTGGAGCCAGGAGGGACTTGAGGCGGTCAAAGACGGAAACCTCTATGTATCGATCGGCGGCCATTTCATTGACGGGGCCTGGGCAGCCGTGCTCATCCATGATTATTTCATGGGACATGATTTTGCCGAGGACAATGTCCTCATTAAATCGAAAATGTTTCCCATCACGAAATACAATGCTGATACGTACCTGAAAAAGCTCCAAAGGGAAAACTGGTCAAAAGTGAACTTCAGATCCTATTCCAGGGTTTACAACCCCTCTCTCAGAAAATATAACTTCAACCTGAGCACGCTCCTGATTCAGATGTGATTCAATGCCCCTGTAGTGAATGGTCGGCACCTGGTAGGGAACGGTTTGAAACCGTGCCCTACCAGGCGTCCGGCATCAATCCACGGTTCCCAGTATTGTATAATTCGCAGCGTCGCATGACGATGAAGTGCCTCCCACCTCGCATCCCAGGGCCTTGGCCTTTTTTCTTTTATCAAAGGTATCGTCGCCTTTATACTTAACGTAGGTGCCCGATTTGCCGCTGCAGATATAACAGCCGGTATAATCCTTGGAAACGGCCATGCCCAGCATGAGCATGGAAATCCCTATCATGCACCCCAGGGAAACAGCAATAATCTTTTTCATACATCCCTCCTGAATAGTCGAATTGCGGATAAATCCGCTTTTTATAACATCTGTTATATTGTAGTAAAATAAAGACAGGATCAAAAAGGCAATAAAATATAAACCCTTGTGAATATACCATGGAAACCGGTCCCATTTCAAGAAAATTATATCGATTCATGTTTAAATCCACAAAAAATAAAAAGGGTATCCCCACGGGGATACCCTTTCTCACACAATCATTCCTGCTGAAAACAGCTTTATTTTGTTATCAGGGCCTTCAGGGATCTGATATTGATCTGGCCCAAAATATCCTTCCGTATTTTGTCGTTGCTGGCTTCCACGATAATGATCATATTTACCACGGCATTTATCCTGTTGACCGGTATCTGCGCCACCAGGGCACGGTGGTCCCACTCGGGAGGCTGTTTCACGGTCCAGTTCCCCAGGCAGATGTATATGACACCATTGGCATCCTGAAAAGCGTTATCGGCCCCGGCAATGGTTATACTTTTAAAAAGGGAGAGGTTAATGCTCCCCTGGTCTCCTGAACCGCCGAATACTCCGCCCTGGTTGATCACCACCTTGATCGACCCGGTCCCCACACCGCTGCCCTTCATGCACTCCTGGAAGGCAAGGGCCGCTTTCAGCTGATCGGCATCACCGGGACCCGCGTTCTCCATTAGTTTTGAGCATTCCTCTATACCTCCCATGTTCTCAGCAGTTACCTGCGTGGCGTAGGTGGCATATACCTCGGAATCTTTTACATACTTTTTTTTATCACAATCCATGAAGTAATCTTCCGCGGGACTTTCCTGGAAGGTTGGATAGTAGCCCGTCATTTTCGGCAGCACTGCCTTGATTTTATTCAATACAGCCGCCGCATAATTTTTTTCAGATGCCGACAGCGGGACGTTTTCTCCCTCGCAGCCGCCGTCGGAATAACCGGGATTCCCGGTTACCAGCAAAACAATAATACTAAAGAGGATATACATTTTCAGGGCTTTCATCGGTTCCTCGCAAATATCTGAATTATCTGAAGAATCCATGGAAAACCGTGAATTCTTACGCTATTGGATGGAATGAGGCACTGCATCAACGGAAATGTCAATTAATATTTCCCGGGGATTGGAGCTGATTAATACAATATTTTTTCTGCAAAGATGTCCGGATTATCTACCTTGTTTGTAGTACTTTTAAAGAGTCGTTGTCATACGACGAATACCTGCTCTTCAAATTTCCAAGGGATGTTCTCTGTTAACATGCGCATCAATACAAAATCATATACCGCCATGGGCGAAAAGGGAGGTTTAAACATGAAAAAATCACTGCTTATTCTAACACTGTTTTTTGTGCCTTTTATTTATTCCGGCTGTGAAGTGTCACAGGATTCATCCAATGACTACACCGCCGTTGTTGAAGATACGGCTTCCGTAATTGCCGCTTCTTATTCCACAGCCAGCTACGACGATCTGGCCGTCATGGAGGAAGCGGTTGATGCCGTTGGACCTGTCAGGAACGGTACATGTGACGGAACATGTGACCACACCTGCGATCAGGATTGCGACTGCACCTGCGATCAGAACTGTGATCAGGATTGCGACTGTACCTGTGATCAGACGGGCGATCAGGACTGCAGCTGTACCTGCGATCAGAACTGTGATCAGGATTGTGACTGTACCTGTGATCAGAATTGTGATTCTCTCTGCCTGCTGGAGCCCTATGTAGCCCATCACCGTGTGATGAACGGATACAATAGGAACGGTTCCGCCGATATCACTTTTACCGTAGCGTATTATGACATCGACGGTGAAGAACAAGATACCTATGACGCCCTGACCACGGAAAAAGTCGTTTGGAGCGATTCATTCACGTCGGAACTGATCACGCCCGTGCTTGTTAAAAGCGTAACCCGTACACACCAGTTCGACATTACAGGCCTTGTCGGTGAAAACGAAACCATCACTATCAACGGGACCGGTACTGCCGACAAGACGGCAACCAGGACGCACCCCCTGGACAAATTTATCCATTCATACCACATGACATTGTCAAAAGCATACGGCGATGTAATATGGTCTACGGACAGGGAGACGTATCCCTATCCCTTGAGCGGAACGATTCACCTTGTCATTAATGTGGAAAAAACAGCCACGACCGACGACAAGGAAGTGGAAAAGACCTTCTCCCTCGACGCGATGATAACCTTCAACGGAACCTGCTATCCTGTACTGGTGATTGATAAGGAAAAAACATTCATCATAAACATGACAGACGGTACTGCAGCGGAAGAATAATCTCTTACAAATCTCACCATTCTCCGATCCCTCCCCCGCCTGCGGGCGGAGGGATTTATTTTTATCCTCACCGTGAAATACTCTCCGTCATTTTTGCACCTTTAATTCTTCCCCTGGCATCAAGCACAAGGGCTCCCGATTCAGAATTAAAAACCCTTACAGGATTGAGGTCCAGTTCGCACAGGCCGTCGCACAGAAACATGAGATGTGAAACTCTCTGAATGATATCGATATAAGCCTCGATATCGCTTCTCCCCCGCCCCCGCGCGCCCCTGAGAATCGACGTGCATTTCAGCTTCATCAGTTTACCCTCGATCTCCTTCCGCGAAGAAGGACAGAGCACCCTGTCAATATCCCTGAAGACTTCGGTATATATTCCTCCGTAACCAAAAACCACGACCGGGCCGAAAGACTCGTCACGAAGCGCTCCTACAAACATGTCATGTCCGGGCTCCGCCATCCTCATAAGCCGCATTCCTTCAATGCGGGCATCGGGGCACATGGACACAACGTTTTCCCTGATATCGCCAAAGGCCTTCCGGGCCGCATCTTCATCGCGGATATCGATTACGACACCGCCCGCGTCACTCTTGTGCAGCACATCGGGCGAAACTATCTTCATAACCAGAGGATATCCCGTCTCAGATGCTGCCCGTGCCGCCTCTTCTTCGTGCCGGACAACACATGAATCCATGACCGGAATCCCCGCAAGGCCCAGTAGTTCGAGGATCTCCTCTCCCAAGTCCCCCTCATGGTCATGCAGCCATGTATTAAGGGCTTTCTCGTCCATATCAGTCCGTGATGCTGCAGGTTTTTCTTCTCCCCTTGCCATCCTGGCATGGAAATCGGCCTGAACGCGAAGCGCCTTAATCATTTCCTCTGTCCTGCTGAAAAGGGGATAATCAAATTTTCTGCATATTTTCACATGAGATGTCTGCGGTGAAGACATACTTATTCCCAGGGGCTTACCTGTGGAATTTATTACATCGGCGGTCTCAGCGGTGATATCGGTGTAGAACATCTGTCTGAAAATACTGCTGTCATCATCGGGGAAAAGCGGGAGGGCGTGACCATATATGGCGCCGTCGACATTTTCATTACTGAGAGCGTTACGAAAAATTTCCGGGTAAGCCCTGACATTGTAAATATCACCCATATCCAGGGGATTGGAAAACCGAATGACACCGGCATTGGTATACTGATTCAGCCCTTCATAGAACTCCCTTCCCGGATCAGCGAATTCGAAGCCATACTGTTCGCACAGATCGGCCTTTATCACCGCAGCGCCTCCCCCCGGAGTCATAACCATAAGCCTGTTGCCCCGCATGGGAGGCAGGCTGAAAATTTTCGCCATGCTGATAAACTCGTGAACATGATTTATCCGTATAATACCGGCCTGTTCGAAAGCGGCATTGACGATATCGTCGTCGTTACTCATGGACGCAGTGTGGCTCATTGCGGCCCGCGATCCGGCGGCCGAGACATTGGCCTTGAGCGCTATGATGGGTTTATTTATTTTTTTTGCCGCCTCCACCAGGCGCCGGCCGTTGCCGATACTTTCCAGGTACAATCCGATCACCGTAGTCCGCGGGTCCGTGCCGAGATATTCCAGAATATCAGCCTCGTCGATATTGAGTTTGTTTCCGATACTGGCGAACTTGGCCATTCCCACATTTTCGTCGTTCATTATATTCCAGAGCACCAGGCACAGCCCGCCGCTCTGTGTAATAAACGAAAAACCTCCCTCGCCCATTTTCCTATGCGGAACAAAAGGAAGGCAAATTCCGCTGTGAGCGTCCGCCACGGCCAGTCCATTGGGCCCCATGAAGCGTATACCATACTTCGCAGCGACCCCGGTGATACTGCGGGCCAGGTCTTCGCCGTTTTCCCCCGATTCGTTGAATCCGCCGGCAAGGATGGCTATCCTTTTAACCCCCAGCCTTCCGCAATCCTCCATGGCCGACGGAATAAAACGCGCCGGGATCAGCATGACCGCCAGTTCCGGCACCACGGGAAGGTCTTCCAGACAGTTATGGACGCGTATCCCCTCCACCTCTTCACCGGCATGTCCAGGTGTGACACCGAATATGGCGCCCTGATATCCCCAGCGAAGGGTATTTTTCAGAATGTATGCGGGGATATTGATGTTTTTCGAGGTAAGACCGAAAATGACCATGGATTGGGGATCAAAAAATGATTTCATAGTAACATCCTGGTGACAATTTTATGCCGGCCAAAAGCAGGGACGCACACAAACACCCTGGTGCAGCCGTATTTAAATATTACGATAATCAAGTTAGTTAATTTTACTAACCTAGTCAAGCAATAATTTAATTAATTTCACTAACCTGTTATTAATTACTTTACAGGCCAGACCATACTTATGCATATCTGCTTCATGAAGGATTCATCATTAAAAAAACTACCTCCCCCGGGCAGAAAAAAAATCATTGACGCCCTGCGGGTCCTGCTGGAATCAAAGGATTTCAGTTCCATCAAGATAGCTGACATCGCCGGTACTGCCGGCGTCACGGAGCCGCTTATATACAAGTATTTTAAGGACAAACGAGACGTGCTTCACAGCCTGCTCCAGGAATATCTTGAAATATCGCTTAAGAACAGTACGGATGAATTAAATAAAATCAGCGGGTCCATCAACAAGCTCAACCATTTCATAAAATATTATGTTCGCTCCTGCGACACCGACCGGGTTCTGGCCAGGGTGGTCCTCCTGGAAGTAAGGAATTCTTATGATTACTATGAAAGCGCGCCTTACCATCTTTTCAAAAAATACGGGGAACTGATTCTTTCCATCATTCAGGAAGGAGTTAAAGAGGGGGAATTACGGGAAGATATCTCCCCACTGGCCATGAGACATCTGCTCTTTGGCAGCATTGACCGGGCATGCCTTAATCCTGTCATCTTTAACACAAAATTCAACGTAAACGCCGTAATCCGGGAAATGACCACCCTGATTTTCGACGCCTGCAGAAAGCGATAGTCAGACCATATTCCCCGATATATACTTGACGCAAATGCCGCGAATATTCATATACTGGAACACATCCCGGATATATGTATTCCCGTGGATAATCATCCCTTACAGGTAACAGTCATGATCGAATACAATGCCCTGCTCATGTTCATTTCGGCCTCCCTGCTGCTGGCCTTCGCGCCGGGCCCCGACAATATTTTTGTGCTCTCCCAGTCCATCGCCTATGGCAGATCGACGGGGATTAAAATAACCCTGGGGCTGTGCACCGGCCTTATCGTGCATACCGTCATTGTGGCCCTGGGAGTCTCCGTCATATTCCGTACATCCCTCATCGCCTTCAACATACTGAAGTACGCCGGTGCCGCATACCTGCTCTATCTCTCGATACTCACATTCCGTCACGCCTCAAAGAGTTCTGATTTAAAAAACACCGGCGAAAGCCCGTCGCTGCACCTTTACCGGAGAGGAATAATCATGAACATTACCAATCCCAAGGTATCGATCTTTTTCATGGCCTTCCTCCCCCAGTTCGCAAATCCCGGGAACGGCTCCATGACGCTCCAGTTATTCCTCCTGGGACTTATCTTCATTGCCGTAACCATGCTGGTCTTCGGGCTCATCAGTTTTCTCGCAGGCGCCATTGGCAAATGGCTGTCACAATCGGCGCGGTTTGAAAAAATACTGAACCTTTTTGCCGGAACGGTTCTGGCGGCCCTGGCGGTAACACTGGCCACAACACGACAATAAAGACAACCGATACCCCATACAACGGTCACGGCTATATAAAATTATAAATAAAAGGAGAATTCCCATGAGAAACAGAATTTTGATTTCGGCCCTGGTTCTTGCCCTTTCCTTTTCCTTCACCGGATGCAGACGGATCATCGGCCTGCTTTCAAAATTCGGCGATGATACGGTAAAACACGGTGACGAAGCTGCGGAAATGATAGAAAAGACCGTCAAAAACGCCGATTCGGAAACAATCAAATCTGCCGGTTCCGATATACTGGGAAAAACCATTGATGCGGCAGGGACTGCAAAGGACGTCACTGAAAAACTAAGTGATGATGAATAAAGGACGGGGCCGGTAAACGGATTGTGCTGCCTCAGGCAGGTGACGTCATTTCACCGGAACAGGCCTTGTCTGACTTAAGGGTAGCCTTATACAGAACCTGGCTCCCTTGCCCGGCTCTGACTCAACGGAGATGGTGCCGTGATGATTGTTGGTGATGATAAAATAGGACACGGAAAGTCCCAGGCCTGTGCCTGAACCCGGCTCTTTAGTTGTATAAAAAGGTTCAAATATACGGCGGATCCTGTCCCTGTCGATTCCCGGACCATTATCGGCGATATCGAGAACGGCAAACCCGTCTCTGCCTAAAAGAGTGATGCCGATCTCGGGCCTGAAATGCGGATCAATGATTTCCGAGATTGCATATGCCGCGTTTTTCAGAAGATTGATGATAACCTGTTCTATTTCGGTTCCGACACAGTCAATCTTCGGGGATGGTTCTTCATAATTTCTTACGATTCTGATTCTCCTGAAATCATATTTTTTCTTCAGATCGTAATCTTTCGAGGCCAGGTCAATGCTTCGTTCAACCAGGTCCTTCAGTACATGCGGTCTGGGTGATGATTCACTTCTCCTGCTGAAGCTGAGCATGTTTTTCACTATCTCCGAGGCCCTTTTACCGGCCTCCTGTATACCGCCGATATACCTGAAGATGCCCCTTTCGTCCAGGAACACGCGTACCATTTCCAGAGACAGACCATACTTTTCCGCTATCGCCGCATTTGCCGCCCTTCCCGCGGACAGGCGGTTTTCCATATTCTGCGCGCTGCTCAGTATTATGCTCAGGGGATTGTTGATCTCATGGGCCATGCCCGCGGCCAGTCCGCCCACGGTCATCATTTTCTCCGTCTGAATGAGAATCTCCTGTGTTTTTTTCCTCTCGCTGATGTCACGGGTGACGCCGATAATACCCACGGCTGCTTTCTCTTCATTGCGAAGAAAGGATACCTTCATTTCCACGGGCAGAATCGAACCGTCCTTCCGGATCTGGTCAACATCCAGCGTGACATACCGGTCGGGATCGGCTGTACCGGAATTTTCCAGCTCTACCTGGACTTGGTATGCCCTGGCGATTCTCTCAAAGGACTCCCTGGTATTGAGTTTCTCCGGCATCAGGTTCATGGCCTCTTCAACGGTATAGCCGTACATATGATAAACGGACGGGCTTACATATTGAAATTTCAAGTTCATGTCCGTTGCCCATATAAGGTCCGTCACATTATCGGCAAGAAGACGATACCGGGACTCGCTGGCTGCCAGCCTTTCCCTCGATGTCGAAAGTTCCCTGTTAACGCTTGCCAGCTCTTCAAGGGCCTTCCCCAGTTGTTCATTTTTATAGAGAATGGCATTTGTCCTCTCCTCAACCATGGCCTCAAGATTATCCCTGTGCCGGCGCAGCTCGTCCTCCACCTTCTCCCGTATCTCCACTTCATTGCTCAGAAGTGCGTTCACAGAATCTACTTTTGCCTTCGCCTCCACCAGCCTGTTTCTTTCCATGACCAGATCGGCCTGTTCGGACCTCATGCCGTCACGGAAAAGCTCTTTCACCGATTCATAATTATAGGTGAAGAGCAGAACCAGCAGAAGCGTTCCCAGGTGACGGATGACGAAGGGCGTCGGATAGCGATATGCATCGGTGAAATGCCAGGGATCAATGAACAATAGTAAGCACATTGCAAAAACCAGCACGGTCCAGTAAAGCCCCTCGCGCCGTCCCATAAGAAAAAAAGCATAAGAAGGAAACGCTATCACCCATAGGCTTGCCGTTCCTTCGACGGCACCGGTATACAACCAGTAGGTGAGAATGCAAACAAGGAGCAGTGTCGTAATGCGGTAAAATATCAGTCCCTTCCTCATTCTCCGGAGTAATAGTATAAAAAATATAAGCATAAAGCAGAGTGTTATATCACTAAGACCGAACGAATAACTGCCTTTCATGGTCCAGATACTACCGAATATCAGAAGAGGTACGATAAGGAGGAGCAAAAAAATCACAAAAAGGCGGCGCCGACCCGTCTCTTCCACATCCTGTTCATTCCGGGGAATGACGGATGAAAATAGTATCTTATTAAACAATTCTCTGGTTTTTCCCATAACCGCCCGGCTATATATATTGATCCGCAATTATCATATACTCAAAGCTTCATGTCAACAACTGGTCACTATCTTAGAAGAAAAAAGCATTGAAATTATGATACTGCCTGTTGTAGGGTAGCATCAATTCTAACATTAGCTCAACCTTATAAATGTTCTTTTTTGTAATAGGGGCGTATGATGATAAAAA
This sequence comes from Spirochaetae bacterium HGW-Spirochaetae-1, assembly GCA_002839375.1. Classification (NCBI taxonomy): domain Bacteria; kingdom Pseudomonadati; phylum Spirochaetota; species Spirochaetae bacterium HGW-Spirochaetae-1. The sequence continues at coordinate 365,460 of PGXY01000011.1, read as the reverse complement.
AAATAACCCTCGGCTTCCTTATTCTGCTCATTATTCTGACGGGCTGTCGTGAACAGGCCATCACCGGAAACGGGCCCCGAATTGGCATCACCTACGGGAACATTCAGTGTAAACTACTCCGCCTGGGAATTGACATCAACGAGCAATATAAAACAGCTCTACAAAAATATGGCGCCGGCATCATAATGATCTCAGTTAACGACACCGATGAAGATGCAGGCCGGAAATTATCACTCTGCAATGGAATCCTCATTCCAGGCGGCTACGATATTGATCCGTCCCGGTACGGCGAGAAGCATGACACCAGACTTGAAGCAGTGGACACGGCGCTGGATTCCCTGGAATTCCGGGTTCTGGCGTATGCACGAAAAATGAATATTCCTGTATTGGGCATATGTCGCGGAGAACAGATGATCAATGTTTTTTACGGGGGAACACTATATCAGGATATCCCCTCCATGCTCAGGAGCGACAATCCCGTGCCGCACAGGAATCAGGTTAATCTTGTCTTCTATAAACATGCTACGGCATGTTATCATGATATTGTCATTGAGAAGGGCACATTGCTTAATGACCTGTTTGGAGAAAAAGTGATATCTGTAAACACCTATCATCACCAGGCTGTAAAAAATACCGCTCCGGGATTCCGTGTCTCGGCCCGTTCTGTGGATGGTTCAGTTGAAGCCATTGAAAACACGGGAAAGCAGTTTGTCATGGGCGTTCAGTTTCATCCCGAAAAAATGATTGATGATAATCCATCGATGCATGGGATATTCCGGCTCTTCATTGAGAAACTTCAAACTCCTGCCGTAAATTAATATTACAGTGTATATGAAAAGAACGGGGCATTCGATATGAAATCACTCACCATCAACCGCCTGGAATCGGGCGGTCTTATAACCAACTATTATTGCTCTTCCCAGTGCCGTCACTGCCTCTATGCGTGTTCACCCCGGTGGGAAAAAAAGTATATTAAAATGCCGGAAGCGCGGGAGGCCTTTAGAAAAATAATTGAGCTTGGCTGCTACTCCATCCATATAGGCGGTGGAGAGCCCTTCCTCAATATTGAATCATTGAAACAGGTACTAAAAACGGCTTACGAAGAAAATATCCGCATCGAATATGTGGAAACCAACTCGTCATGGTACCACGACAGGGCCGGGACCGTGGAAATCCTTTCGTCTCTGAAAAAATTCGGACTCTCTACACTCCTCATTTCCATGAGCCCCTTTCACAACGAATACATCCCCTTTTCCAAAGTCAAGGGCGTGCTGGAAGCCTGCGAGGAAGCCGGCGTATACACGTTCCCCTGGGTCCAAAACTTTTATGACGACATCAACTCCTTTGATGATACGAAGCCCCATTCCCTCGATGAATACCTGCAGGCCTTCGGCCCTGATTATCTCCGGCAGGTACCCTCGCGCGTATGGATGCACATGGGCGGCAGGGCAATTACCCTTTTTCAGGAGAGCCTGCCGGGGATCGACACTGAAGAAATTATCGCATCCTCACAACCCTGCGACGAACTGGCCGATGTAACTCATTTTCATTTTGACTGCTTCGGCAATTACCTGCCGGGACTCTGCAGCGGCATGGCCATCGCCAGATCCGATCTGGGCAAACCGCTCGATAGCGGGAAGTACCCCTTCATCACTATCCTCCATGAACAGGGCATCGGCGCCCTGTTGGAATACGCCCGGAGGGAGCACGAATTTATTTCAAAAAACCACTATATCTCGAAATGCCATTTGTGTCTCGATATACGCAAGTATCTTGTCCTGGCCATGAATGTCCAGTCAGCGGACCTGGCGCCGGAGGAGTTTTATTTATTTACCTGACACCTTTATTAAGAGCGGGAAAAAAGTTTTCTCACCATGGGTTTTTTGAGGGTGATGGCACTCTCAGGGCACAGTTCCTGGCAGCAATAGCAGCGGATACACGATGCGTAGGAATACACAGGTGCACATGATTTGTCTCCCCGGTCCCAGTTGACCGCCTTGGGCTGCGCCGGGCACATATCAATACAGATTCCGCATCGGACGCACCGGCTTTCATCAATGACCGGTTTCGGGACAATCCTGTTCCGGAAAAATTTCATGATCCCGGCGGCCCGGAAGGGCTTAAGGGGATCTCGGTCTATGTCAAAGGTATTGTCGACAAATGAAGTAATATCGTCGCCGAGAATCTCCACAGCATCCTCACCTGCCGTGCCGTATCCCAGATCATGGCCGATCTGCACCGTGGGCACGTACCGTGGATTTACACCGATTATCCGGCAAGCCGTGGCGTCCAGGGCCACGGCGTCGACCGAAAAAAGGAGCACGTGCATGGGTTTTACCTTTCCCCCGCGCGGACCGTTGCCTTCCATGGCCATTATCCCATCCATGATATAAAGACGCGGTTTTACAAAGGCATTGAGGTCCAGGAGCATCCGGGCAAAGTCGCCTGCGTCGGGAAGCTTCACGTGAAACTCACCCTTCAGAACTCCGGGGATACAACCGAACTGGTTTTTCACCGCGCCGGTATATTTTTCGAATCCATGGGTCTTCAGCTTGGGAAGACTGACCAGTCCATCACTCTCCATCACGGCCCTGGCTATGACAAAACGCTTGTTCTGACGGCCTTCAGGATAATCGGCTTCAACACCTTCCTTGAAATCCGCCATGGGAATATCAAGCTCACGTGCCGCCTCCAGCAAACCCGATTTCCGAGCCGCGCCTGCCGTGCTGCCCACAGCCGGGGAGTCGCCGAAAGAAACGCGGGCCCCCGTCTCAAGGACCAGCCCGGCCACGGCGGTGAAAACGGCAGGATGGGTCGTTGTGCATTTATCAGGCGGATCGGCCGCCAGGAGATTGGGTTTCAGGAGTATCTTTTCATCCCGGGAGACAAAGGAGTCCATGCCTCCCAGGAGATCTACTCCCCTGCGGACTGCAGCACCAACGGCATCCGGGTCATAAGAATCGCAGCGGATTACGGCAACCTTACTCATAACTGAACCCCTTTATATTTTTTCCTTTATGGTCTGTATCTCACGCTCAACTTTCACCAGCTTTACTGTAATTGTCTCCAGGGATTTTTCCAGGCGGTCCCGTTCCTTTACCAGGTATTCCAGCTTGTCATCGGGCACGGCGCGCGAGGCGTACTGTGCCTTGACCATATCAGGGCTCTGACCCTCGAGAAAGGCCTCCTGGGCAAGTTGTCGCACATCATCGTCCCTGATGCCGGCGAGTATCTTCATGTTCTCATAACCCACTTCGTCACTGATATCCTTGGTATGAAATTTCATGATGGCCTTGGCCGAAGACCGGTGCAGTCCCAGAACCCTGTCCACGTAATCCTCGAAACTGGCATGATACTTCAGGCAGAGCTCATACGCCTGCATGAGTATCTCCCCGAACTCCTTCATGAGACGAGCGTTTTCATGGAGATACTGTCCCCGGATTCTCTCGGTAAGGTTTTTAAATTCATCCTCGGTCTCAAAAATATTGGTATAGACACCCATCTCCTCGGCCTTGCCCAGCAGTTTATGAAAAATGTTCCAGAAATGACTGTTGTGACAGCGCGAAGATATGGGCGCGACAGAGGTAGTGAAATGAATATGATGAGCGAACTCATGAATGGCCGTATACATGAGGGCATTATCGCTTTCGTGATTTTTATTATGTATGATGATTTCCCGGTTATCGGGCTTATAGAGCCCATCCACCTTCTTGCTCTCCTTACCTGAAAAAGTAAGAACGAAATCCTCAACGGAGTTATCGAGCTTCAGCAGTTTTTCTATTACCTGATCCTGATTCATTGTTTCTATCCCTGCGTTATTCATAACTGGAATGCATGCATAAAAAAGTATTGCCACAATAGCCGAATCGATCATATTGTCAATGAATATGATTAAAAACAGGAAAATAACCCCATGGAACTGCTCCTGAAAAGACTGCTGAAAACCGCCATTTTTATAATCACCTTTTACGTAAGCGCACGTTTATTTCTCGGGCTGTTGAAACGAAGGAATAGCGAGGTAAAACTCTTCGACCCTGAAGTGGTATTCCTGGCGGGCATCTCGGCAGCACTGGTTACCATGTTTTTTTCGAAGGTGCTTCTCCCTCTCTTCTGACCGTTGACTCTCAAGCAGGGCCCCTTTATCTTCCCGCTCCGGCCCGTGAAATTCACCTTGACAAAATTGTTTTTCCCGTCCATAGTATAGTCACATAACTTCGGGGGAATAATAATGATCGGTAAATCAGGCAAAATCAGTCTTATCATCTTCGCGGCAGCATTGGTCCTGGCCCCCATTGCGGTAAACATACACGGTGATATTCCCGTAGAAAAAATAAAAGAGAAATACGCCATACCGGAATCGCGCTACATGGAACTTCAGGGCATGCAGGTCCACTATGCCGATGAAGGTAAAGGGTTCCCGCTTGTCCTGATACACGGCACCAGTTCATCTCTGCACACCTGGGATGGTTGGACACGGAAACTTAAAAAAGATTTCCGCATTATCCGAATGGATATTCCCGCTTATGGCATCACCGGTCCCAACAGGACCAATGACTATTCCCCCTCATCCTACGTGGCCTTCCTGAAGGAATTCCTGGACAGACTGGGTATCAGGAAATGCCATATAGCGGGCAACTCACTGGGCGGAGGTATCGCCTGGAGCTTTACCGCTGCATACCCGGACATGATATCACGACTTATCCTCATCGATTCGGCGGGATATTTCCGGCATACAAGCCCTCCCCTGGTTTTCAGGATCACACGAGCACCCGTAATCGGCGCGTTGACCCGTTATCTGACACCGAGATATTTTGTAAAAAAAAGCCTCCTCGAGGTGTACGGCGATGACAGCAAAGTCACCGATGAACTCATAGACCGCTATCACGACATGGCCCTGCGTGAAGGAAACAGGGACGCCTTCATAGCCCGGGCGAAAATGACGCACGTTAATCCCTATGAAACCGCCAAGATAAAAATCATATCAGTGCCGGTCCTCATCATGTGGGGCTCCGCAGACAAATGGATCGCGCCTGAGTACGCCCGCCGGTTCCGTAATGATCTGAAAAACTCACGACTCATCATGTATGAAGGAATCGGCCACGTCCCCATGGAGGAGATCCCCGAGAAAACAGCTGGTGATGCCGGTAAATTTTTAAGGGGCGTATAATTACTCTGACAGGTTACAGGGAAGATACTTTACCAGTATGAGTTTCGCATATAAAAAATATAAAGACCTCGATCTGACAATTTTCACTCTGGAAGATCTCGTGGAACTGGATGATTGGTTAAATAGTATCGATGAATACAACCGGTCGGGAGCGACAAAACTCGAGCTCTATGACCTGCGGAAGGTAAGCGGTGAGTTTAAAACTGCGTATGCGCGGCAGCTTCATTACAATTCCAGTCCAAAATCGAGCAGCAGGGATGAAAAAGCCAGGACGGCCATTCTCGTTACAACACCATCTGCTTATGGACTGGCCCGCGTGTATACGGCCTATGCCGAAGCCGATGGCGTCCCCTGGAAGGTCGAAATATTCTATTCAATGGAAGAAGCGTGTCAGTGGCTTGGTGTTGATATGAAAGGGGTGATTCCTGTTCCATAGTCGTATGGACAGATCACGATCTGTCCATACAATGCGTCTACAACGCTATCCCCACAGATCATTCTACCGCAGCCCCTTGAAACTCGCGTCCAGGGTTTTATTCCACTCTTCAAGGCGATCCTTTGCTCCCTCCAGGAGGGCCGATACATCGCCTTCCACTGAGATACTTTTAATCGAATCCCCCTGACTGATGCTGTTTACGATCTTCTGATCATCTTCACTTACCACGGTGCCGAATACGGTGTGCTTCCCGTCGAGCCATGGCGTCGGCACATGGGTGATGAAAAACTGGCTGCCGTTCGTTCCGGGGCCGGCATTGGCCATGGACAGCATGCCCGGCCTGTCATGCCTGAGGTCCGATATAAATTCATCCTCAAAACGGTACCCGGGACCACCGCGTCCGTTTCCCAGGGGGCATCCTCCCTGGATCATGAAATCGGCTATAACGCGATGAAAGCTGAGATTATCATAAAACCCGCGCTTGGCCAGATTGACAAAATTTGCCGTTGTTACCGGCACCTTTTCTGAAAACAGTTTGATTGATATGGTTCCCCTGTTTGTTTCGATCTTTGCGATTAAGTCACTCATTCGATACTCCTCCTTAAATAGTTGCCTGAAAAAATCCTCCCTGGACTTTTTCATTGCATCGGCAGTTTTTCTTAAGACCTCTGAAAAAAAATCTAATCAAACCCGCTTGTCCAGGGGAATATAGGATTTATCCCCTTCCTTCGGCGGCATATAGGCGGGCCGGATTATCTTCCCCTCACGCAGCTGTTCAAGGCGGTGCGCCGACCAGCCGGCAAGCCTTGCCATGGCAAAAAGGGGTGTATATAGTTCTCTGGGTATGCCCATCATCTGGTACAACAGACCTGAATAAAAATCGATATTGGAACAGACGGGTCGCCCCAGTTCTTCGGAAAGGACTTCCGTTAGAATCTTTTCCACCATAAAAAATAGCTGGTATTCCCCTGTCATTTCCTTCTGTTGAGCATATTCCCCGGCCAGTTCCCTGAGAATGACGGACCGCGGGTCCGAAAGGGTGTACACTGCATGATCAAACCCGGGGATCTTTCCCTCGCCGTTCACCACATGTTCCCGGACAAGGGCATTGACATAGGTTCTCAGTTGCTTTTCGCTGTCCTTGTTCTTAACATTTTTTTTGAGATCCTTCATCATATCAATCACCGACTCATCGGATCCGGTATGAAAATATCCACTGAGAGACGCTATGCCCGTAGCGAGCGCCATGTAGGTATTGGCACCACTGGAAGAAACGGTCCTTACGGTAAAGGTTGAATTGTTGCCACCGCCATGTTCCGCGTGGAGGATGAGAATTTTATCAAGCATAAGAGCGTCAAAGGTATCGGGCAGGTCCCCATGTATCATATAGAGAATATTTTCCGCCGTTGTCAGGTCCTCGCTGGGACGAACTATATGGAGGTCTCCGCCGTCACGAAACTTTACCACGTTATACGAATTGGCAATAATGGTGGGGAATTTCGCTATGAGATTGATACACTGGTTGGTAACATCGCCGAATTCCGTCGAGTCGGGATTGGGATCACAACGGCTCAGATGAGAAATAGCGCTATGGAGGACGGACATATGATTGTGGTCCTCAACCTCCTGCATAATAATGCTCCTTTCAGCCTTGGTGAGCCTGCGGCGTTTGGCCAGTTCCTGGGAAAAAAGATTAAGGTATTCCTCCGAGGGCAATAGCCCGGTAAGCAATAGAAATATAACTTCCTCAAAACCAAATCTCTTCTCAATCTCCAGTTCCCGGATAATCTTCTCCACATCATAACCGCAATAATAGAGTTTGCCTTCCAGGGGTTTTTTTACTGACTTCCCTGCATCCTTTTTATCCGCAATCATCTCATATCCAACGACGTAGCCTTTGGTCGTAATGCCCACATTAACGCCGGTGCCATCCATATTCCGCAGACCCAGCTTAATATTCTTCGCCTTAACAACCTCGGGAGGAATGCTGTCATGAATCAGGAGAAGTTTTTCTATTTTCTGCAGGATCTTTTCTTCCGACATGTTTTTCCCTCTTTTCGCCCGTTTGATTCGCCATTCTCATGATGCCGCTCATCTCATGGATACTTCTTAATATAAGGTACGCGAGGTTTCCTCATTATTTAAACAAAAACATTGCCCCGTTAACAATAAATAGTATATCTGAATTTTTTGAAAGCATTTTTTCCTTTATATATCGTGGGGTTCATCGTTCTCCGGCGATGGATCATCATGTTCCCCCCGACCCTTCTCTGAGACACCCACTCCCCTCTCAAATCCCGGTGAAGAACGGCGGACCTTTATCCTCTGGCCCTGAAGGGGAGTCTTGTTCAGCGCATCAATAGCCTCAAGGGCTTCATTCCTATCGGCCATGGTAACCAGGCCGACACCCCTGGATTCTCCCGATGCATCATATTCAATACGCACCGTTCCCACTTCACCATAGAGCTCAAAAAGATCCTGGAGATCCTCTTCCGTTACTTCGGGGGCCAGGTTTCCGACAAAAATATCCATATAATTCCTCTCAATAAATTAATAATGCTTCTTTCTTTTCGACTCTATCCTCAATGTTGTGAACAATAAAAACAGTCATGCCCGCCAAATGGCAACCAAAATATTTTTGAATTTTTATTTAAACGGCAATTATCAACAACACATAATATTTGTTTTATCCCATAGATCGGGCATTTTTTTAATTGACGATCCCGTAACTTTTGAGTACATATAATCGACATTTGGTAAATCACCATGGGAGGTTTTATGTATGATATTGAGAGGAACAGGCAATAAACCAGCATTAATTTTTACACTGGCCGTGGTTGCACTGCTGTTTTTAAATAATTACTCCGTGCAGGCTGCGGCAAAAACCTGGAGATCAGGGGATGCTTCATTGATAGTACAAAGCAGTGAAGACTACGACAAGGAATATACTCCGGAAAACACTGATCAGCCGGAAAGCGACAACCAGTACAATCCCGATGAGACCATCGAAGAAGTACCCTCTGAAGAAGGAAGCGAGGAAGTACCTGAATCAAACGAGGAAGAATAATAGATATATTTATTCAGCTAAAACAGGGGGTGAATATGACATATCCGCCCTCTGTCCCGCCATATTTATCGTCCTGAGAAATAATCACCGTACGCCTGTCAAAACTCCAATAGAAGCATGGTAACATCATCATCGAATTCATCCTTCCCGGCAAATGTTTTCAGGTCGTCAAGAATCAATTCCGGGATGTTCATTTCATTCGCAAGTATCAACTCATGCAGTTTTTCCAGGAGCCTGGTGCGGCCATACATCTCCTGTTTTTCATTAAACTGTTCAATAATGCCGTCGGTATAAAATAGGAGCCGGTCCCCTTTCTCAACATCAAGGGTCACCTCTCCGAAATGCGCATCCTTCATAATTCCCAGCCCGATGCCGGAACATTCAATGGTGATAAAATCCCTGTTGCGGTTTTTCCAGTATAGGGGATGATGATGCCCCGCCTTTGACAGAAAAACCCTGCTGTTTTCCGTATCAATTACGGAATAATAACAGGTGGCATAGAGGTTTGGTATAACCTGGTTAAAGTGCGTGTTGAGAAACCTGAGAACATCAACGGGCCGGCCGCCCATATCATTCATTATCATGGAAAGAGCGCTTTTCAGTACACCAGTACCCAGGGACGCCGTGATTCCATGCCCTTCAATATCAGCGATTATCACGCCGGCTTGCCGGTCATTGAGTCTTGTTATATTCAGAAAATCGCCGCCCACATCGATGCAGGGGCGGTATACATAGGACTGCCGTATGCCGGGAAGGATATCCTTCTCACTGTCCAGAAGCTGGGTATCGATAAAATAATTCTGTACCTTGCGTGCATGAGACAGATCCTCATTCAGCACTTCCAGGATAGCCGATTTCTGATTCAGGTCAAACTGGGCAAAGGTAAAACTGGACAGGTTATGTCTGAACCGGGAAAAGGTCTCGGTGAGGCAGTTACGATAAAATATGAGTGCTATGTCCCTGTTGTCCGACAGGAGTCTGTCCAGGTCGATCCGGGTCAGGCGAAGGACTTCCGTTTCCTCAAGGGTGACGATATCGGCTGACCGGGGAAGTTCGTCGATGAGAGCCAGTTCACCGAAGTAGGCTCCGTCCGATAGATGGCTAAGAATTATTTCCGTGTCGCCGCCCTTTCTGCGGAAGACCTTGACATTACCCCGGACGATGACATACATGGAATCACCTTTGGAGCCCTCCCTGATGATAACGCTCTCTGCCGGATAGGTGATGGATTCAAGCAGAGGTATGATCTTCCCCAGATCGCCGGTCTGAAACCCCTGGAGGATGGGGATTGTCTGAAGTATTTTAATGAGTTCGTTGCTGCCCTGATCTGTCATAACGTGACGAATTTCCTTTTATTGCCTTTACTGCTTCCTATTCCCGCATAGTCAACGACCATACGTCATGCAATCCTGATATTCTGCAAAACCGCTGCCATGCTCTGGGCACAGTTATCCAGCTTCATGCGGATCTCGGGAGAAAGATGAACCTCCACAATTTCCTTGTTCTTTTCCCTTCCCACGATGACCGGAAGGGCCAGGCATATGTCACGGTGCCCATATTCCCCGTTGCATCGGATACTCAGCGGCATGATGTGTCTTTTGTTAAGAACGATTGATTCAACGACCTGGGTTATAGCAGCAGCAGCCGCGTAAAATCCGCTTCTCTCCTTCAATTTACGAACAATATCAGAACCGGCTTCAATGGTATTGCGCATTATTTCAGCCGCCGCACTTTCATCGAGGAGCGTTTGAACGGGCAAACCGCATACCGTGGCATATTCAATGAGAGGAATCATGTGCTCGTCATGAGTCCCTATAACAATTGACGATACGGAATCGACCGAAACCTTCAGCGCTTCGGCGAGAAAAAACTGAAAACGAATCGTGTCAAGCGTGCATCCCAGCCCGAATATATGCAGGTCGGGCCACCGGGTTCCGGCATACCAGGTGAGAACATCGACGGGATTGGTGACGATGAAAACCTGGGCATGAGGACAGAACTTCTGAATATTGCGTCCAACACCGTCGATAACGTCAATATTTTTCTTCAACAGGTCAAGCCGTGTCATTCCGTTGTGACGAGGTACGCCCGCAGCCACAACCACGACATCGGAATCGTGCATATCCTCAATGTCGTTTGATCCCCTTACCAGCGAATCGGTGCCGTAAAAAGGTGACGATTGATTGATGTCCATGGCATTGCCGACGGCCCTGTCCCGGGTGATATCATAGAGGTGAATATCACCCAGCTTTCTCTCTGCCATGACTGCCGCCGCTGTGGCTCCCACATGACCGGCTCCGACAATAAATATTTTTCCTGATCCCACCAACACCTCTCTACAGGGGGTTTTACAGTTACCCGGTTCAGCTGAACGCCGCGCAAGTATGCGGCAGTGGCACAAGGGTACTGAATGATTCGAGAATATATTACGAGAAATGCTGTTGTCAACCGTGATTTTAACCGGAGAAAAATAAACTTATTTGGAAAAAGATCTTGTTCAGTTCCCCTTCAGCAGCAACTGCAGGGGAACTGTTCAAGTCTGTTCAGAGGGGGGGGTACTGAACATTTCTTTGAAACTGACGAGCCACTCTTGCCACAATCTTGTTTTTTGTCAATAAAATTTATAATAAGCATTATAAAGAAATTTTTCCAGAAAAATCAAAAATTTCCATAATTCCCGTGATTAAATTGCTGAATTTATCAACAGCATTATTCACTTTTCTTTCTAAAAATGCTTTACAAAAATATCAACTCGTTGGACAATCATCCAACATTCTGGACATGTATTCAATATTCGCGGGGCATGACAAACATGATCGACAGCACTAATGAATTCACAAAACTCAAGGAACAGGAGCGCGAGGCCAGGAAAAGAATCATACTGGATGAGGCTGAACGTATTTTTGCTGAAAAATCATTTGAGGAGGTTAATGTCCGGGACCTCGCCCAGCGGGTCGGCATATCTCCCGGTTCAATTTACCGTTATTTTCCCGACAAAGAGGCGTTATACGTCGAGGTGGCCCTTCGGGGCTTTTCACATGCCCTGGACATCTTCAAGAGTGAAGTAGCCCAGGATAATGTCACACTGGAGAAAGCGGCTGTTGATTATATCGAGAAAGTCCACAAGCATTACGAATATTTCAGAATGATGCACCATTGTATAATCGATGAAAAATTCAAATCGAAGGAATCCCAGAAAAAACTGAAATCCATTACCAGTGAATTTTTTAAAAAAACCGACTCCCTGTTTGGAACAGAAGAAACACAGGAATCCCGACGGCTGAAGTCCCATCTCCTCTTTGCCGCTCTCAATGGATTTGTTTTCACGTTTCTCTCAAGCAATGTGGACAGAAGCAGCGAGGAGGCGGTTTCACACATAAAAACCCTGACGGGCATCCTTGTGCGAATACTCCGGGAGACCTGACAGCACCTACCAGAATTCAACAGAATTATATCGGTCATCCACGGGTATGATTTTTTTATTTTCCACCAGCTCTTCATAAAAACAGGTTTTATTGCGCCCCTGATCCTTGGCGTAATACAGCGCCTGGTCTGCCCTGTCAATGACAACCAGCGGGTCCCTGTTTCCCGATATGTTGGTATAACCGATACTCACGCTTATATGGCCGATCTGGGGGAAAACATGCTCTTCAATCTTCTTCCTGCACCGTTCGAATACGTTGAGAGCGTATTCATGATTTACATCCTTCAAAATGATCACGAACTCCTCTCCTCCATATCGGAAAAGAATGTCATCGTGCCGGAAAACCCCCTTGACAATCTGTGAAAAAATAATCAGGACCTCATCACCGATGATATGCCCATACCGGTCATTTATCCTCTTGAAGTAATCAATATCCATGAGGGCCAGGAATGTGTAAAGTTTTCGCTTCTCAAGATATATCTCATTCCTTAAAGACTGGAAAAGCAGCGGATTGATCATCCTGTTATAGGCCTGCCGGTTGAGGAAACCGGTGAGATGATCCTGGTCTTTGCTGTTTATGAGATAGAGCTGATTATTGAATATACGGATAAAATATTCATAGAGATTCCTGCTCGCATCGGAATCGCGGCAACTCATACTGACAAGGTGAGTAATTATATCCTGCTCTTTAATTGGAAACACTATATGCCTCAGGCCGTTGACGTCGCCCTTATCCAGAACCATCATTTTCCGCTCATAGCATTCCCGCAGGGCCTTTTCATTGTCCAGGTACAGGGGCTCCCTGGAATGATCCAGGGAATCGACGGCGATTACAGCATTCATGCGCACCCCATTGCCATCATCATCGCGGATTGTATGAATCTCATACAAACACACATGTTCTGACTGGAGATAATCGCTCATGAGACTGATGAAGGTTTCCTTCAATGCCCGCGCGCTGGTCTGCTCCGTCAGGATAAGTATCTGATTTAATAGATGTTCCACAGTCTTTATGCCCAACTTTCAATAATTGCTCAAAGTGTACCGTATATTCCGATCTATTTCAATTACATTTATACGTTATAATTCGGCGGCAAGCACAGAGGCGCCTATGGCACCATTGACCTGCGCATTGACCGATACCTCAATATCGATCCCGAGTTTGTTTTCCAGGGCCTTGACAACGCCGATATTCTTTGCCACTCCGCCGGTCATCATGACCGGTGTCCTGATGCCTACCCGTTTCGCCATTGAAGCCACGCGAGAGGCTATGGACTCATGAATACCTGCAATAATATTTTCCCGCGACTCTCCTTTAGATATGAGAGAAATCACTTCCGATTCGGCGAATACGGTGCAGAGACTGCTTATCCTGGCGGGATTTTTTCCGCGCAGAGAAATATCTCCGAAACCGTCCAGATCCACCTCCAGCGCCCTGGCCATGACCTCAAGGAACCTGCCGGTGCCGGCAGCGCACTTGTCGTTCATGGCGAAATCCACCACCTTTCCCTTTTCGTCGATGACGATGGATTTGCTGTCCTGACCGCCTATATCAATAATTGAGCGTATATGGGGATTCAGATAATGGGCCCCTGCCGCATGACAGGTTATCTCCGTAATGGCCTTGGTGGCTATGGAGACCATGTTTCTCCCGTAGCCCGTCGACACTATGCAATTCACGTCGGACATGGCCAGATTATTTTTTGCCAGTATATCGTCCAGTATAGTCCGCCAGGCTTTTTCGGCGTTATAGCCTGTAAACGTCACATCGGTTCCCATGAGCTTCCCGTCTTTCATCATGGCAACCTTGGTCGTTATTGAACCGATATCGATACCAACTGTAATCATTCTTCGTTCCTCTGTGTTGAAAAATTTAAATTCCCGTTACACGCCCATTTGGTAGAGGCCATACCCGCAATCGGCAGTGTTAGAAAAAGAGCTGCCTTTCCTCTCTTTTTTTATACTTATAATACCGTTGGAAATAAATCTGCGCTTTCAGTTTTTTCCCCATCATGTCATAAATTGTACCGATGTTGTACAGCGCTTCAATGTATGTATCATCACTGGCATAGGCCGCGTCAAAGGCATGGATGGCTGGCACATGCTTTCCCTTGAGAAGATAAGCCATGCCCAGGTAAAAATGAGCCCGGGCAAAACGCCGATCCAGTTGCGTTGCCGTTTCAAGGTGAAGGATGGCATCGTCAAGTTTCCCGAAACTGTAAAGATAGGCCTTACCCAGGCCATAATGGCCGAGACAGTAATAGGGGCTCAGCCGTATCACCTCTTTAAAAACATCGATGGCTTCATTATATTTGCCCTGAACGGCGAGAACCGCCCCCCGTGCATAGAGACGGCTGGAATTTTCTCCTGCTGCGACATCGATTGAAATCAGGCAAAAGCAGCAAAAAAAAGCAAAACACGCCCTATTTAGCATTGGGAACCATTTTTCTCAGGCTTTCGTAGAAAAATTTATCAATTCCCGTATTAAAATAATAATAAACGATAAACACCAGCCAGAGAACCAGGGTGAGAATACACATGAATTTGAGCAGTTTTTCGGCTCCCATATCATCAGCCTTATAAAAAATGATTATGAGGGCCAGGGGCCACAGGAAAAAAAGATTTCCAAAGACCAGCGTGATCAACTCCTTGAGAAAATCAATGGTGGTCTTATACCAGTTCGCCGTAAAGGCGGTAAAACCCGAATTTATCTCATCTAAAAAGAACCAGATATAGAAAACAAAAATGAGCAGCGATATGATTTTCCAGAATATCTCGATACGGGGCCTGAACCAGAGAAGAACTGTGCTGAGCCCCCAGATCACGATAAAAATAAAAATTGATTTGATGATAATTGTTTCACTCATATTTTCCATTCACCGGTTTATTCTTAATCTTCACCCGTATAGCAATCATGGGCAATTATCAATTAATTTTCCTTTTTTGTAAATAATTATTTGAATTATTGCATCACCGCACTAAATATGACTCATCAGTCCTGTATCAGGAATAAAAGAATTTATGAAAGAAAACCTGCACAAACATATCCCCGCCATTGTTATTTTTCTCTTTATCTCATGCACAGCTGATATCAGACAATTCAACCACGTCGCCATAGCAATTGAAGACCGTAACAGCATACTTACCGAAGAAGAAGTCCGTCAAATCCTTCCACATCATATCATTGCTCCCTCGGAACGGGATGTCCTGGAAATTACCGTGTTCCGCTTTTCTTCAGGAATAGAAAGGCTTAATTATGACGGCAATGATACGTTCACGGAAGAAACCCGGAACGGCGAGATAAAAGTTCTTCTAAAAATACGCTCAGGAAACAGAGTCCGCAAGGTGTTTTTCATCCAGGCTTCCGGCAAAGATAAAGAAGAAATCCTGAGAAACCTTGCCCTCGAACTGGAGAGGACCTTTCCCGGCCGGTAATCAACGCCTGAGGACCAGCATTTCGGCGATTTTAATCGCTTCAATCATGCTGCTGAACTGGGCCTTATCCTTTCCCGCTATATCAAAGGCGGTTCCGTGATCCACCGAGGTTCTCACCAGGGAAAGCCCCAATGTCACATTGACGCCGCTGTCAAAGGCCAGGAGCTTAAAGGGGATGAGCCCCTGATCATGGTAATGCACAATCACCAGGTTATATTTTTTCCAGTTTTCCGGAATAAAGAGGGTGTCGGCAGAAAAAGGCCCTTCCACAGGAATACCCCGTGACCTGCACTCCCGTACCGCCTCGGCCGTTATTTTACCGTCAAAATCACCGATGGCTCCGTCATCACCGCAGTGGGGATCAAAGCCGGTCACGGCCAGGACCACATCTCCCCCGTCAATAGAACGGATGGACTCATAACCGATGGTGATTACCTCCACTAGACGCTTCACGTCAACATGGCGATAAACTTCCCGGAGGGGAATATGGGTCGTGGCCAGCAATACACGGTAATCGCGGGAATACATCATCATGTAGGGTTTTTCTTCATGGATGGCTCCGGCCATATATTCCGTGTGTCCCGTAAAGGGCGTGCCTGATTTCTCAATGAAACCCTTATGTACGGGTCCCGTGACAATGGCATCGATGATATTGCCGCGCCAGAGATCTATGGCCGTATCAATATATTTTTTTGATTCAGCACCGGTGAGGATGGAACCGATACCGGGAACCGGCACGGGAGCATCGAAAGGTACATCAAAAATGCAGGGACTATGATCGGCAACTGCTCCGGGATCTTCAACAACGGGAAGTCCCGCTGCCAGGGAAGGATACAGGTCAAAGAGAACCCGGGCCCTCCCGATGAGGACCGGAGCAATGGTTCCCTTTTCCAGATGTTTGACTGCTTTTAACGCTACTTCAGGCCCGATACCGGCTGGATCGCCGAGGGTGATGCCTACTTTAAGCATTTTTCCTTTTTTCAAGGAAGGAGTCGGGGATGAGTTTATTTCTTTCATAGTCGGCCTCGATAACTTCCTTGGCCGAAGATCTGAGATCATTTGCTATGGTGCATCGCCCTTCCAGGATAACCCCGTTCTGGATGATCAGTTCCGGCGTCCTGATGTCGCCATAGACTTTTGCCGAAGGCATGAGGAGTATTCTGCTCGAAGCGTTGATATTGCCAATGATCAATCCCTCAACAATCACCGAAACGGCATTGATATTGGTTTTAATTTTTCCGCCCCGCCCGATATAAAGCTGGTCGGCCTGGAGATATTTGCCTTCGAATCTGCCGTCTATCCTGAGGGAACCGTTTATTATAAAAGTGCCGGTAAAATATGAATTCTCACCTATAACATTGTTTGCCATTTCACCGGCAGTCTTTGTAATTGCCATAACAACCTCTTCAATTCTTACAGTATGGCGACACTATACGTTAATGCAAATTTAATTGTCAATATGATTTTTACCCTGTCAATTGAGCGATGCAATGACTTGAAAAATTCTACTATATCGGAAAGCCTGTAGTAAAACATGCGTATTTTCCGCTAAACCATATCCCCGAAACAGTCGAAAATAACAGTAATGGCGACATAACATGAGAAAAGTAAACGTATATGGCATCCTGCTGATCTGCATTATTTTTGCCTGCATGACCCCTCTCCGGGGATCGGCTGGAACAAATGGCGCCGACATAGAGGAATTGAAAAACCTCACCTTCAGCAATAATAAAACGCTGAAAATCCTGCGCGATGATGTGCGGCAGTCAATATTTGTAGTGAAGGGAAAACGCCCCGCCCAGGAAATGCCCGATCTCCGTTTTTACCGATACCGTGTAAAAGACAATGAATCATTCTGGACCATTCTTTCTCGGGTGTCGCTGGACATCGATACGCTCATGTCCGTCAATGATCTCACCTCGCCCGGTGATGTTAAACCCGGCTCCGTCATATTCATACCCAATATGCGCGGCATAATAGTCGGGACGGAAAAGAAAAAGGAACTGACTGAAGTTCTCACAAACAACCGCATAAGCCTTGACTACATTCACCGCGTAAACGGCGGGGATATGAAGGGAGCCAAATTCCTCTTCATTCCATGCGGGAAGATGTCACAACTTGAACGATCCCTCTTTCTCGGCACTGGATTCATATACCCGCTCAATAACGGCAGGCGCACATCGGGATTCGGAACACGGCGCAATCCCTTCGACTCACGGCGTTATGAATTTCACCAGGGCATTGATCTCGCCTGTCCCCTGAACTCACCGGTCTATGCCGCCCGCGACGGGCAGGTAGTTTTCACCGGCTACGAGGGAGGATACGGCAATCTGGTCGTAATCAGGCATGAACACGGCTACAGCAGCTATTACGGACACCTGGGAACGATAAAGGCGGCAGTGGGCCAGCAGGTCAAATGCGGTGATCTAATCGCCTTGTCGGGAAACACGGGACGGACAACAGGTCCGCATCTTCATTTTGAGACCCGGCGCGGACGGCGGGCCTTTAATCCTGGAACGCTTATAAGACGCCGTCCCTCATAGGCCAATTTCCGCACTATCGGGAACCGGTGCCGTGAATATGCACTGCACGGAATACCGGCTCCTCCTATATCAACCCCTTATCGAGAAGTTTCCGCCGGATTGCATCAACCTGCTGCTTGTTATCGAGTATTTTTGTTATTGAACGCTTCTCATCTCCCTGAAGGTCTACATCAAGGGGCGTATCGTAAAAACGAACTGCCAGGCTCCCCTGTTGTTTCTCAAAGCGGCAGAAAATGAGAACCCGGGGCTTCAGCAGATCCTTGGAACCGATGGCCTTAATGAGGGCGAGCTCATTTGTATTCAACTCACAGACATCATTGGCCGCATAAAAAGACTGCGTACTGTTGAGAAACGACCCGAGCTGGTTGATAAAACTGCTCACCAGATTATAATCGAAATGAATATTAATGGAATTCAGAATGATCCGCAATGCCCCTGAAGGCGTAAAAGCGTTACGATAGGGCCGTTTTGAGGTGAGGGCATCATACATATCGCAGGTTCCCACTATCTTGGGCGGCTCGGGAAGATTTTCATAAGGCATCTGGAAGTACCCCTGATTGTTAAAGCGCTCATGGTGGAAAAGAACCGACTGGAGCACAATGGGACTGATGCCTGGTATGCTTTTCAGAAGTTCATATCCCAACTGAGGGTGGCGCTTCATTTTCTGTTTATCGGAGATGGTATAGCGGCCTTCCTTTGTGCTGAGCTGTTTGTCCAGCATCATGTGCCCTATGTCCAGGAGATAAGCTCCCAGAGTAATATTCTTCACATCATCCAGGCTGTAGCCGTTGAGACGGGCCAGGGCCCCGGAGAGAATTCCTACATTCACGGCGTGATGATACAGGTAATCATCGAAGGACTTGAGATCCTTGAGCAGACTGATCGCCTCAATCTGGGACGCATGAAGGTCCGTAACAATTTCCTCAACAACCTTTTCGGTTTCACGGAACGTGGTTTTACTGAGCTTGTTGGTTGACTGCACCTCGTTCAGTATAGCCTTGGCTTTATTCAGGGCGATATTGACCCTGTAGCTCGGCACTATCGATCTATCCGCCGTGTCATTATAATAAACAAAGGTACCGTACTTCTGTTTAATTTCATTCAGCTTACTAAATGAAAGGATCGTCCTCTCGGCGAGAATTTTTTCACCGTCATCGGAATAGAGGGGATATACAAGCGTGGAGTTGGGCCGTATATAATCAACATTCAATCGGACTTTTTTTGTCATACAATTCTCACACACTCTTGCAACAGTCGGCGTATGCCCCTGTTACTCTCTCTATTATTGGCACATCTAAAAATAAGGTTTTTCCAATGTTTGTGCCAACAAGGGAACATCCATATAATGATTTATAAAGGTTCCCTTTTATTATACATTCACACCCGCGGCAGTCCCTGGCCTTCACCACAGGTCAGATCATATATTATCTATCAGTAAAACTCAGACCGGCAAAAGCCGGTATTGGTGAAAATAATATAGCAAAATATATACCCGGCATCAATATATTTTAAACAAGACTACACACTGTAGCCCAAAACGTAAAGTGCAATTCTTTTTTAAATAAAGTACAACCCGCCCGTATGGATTCATGCTAGTTGTTTATACTCAGGGATGTCCGTATCTCCTCAAGAAGAGCATCCACAGCCTGTGCCTGAGACACTTTTCGTATTTTGCTGCCCCGGGCAAAAAGAAGGAGATTTCCCTCACGCGCCCCGGCCAGACCAAAATCAGCCTCAGACGCTTCTCCGGGACCATTTACTTCGCAGCCCATCACGGCAACGGTGATCGTTTTATTCATACCCCGGAGAATATCGCCGAAACTGGCATTACACCGCTCTTCCACATCCCTGGCAAGCTGAAGTATGTCCAGGGCGGTGTCGGTTCTTCCGCAGGTTGGACAGGAAACCAGCCGGATCAGGGGATTTCTTTCACCCACCGTCTCCAGGATTCTCTTTGCGACAAGGACCTCCTCGACGGGATCACCGGTCATGGACACGCGTATGGTGTCACCTATCCCTTCCAGCAGCAGATGCCCGATTGCAATGGAACTCTGCACAACGCAGGCAAGACCGTATCCAGCCTCGGTAAGACCTATGTGCAGGGGATAATTACTCCGCAGGGAAAACATCCTGTTCGCCTCAATGGTCTGAAAAACATCGGAAGATTTTATTGATACGATAATATCCTCAAAATTATTTCTCTCGAGTATTTCCACGTGTTCCATGGCGGATTCGACGAGGCTTTCCGGCGTCACATGGGGATATTTCTTCCGGTCCACTGAACCGGCATTGACACCGATTCTTATGGGCACACCGTGATCCTTTGCGGCCCTGACTACCTCGGAGACGCGCGATTCGTCACCGATGTTACCGGGATTTATCCGCACTTTGTTGACTCCCGCCTTGATAGCCTCCAGGGCAATACGGTAATTGAAGTGAATGTCCGCCGTCAGCATCATGCTGACGGATTTGCGAATCTCCCTCAGGTATTCAACGGCCTCAACGTTCCGTAATGCGAGCCTCACGATATCGGCACCCTGTTCCTCGAGTCTGCGTATCTGGCCGATTGTCCCCTGCACATCCTCAATGGGCACACTGGTCATTGACTGGATGGAAATGGGGGCCGCGCCGCCGATTACCACCGATCCAACCCTTACCGCTCTGGTCTCCCTTCTCTTTCTCAATTTATTGCTCCTTGGGTTTATCCTCTGCCGACCAGGACCGTTTCTCTTCAAGCAAATGCTCTGCCAGAAATGCTATCGTCCAGTTGTAATTATTTTCCGTCAGACCACAGAAAATAGGACGCGCCAGGTGTTCCTTGCGGGGAAATCCCTTCAGGGACTTTTCTATCAGGTCATCATCGAATCCGAGAAACATGAGAAATTTAATGCCCCTGTTTTCAAAACAGTTTTCATGATCCCCATCCAGGACCTGCGCCACCGTGGAATCTTCCCTGCCGGAAGCGCTTATAAGAACAATGTCCCAGGAAAGAAGCTTCTCCAGCGTATCATGTATTAATCGTGCATCCTCTTCAACGTATCCATACAGCAGTATGCCGATCTCTTCCATTTTTGCCTCCCTATGATATATCCTGACAGTATATACAAAATTATTTAAAAATATCCAGCATTAAACATCCACTGGACCGATTCATGTCTTAAAAAAGTATTGTTAAAAATCCAATTCCCGTCTTTTGTGGTTCATGCCCTATTTTACGATAATACTGCCCACATTTAACAGGCATGAAAAAACACGCAATGCCATTGAATCGGTCCTGTCCCAGACATACCGCGACTTTGAACTTGTTGTGGTGGACGACGGTTCCACCGACGCAACCCCCCGGCTGCAGGAGGAATTTTCCCGGCGCATTACCTATATCCGGCAGGATAATGGCGGCGTCAGTGCGGCCAGAAACCGGGGACTCCGGCAGGCCCAGTCACCCTATCTTGCCTTTATAGATTCCGATGACCTGTGGCTCCCTCATAAACTGGAGGAGCATAAAAACTTTATCGTTGCAAACCCCACCATTCGTATTCATCAGAGCGAAGAAACCTGGATTCGTAAAGGCCGCCGTGTTAATCCCCGGACAAAGCACCTCAAAAAAGATGGCCATATTTTCATTCCCTCACTTGACCTCTGTCTCATAAGCCCCTCGGCCGTAGTCATGCACCATGGACTTTTTGACGATTATGGTTTCTTCGATGAAAACCTTCCGGCCTGCGAAGATTACGATTTATGGCTTCGCATAACCGCGCATGAAGAGGTGGGCCTGATAAAAAAAGAACTCATGGTCCGGTACGGCGGTCATGAAGACCAGCTTTCACAAAAGTACTGGGGCATGGACCGCTTCAGAATTTACGCTATAATTAAAATTCTCGCACAATGTGATCACACGCTTCCCCTGGAATACCAGCTGGCAGCAAAGGACAAGGCATTGGAAAAGCTGCACATACTTCTGGCTGGCAGTAAAAAAAGAGAACGGTCAGAGCTGATAGAAATACTGGCGGATATGATTGAAAAAGTCAGAAACGAAGATTATAACAAAATAGATTATCCGATCCTCTTAACAATATAAACCCTCCCTGAATATAGGACGAAAGAAAGGATTCCCCGGGAAATACCCGTTTATACAATACGGTACCGTTTTTCTGAAAGACGGCGAACAGGGACTCTCCCGAACGCATGGTATAGCAGAGTGTAAAAAATCCATCCCCGCCATGAATATCGCTTTGTCCATTGCGTTTGGCCGGGACGGCAAGCCGCTCCCGTAATTTACCATTGCTGCCCAGGATAAGCAGGCTGTCCATATCAAGGAAAACCAGGAGACCCTGTGCAGACATATACATTGCCGTTTTCACCACATGGACGGCGGGAAGGTCATAAACACTGCTTTTCTTTTGTTCCTTCTCTCCCAGGCTCAGAACTATCAGGCTGTCCTTCTCACTGCTGCCATAATGAATGCCGGCGTAGGAACCGTCATCGCTGATTGCAAGTCCCTTTATCATTGTACCGTTATCTGTAATACCGCTGGCAATAATATCGCCGTTTCCCCGTATGATATAATAGCTGCCGTCGAGGAATCCGATTCCCCCCACATCACCGCGCGATGAAAACGCTATGATCGTGCACAGGCGCCCTATTACTTTTTTTGAGCCTATCTCATTTCCATTGTAATCAAGAATGCGAATAGCGCTGTGATCGCCATTCATTAAAAGCACCAGTGCGCCGTTATGGGAAAGATAGGGGTATTCCCGTGATTTCTGTTTCCAGAAACGCTCTCCCTTCAGGTTGAATAATTCTATTTCCTTGCCGGTCTTTTCAAATTTGACGAAGTATTGGCCGTTGCCGCTGAATCCCGTGAGCATGCCCTGGAGATCAGTTTTATGAAGAAGCTTCCCTTGCCCATTGAGCATGAAGAAATTGTTATTGGTTTTTACAGGAAATTCCACACCGGAGCCCGCGTCGGACACCGGTGCCAGTTCAAGGGTTTCAATTGTATTAATGCCCGAGGTAAATATGGGGGATAAGGATGCGGCTCCCGAAGGTGATAGAATAAAGAAGTTAATTAATATTCCAGGGAGCATCCCGAGAAAAAAGTAACGCATAGATCAGTCCTGTAAAAAACTTTTTAATTTCTGACTTCTGGAAGGATGCCTTAAACGCCTTATGGCCTTTTTCTCAATCTGACGTATGCGTTCCTTGGAGAGGTTGAACTTGTCTCCGATCTGTTGCAATGACATGGGCTCGTAGCCATTTAATCCATACCGCATCCGAAGTATCTGCCTTTCCGATTCCGTCAGTGTTTGCAGTATGGCATTCAATGCGTCACTGAGAGATTCATCGAGCACCTTTTTATCGGGTGAATCAACCCGCTGGTCCACGATCATGCTCAGGATGGTGGTATCCTCCGATTCTCCATAAGAGGAATCCAGCGATATATAGTCCTGGGTGATATTTCTGAGATGGTTGATTTCATCATCATCCATATCCAGCTCTTCGGCTATTTCCGACGCAGTCGGTTCTCGTCCCAGCTTGTGTTCAAGCTTTTTATGAACCTTCTCTATTTTCTGAATATCGGCGGTTCTGTTGAGAGGCAACCTGATGAGCGAGGCCTTTTGAGATATGGCAAGGATAATAGCCTGACGTATCCACCATACGGCATATGAAATAAAATGAAAGCCCCGGTCCGGGTCGAATTTTTCCGCGGCCTTGATGAGCCCCATGTTGCCTTCATTGATCAGGTCAAGAAGTGATATACCGCTGGTCTGGTATTTTTTCGCGATGGAAACCACAAACCGGAGATTGGCCTTTATCAGCTTGTTTTTAGCATCTTCGCTGCCGTCCCTGGCGGCACGGGCAAGCCTGTCTTCATCTTCCCGGGAAAGCAGCTCAATCTTGTTTATCTGGTCAAGATACCATGAAATGGATGAATCATTAAAAGTCTGGCTGCTCCGGTTCTTAACCTCGGTCTTATCGCGTGATTCCGTAATGGAATCATCGAGACCGCCATCTTCCAGATCATCTTCCTCGGGGACAATCTCCTCTACGAAGGTATCAATATCGAGATCTTCTTCATTGATTGAATTGTCGGGATTTTTATTACTTGGTTTCATGGATTTAGTGATTCCACTTTTATTATGCTCTTGAAAAAACAGTTAAAATCACAGCGTTGTAACTCGTCAAGTTAAATTGTGAATTAAATTTCCGCCTTGAATGAATTCTTTTATGCCGGCAGATATCAGATCCTGTCCTCCCGGTTCAATTGTCATGCACAAATAACCGATACAAGGGCAAAGAAAGTATGAATCCAGTATATAATATGTTATAACACCGATGGTATCAGGTTACAAGAATTTTATCAAGGGAGTCCGCATAAATGATTATTTAAATATTCCCCTGTGAGTACCGCTAAAAAAAATAGAGGATATGCCATCCTCCATTTTTTTATATGCTAATTTTATTGAAATCTACTTGGCCAGTTTAGGCACTTTTAATACCCACCCGGGATAAATGAGATCGGGATCCTTGATTTTATCCCTGTTGGCATTGTATATTTTTTTCCATTGCCAGGGGTCCTTATAATAGCGATCAGCTATCCTCCAAAGGCAGTCCTTCAGCCTTTCACGGTACACTACGGTATAGAGAAAATAGTCCTGATCATCGTCTGATTTATCTTTATCGACCTGGTTCGTATCGTTGATTGTATCATTCTTGGCAATTACATCTCCCGTATCGCCGGCTTTTTTCGTTACCAGAACGATACCGGACAAGCGAGCCGCCTCTTTTGAGTAATCTATGGACTCTTTATATCTCGATTCTGCCAGCATTTCCTTGGCGTTTTTATGCGACTCCTTTGCCGCCGACAGTTCATCGACTGCAACCAGGGCTCCATCGGACTGGGAGGCCTTTTCAATCAGTGTCTCGGCATTGGCCAGCTCTTCATGTGCCGTTCTTTCCAGAGCTTTCAGATAAGCCTCATCGGCATTTATTTTCGCGACTTCAACTGCGGCAAATCCCTTTTTCAGCTTGAGTTCGTCAAAGGACTGCTGTGCAATCTCCAGGTTTTCCTGTGCCAGTTTCTTATTTTCCGGTGCATGAGTATCGGCGTTGTAGTCGTCAGCCTTCTGGAGGGTTATCTTTACCTCGGCAATAGCATCCCCCAGTACTTCCTTTTTACCCAGGGCCACATTGCGGGCATTCTTTGCCTTTGAATCGGCATCAAGAGCTTTTTCATATGATTCATAAAACTGTTTGTTTTCATACAGGTTATTGGCATTTTCAAGGGAGGCTACGGCCTCATCATACTCCGGACGGGCGAGCTGCTCTGCGTTTGCCTCAACTGCTTCTGCAATGCTCTGCTCGCTCACTTCGATAGTATCTTTTGCCAGCAGGGGAATGGATTTATCATAGGCTTCTACGGCGGCCCTGTTCGATTCCTCTGCTGATATTTTGGCTTTATCCATGTCTTCTTTTTTAATCTGATCATGAGCCTGAAATAGTCCTGTTTTGGCTTTCTCCAGTTCCTCCGGCGCGTATTTATCGGCCTTCACGGAAAGGGCTTTGGTGATGGATTTCCTCGCCGCAACCATTTCTTTAATAGGAATAGGTTCGCCGCAGGCAACGGCAAAAACAAGTACAGACAATAATGGCAATAGATAATAATTACGTTTCCGCATGGTTTCCCTCGCACGTCTTATAATTAAAAAAGGCCTGTCTGGCCTTCTGTCTTCACTGGCACGGACATCAGAAGCCCGAACCTATGAAGTAAAGGAATTAATGGCATCCTCTTCGGCTTCAAAAATTTCAAAGAATGATGTCAGCTTGGTCAACTCAAAAACCTTTCTCACTGAAGCAAATACATTGATTATCTTAAGTCCGCCCTGATACTTTTTAAGGTTTGAAAGGCTGGATATCAATGCTCCGATTCCCGAGGAGTCAATGTAGGATACTTTTTCGAGATTGATGATAACATTATATTTTTTCTCTTCTATAAGCTTGTTTATTATATCTTTAATTTCCGGAGCATTATAAAGATCTATTTCACCTGCAATATCCAGCACTACAACTTCCCCACTGGACCTTGTGTTTATATCCATACCCGACCCTTCCTTCACAGATTAAAATAGCTGTACATATGTTCGACACAATATAAATCCATGCTATTATGATGTCAAGATAAATTATACAAATTATATTGCTCGTTCAGTTGAATTATCCAAATATACCCGTCCACTTTTTTTCGGTATCTAAAAAAGTGTCGGCAGCAATGCTTTGCCGTATCTCTTCCATGAAAGTTTTCATAAAAAAAAGATTATGGTAGGTGTTGTAGATAAGCGAGGCTATCTCTCCTGCCCTGAAAATATGCCTGAGGTAAGCCCGGGAAAAATTTCTGCAGACATAGCAGGAACAATTCGGGTCCAGGGGCCCGTATTCCTTTTCAAAACGCGCAGCCTTGATGTTGATTCTTCCCTGCGATGTGTACAGCGTGCCGTTACGGGCTATGCGTGTGGGCATGACACAATCAAACATATCAACACCATTCTTTATGGCGAATATAATTTCAAGAGGGCTCCCCACGCCCATCATATAGCGCGGTTTTTCAACGGGCATGTATTGCATGGTGAACCCGGTGATCTCCTGGTAGAGTTCTTTCGGTTCTCCCACGGAGAGTCCACCGATGGCAAAGCCGGGAAAATCCATCTCCGTCAGCCTCTCGACACATTCCCTGCGCAGATCGCCGAATACACTGCCCTGCACGATGGCGAACAGGCTTTGCTTTTCCGGATTAAAATGCTCCTTCCAGTATCGGAATGATTTACCCGCCCAATCGACGGTGCGGATAAGAGCGGCCCTGGCATCCTTTTTCTCAATGGGATATTCAGTGCACTGATCCAGTACCATCATGATATCAGACCCTATGACACCCTGTATGTCCAGCACCTTCTCCGGTGTAAAAAGATGTTTCGAACCGTCAAGATGTGAACGAAATTCGACGCCGTGATCGTACACTTTACAAAGATCGGAAAGTGAAAAGACCTGGAAACCTCCCGAATCTGTGAGGATGGGATTTTTGTAATTCATAAAGGCATGAAGTCCGCCTGCTTCTTCCAGAACCTGTGTCCCCGGCCGGATGTACAGATGATACGTATTGGATAGAATAATATCAAACCCTATTTCCTCGATATCCCTGTTTGTCAGGGCCCGTATGGCCCCCCTGGTTGCCACAGGCATAAAGACAGGCGTCCGGATACAACCGCGTGACGTGGTGATTTCACCGGTCCGGGCCGCGGAAGTATAATCATTGTGCATTACTGTAAATTTCATCCTGTACACATGCTCTGTATTGTTCACACTGTCAAATAAAAATCTTCAAGACACACTGCACATGAATCTAACGGCTAAAATAATACCATTTACCGGAATTTTTCAGGAAACTGCTGGATTAATATTTAACCCACGTACATATTATATCGATAAAATAGTGACAGATGCTCTGACCCCCTGAAAGTCACAGCACTGCCGACCGGAGATACCATGGCAGAAGGAACACTCTATATAATTGGGACACCCATAGGCAATATTGAAGATATTACCCTGCGCGCCCTGAAAATACTTAAAGAATCCATCAATATAATTTACTGTGAGGATACGCGGCAGAGCAAAAAACTGCTCATGGCCTACGACATACATATCCCCCTCAGATCACTCCATGCCCACTCTTCACCGGCTCGCATAGAAGAAGTATGCTCTGAACTGAAAAAAGGAAACAATATCGCCTACCTGACCGATTCAGGCACGCCGGCACTTTCCGATCCAGGCAGTATGCTGGTGAGAAAAGCACGGGAATATGGTATTGCCATAATTCCCCTACCCGGCCCTTCAGCCCTGGCGACCATTATATCCGTAGCCGGCTTTCCTGAAAAAAACATCATCTTTGGTGGATTTCTCAGCAAAAAACCAGGAAAGCGAATCCATGAACTGGAAAAATTAAGGGAATTCCCGGGCATCATTATTATCTACGAGTCACCCTATAGAATCAAAAAACTTCTCCCTGCGCTTTACCAGGTCTTTCCCGGTAAAGAAGTTCTCATCGGCCGCGAAATGACCAAGGTGTACGAGGAATTTATTTCCGGCACCCTGACCGGTGAAGACGCAGGTCTCGATTCCGTCAAAGAGAAGGGTGAATTTACCGTTGCTGTATTTAATAATTAGCTTGATTTTACTTTAAAATTGCATATATTTATTTTAGATATTTAATAAATCATTAAAGAATTGACAAAATATTCCGATATAGTAAGTAGATTATAAAAGGGTTATTAAAATGGCAATTGATAAAATAAGCAACATAAACAACATTATAGAGCCGAAAAAGACCAAGCCTGCGGCGGGCACAAAAGAGACCAAGAAAAATGACTCTGTCCAGATATCATCAGAAGGCAAAAAAGCCGCTGAAATATCAAAACAAATGCAGATTGTTCACGAGACGCCAGATATCAGGGCCGACCGAGTCAATGCAATCAAAGAGCAGATAAAAAATGGCTCCTATGATTTCAACGATAACAAGGTTCTTGAAATGGTGGCTAGTAAAATTGCCAACTTCCTGTTGAGGCCGTAATCAATTTCTTCAGCACTGACTTTACACTTGAATTGTAAGAATAATAAAGCGGAGATACGACAAATATGTCCGCTTTTTTTATGGCAGGATTAGATTGAAAAGTTCAGTTACACCCGATTTTAACCTACCCACTGAAATATTTATCCGTCAGGATATTATCAACAATATTGCTGAAATTCTTAAACAATATGGTTCCCGCGCAATCCTCATAATGACTTCCAACGACATTGAAATTTTTCACGAAAAAGCCCTGGCCGTGGCAAGTAATCTGAAGCGGGCAGGAATCGGCTGCATCATTTATGATGAATTACCCGAATATCCCAACACGGAAGATATTGACACCGCCGTGTCATTCGCAAAGAAAACAAATTGCAACATGATAATCGGTTTTGGAGGCATTGAAGCACTGAACTCCGCCAAGGCCATCTCTCTATTAATAAACAATTTTCTTTTCTGCGACAGTCTTTTTTCCGAACCGGAAATCAGCGAAAATCCCGTTGCAATGATAACCATGCCGGCATTCCCCGTTTTCGGTTTTGAGATTGCACCTTTATTATTCCTCGACGATATACATGAAGGCGTCAAAAAGGTATATCATAATGAAATTCTTTTTCCTAAAGCGACAATAGTCGATCCATCCCTGTCGCTGCTTGTAGAAGAGAGCTGCATCATGAAAAATACCGTTGCCTCACTGGCCATAGCAACAGAATCTGTCATTTCCCGGGCAAATAACGACATTATAAACACCTTTGCCCTGAAATCAATTGATATGATATTCCGGAATCTTCCCATTACTTTTAAAGAACCTCAGAATCCCGGACCCCGGCTCTACCTTTCGACGGCATCGGTAATGTCCGGCATAGCCTTTTCTGTAGCCTTTCTTTCAGTTACTTTGGCAACGTCCCTTGCCCTGGCATCAAAAACAGCCCTCGACCTTGAAAGCGCCATGGGGATTATCCTCCCTCACATTATGGAATTTAACCTTACTTCCGCTCCAGGCAAATATGTTCAGATGTCAAAAGTCATGGGAGAGGATGTGCGGGATATTACCGTTATTGAGGCAGCCATCAAGGCCGTTGAGGCAATTCGAAAACTGGAAACCGACATAGACATTCCCCAGCGGTTGTCTCATTTTGAGGTGATGAAATCAGAGTTCAAGAATATCGCGGAAACAGCCATGAAATATCCATTCCTCAAGAATACACCACGACCGCTGAACCTTGACGAGATTGAAACGATTCTTATAGCCGCCTTCTGAAATACATCAATAAATGACGGAGACATTCCAATACTAGAGGCTTGTAACTTCTTCCGAGGTGAATATCTGGTTAATATCAAGGATAACGACAAAACCCGTTTCAAGTTTAGCGATACCCACGATATAACGGCCGGAAATTCCCTTCACAACGGGAGGAGGCGGTTCGATATCATTGGAATTTATTTTAATGACGTGGCTGACAGAATCAATAGCCAGTCCCACCTGTTTTCCGCTGATATCCACAACAATAGCGCGATTGCTCTGCTTCTCTCTTTTCTGGTCAATTTTAAATTTTTTACTCAGATCAACTATTGGTATGACCTTCCCCCTGAGATCGATTACTCCCATGATATAGGGAACTGACTTTGGCAGCTTTGTGATAGTGGGAAGCTTGAGAATTTCCTGAACGAGAAGAATATCAACGCCATATTCTTCGTTTCCAATTTTAAAACATACTACCTGCTGAGAGGTAACTACATCGCCCTTAGAATCGATCATGAGCTGTTTCCTGCTTGTACCTGTTATTTATTTTTATCTCTTAAGGATAATTTATTCCCCGGCTTCCCCTACTTCTAACGGCACTAAGGGCTGATTCAGCCGCGGATCGCCATCCGTGAACAATATCCTAATTGAATAAAATAACTTTTCAAGCATTAATTTGGATATTCAGACATTTTTATGGGTACTGTGGGAATTTATGAAATGTAATAGCCGTAGATATATGAGGCGATGCCTGTCACTACGAAAAAAATCACCTTAAAAACCATGGGTGACCTTTCCCTGATAAACATATCCACCATCCCGATGGACACACCAAAAAAGGCCGCAATCACGCCCATGGCGATAAAATCAAATTGCAGATAATAGAATATACCGGCTGAAATGGCAAGTCCCACAAGAAAATCAAGGATATCTATTAAACCTATTTTGGGGATATACTGCTCTGCACCGGCATACTGATCGTCGTATGGGTTTTTATCCTCTACAAAGTAACGCTTACGCGTCTCTTCGAGACGGCGCTGCTTATCGACGGCGCCCTTGCCGGAAAATCTTTTCTTTGCAAAAGAGATACCATAGTTATAATTAATGAGACGTATTATATCATTATTCGGTATACTCGAAAATATTTCTGCCCTTTCAGAAAATTTTTCAGAAAATCCATAGGTACGACCGCTGAGGACACTGCGTTCTGCGGTAATTTTACCGTTTTTTATCACACTATAATACGGACTGCCGCCCTCGTTCTGCACTTCAACATACAGGCGGATTCTCTTTTCACGGAGATTGTAGTCGATGCGAATATAATCTCCGTTCTCCGCAGTTATATATAGTGTTCGTTGGTAACCGCGAATCTCCGAGGGACGTCTTTTCCAGTGAAACTGTGATGTCTCAACCTGTTGATTTTTGGTTTTGGTGGTCGTTTTCCTCATGGCTGGAACGGTTTTACCCCTTAAAATAAAAGAGATTGGCAAAAATTCATGACCAATCTCTCCCTACTCTGCCACTTAGACTTTCTTTTTGTGCCTGTTCTGCCTTCTTCTCTTTTTTCTCTTATGATTGGCAATTTTTTTCCTTTTTTTCTTTCTACCACAAGGCATAGAAAACTCCTTTTAATTCATTTTTCTCATCTGAGATTGTTAATTTCACCCTTCTCAGATACGGATCCTTTATTTTTTCCCTCTTCAAGGAAAAGAGGTACCATAGATTTGTCTGATGAAACTATCACTTTCAAATCATCGGTCAATTTGTCAATATAAATATATTTCAGAATATCAGGATTCTGCTTTATAATCCGCGACATCTCCCTGTATTTTTTATACAGGGCCTCCTCCTGAATTTTTTCGCCTTCAAGCCGATTTTTCAGAAGAGAAAGAGATTTTGCATTCTCGATTTCAATACGGCGTAATTCAGCCAGATACTGAAGACCTTCTCTATATCTTTCGTTATCAGGATATGTCCAGTTTTCATAAATATCAATTCTTTTCAGAGTAATTCCCTGCCCGGCCAGTTTGTCTGTTAACCCGTTTCTAACAGCTGCTTTTATTTCTTCTTTCCTAAATTCCAATGCCGGTCCCCGATAAAAAGGAAGCAGATAGGGCTGAAGCTGATTGCTAAAAAAACGAACCGTATCTTCAAATATTATATTGCTTATTTTTAAAGAATTATTTCTAAAAAGAGTATAGTCGCTAACCTTATCCCACTCAATACTGTATTCCACGGAAACGGGAATGCTGATGCCATAATATTCATCCTTTAATCCCACCAGGGAAGGAATGGTCATTTTCACATCAAAGCTGTCCCTTTTGTCGAGTGCGATCGTTTCTATATGATAAAGCCAGGGGGCTACACCTTGAATCACGAAACGCGATCCTGCCGAAACCACGATCACCGGAGCATCGTCTTGATTTCCGTACACCACTGATATCATTCCCTCAGGAACAGGCCGGTATGATGTTATGAAAATATAACCACCTGCAGCAATAAGGAGAATGAATATTACTTTTATAAAAAAACTTTTCATCATCACCATTCAGTTTACACTAATACATCAGGCTCCCTGCTCTTCCTCTTTTTCATCGCGATAAGGCATTGGTTTCGCAGGAACGAGAGTAGAAACAGCGTGTTTGTAAATCAGGTTCTGCTTCTTGTCTACTTCCATGAGTATTGTAAAATTATCAAAACTCAATACACGCCCCTTGATGGGCACACCATTAACCAAGTATACAGTAATTTCACACCTGTCCTTCCTGGTATTATTGAGGAATACATCCTGTAAATTACTGATTTGCTTTGCCATGTATCACATACCTCTGTATTTATTTTTTTGTTTTTTCAACCAGTCTCCGACAAGTTTTTGTATTCTGTCCGTTTCCAGCCGGTGAAACCAGTTTATTTTTTTATTTTTTCTGAACCAGGTCATCTGCCTTTTTGCGTAACGCCTGGTCTCTATTTTTATACTCTCGATTGCTTCCGATAATCCCGTCAATCCATCGAGATAGCGGTTGAGCTCCAGGTAGCCGATGGTGCGCATGGATTTCAGTTCAGGGCCAAAACCACGTTCCCGCAAGGACCTGACTTCTTCGAGAAAACCCTCTTCCATCATCCGGTCAACCCTGCGAGCCGTTCTCTCCACCAGGGCTTCACGTTCTTCATACAGACCTACATATAGAATATCCTGACCGGTCGTATTATCTTCCACAGCATAATAACTGCTCAGTGGCTTTCCCGTACCGCGGAAAACTTCCAAACCACGTATAATTCTCTGCCGATCATTGGGATGGACTTTTTCACCGAAATGCCTGTCAATCTTCATGAGTTCTCCATGAAGAAAATCCAGTCCCTTTATTTCTATCTCTCGTATTATCTCTTCCCGTATTTGATTCTCAACGGGTGGAATTTGTGATAAACCACCGAAAATAGAATCAATGTACAAACCCGTCCCGCCTACGAAGAGAGACTCTTTTCCACTTTTCTCAATTTCCGCCAGGCTTTCACCGGCAAATCTTACGAAATCACCGGCACTGAAATCAGAATCCGGCTCAACAATGTCTATAAGGTGATGCCGGACTTTCTGTCTCTGAACCTTGTCGGGTTTACCGCTACCAATATCAAGATATTTATATATCTGTACCGAATCAAAAGATATTATTTCAAAAATATCCTCTGCCAACAACAATGAAAGCTCAGTCTTGCCCACGCCCGTGGGCCCTGCTATCACTATAGAACGAATATCTATTTATTCCTCACTGGTCTCATCGGGATTACTGGCCTCAAGGGCGGCAAGCTCATGAGGCAACTGATATTCGAACTTCAATTCTTCTTCAAGCGTGAGCTTTAAGATATTGGGGACAACCTTCCAGTTCAGGTTTTCTTCCGGATAATTTTTTATATTGGCTATTTTATCAACATACTTCATTGTAGCTTTCGTAAAAATGTACTTGTTGCAATTGTACATTATCAATTTATCCATGGGTATAATCACTTGTAAACCTCCAAAATTTTTTCAATAGCGGCCGTATTCCGGTCTTTTCGGCATAATTCAGCTGTCATAATCGCCTTAAATTGATCAATGGCGAAATCCAGTCTATCATTAATAATGATATAGTCAAACAACGCAAATTCTTTCAGCTCGGCAACAGCGTTTTTCAGACGTACGGCAATCTGATTTTCAGTATCTGTTTTCCGATTTTTCAGCCGTTCCTCCAGTATCTTGAGAGAAGGTGGAACTATAAAAATATAAATGCCATTAGCCAGCTTTTTTTTCAGGTTTTTTGCGCCCTGTACATCGACGTCAAATATAGGGATTTTTCCCCTGGCCTGTATTCTGTCAATCTCTTTTTTAGAAGTTCCATAGTAGTTATCGTGTACCTCGGCCCATTCAAGAAATTCATCCTTGTCGATCATATTCCTGAAATCACCCTTTGATACAAAATAATAGCTTTCCCCGGGTATTTCTCCGCTCCGCTGCGGCCTCGTTGTAGTTGATACGGAGAACCTGAGAATATCGTAGTCCAGTAAAAGTCGTTGTATAATGGTTGTTTTCCCGGCGCCTGAGGGGGCTGAAACAACGAGAGAGATATTACTCCGTTGCATTGCTCATGAGCCTGTTAGCTATTGTTTCCGGTTGCATAGCCGAAAGAATAACATGGTTACTATCCATTATGATAATGGCACGTGTTTTTCGGCCATGAGTGGCGTCTATGAGGATATTATTGCCCTTCGCCTCATCGCGCAGCCTTTTGCCCGATGCCGATGCGGGAGTAATTACAGCCACTACTCTTTCCGCCACAACGGCATTGCCAAATCCGATATTTATAAGAGTCGTTTTCATATCTGTTTACACCACATTTCGGCATTGTTCCCGTATTTTATCGATGTGATTTTTAACTTCCACGGCAAGATGCGATATCTCGGAATTATTTGATTTCGAGGATATTGTATTAATTTCCCTGAACATCTCCTGGGCAATGAAATCGAGTTTTTTTCCGATTTGCCCTTTATCCTTCATCACTGTTTTATATTTCTGAAGGTGGTCGTTGAGTCTAACCGTTTCTTCATTGATGTCCAGCTTGTCGGCGAGGATGGCAATCTCCGACATGAGCCTCTGGTCATCCACGGCGCCGCCGGCCAATGCGTTTATCCTTTTCTGTAAAAGCTGTTGCTTTTCAGTGACAAAATTACGGGCTATATTCTTGATCGTTTCAGCATTTTCCAATATCACTTCAAGGGAATTGATAATGTCTTTCTTAGTGGCCATCCCCTCTTTCTTCCGCATTTCAATGGTTTTCTTTACGACATACTCCAGAGCAGTATATATGTCCTTGCGCGATTTTTTTGACACAATCGAGCGTTCCCGGTTCAACACTCCTTCAAGAGACAATATAGATTCAAATCGAAGAGGTTCTTTAATATGCAGGCTACTGTGAATGGCCTGCAGTTCTTGATAGTATTTCTTTATAAGGGATGCATTCAATGAAACGGGACGCGTATCGGTCCAGTCATAGATTTCAATACTCAGTTCTATCTTGCCACGGGAAAAACGTTCCTTCAGAATGCTTATTAAATCATTCTCTTCATTTCTCAATATCCGTGGAATATTAGCATATGTTTCGAGATATTTAGAATTCAGAGATTTTATTTCAACCGAGAAGGAAAACTGATCGGAACTCTTCTCAATAAAGGCGTAGCCTGTCATACTTTCCATAAAAACAACCTATAATATTCTATCTTCCTTGCCAAGAGATTTAACCTTGATCTCTCCATTCTCCATATAAAAATCAATGGTCCGCCCATAGTCACCGCCTGTATCTTCAGCAATAATCCTTATCTTCATTTCATCCAGTATTTCCTTCACCTTGATGATATTGTTTCTGCCGATTTCGGCCATCATGCTGTTTTCCGAGAGATTAAACATGGTGGCACCGCCGATTATTTTAGCGATGAGCTTATCCTTCCTCGCTCCGATTTTTTTCATTTCCTCGAGAAGAAGGGGAATGGCCGTATCGGCGTACTTCTTTTCCGAGGACGTCTTTGATTTCATCACGGGCAGCATGATATGTGAAAGGCCGCCCACTTTCGCTTCCGCATCATAGAGGCATATGCCCACGCATGAACCCAGGATCGTCCGCAGGATATCACTCCCCGAGGCCACCTTCAGATCCGCTATGCCCACATTAATAAGAGTAAAATTCACCGTTATCTCCTTGGCTTCGGTACATACACTGGTGCTTCAAGAATTTTTCTATAGACAAAATCTTCGGAAATAGAATGAAGCGTTTCAGAATGGCCAATGAACAAAAATCCTGGATTATTTATCACCTTAAAAAAATCACCCACCAGCTTCTGTTGATGTTCCTTGTCAAAATATATCATGACATTCCTGCAGAAAATAATGTCCAGATCGGATGGAAAAGGATTTTTAAAAAAATTAAGATAGCTGAATTTAACCAGTTTTTTTAATTCATCCTTTACTGTATAGACTCCCGGCTCCGATTTTTTCGGTATAAAATACTTGTTCAAATATTCAGGTGGCACCTTTTCAATTCTTCTACCCGAATACTCTCCGATCCTGGCAAATTCAAGTACGGACAGAGCGATATCGGTGGCAATAATTTCTATTTGCCATCCCTGCAAATATTTCATGCACTCAAGAACACAGATAGCAAGTGTATAGGGCTCCTCGCCCGTTGAACAGGCTGCGCTCCAGATCCTCAATTTCTTGTTTGTTTTTACTTTGGCCAGTTCCGGAATGCTTGTCTGTATTAATGCATCAAAATGCCTTTCATTTCTGAAAAAATACGTCTCATTAGTGGATACAACATCCAGCAGCATTTCATATTCCCGTTTTTTTTCATCACCGGAAAGTCGCTGGAGATAATCATAATAGGCGGCAAACTCCATAAAGTTGAGAGCCTGAAGCCTTTTCCTCAATCTGTTTGAAAGCAGGGTAATCTTCGAATCCTTAAGAAAAATTCCGCTTTCATCATGAATAAGTTTAGCGAACTTCTTAAACTCTTCTTCAGTCAGTCTTTTTATATTTAATTCCATTACCAGAGCTTTACCCCGTCTCTTCATTAATCATTATACAATCTTTAAATGGCCAGTTTCCGTAAAGCATTGCAACAGGCTATAATGTTTTTCTCAGATTCAACACCAGTTTTATTTCACCCACGGGCATTCCCGATAGAAGTGAAATTTTCTCCATTGAATAACCCTTGTCAAAGAGTTCGTCAATAAGACCGTACCTGTCCTTTGTTTCAGAGAAAAGACGAAGAACTTCCTCTTCATTCAGTTCTGCATCAGCCTCTTCACCATCGCACGCCATGATTGCATCAGGAGTACCACCAACATCTACAGTATCAATCAATTTGCCTTTGCGTGAAAGAGATTCCTGCATCGTAGTAAAATCTTTTTCAATAAGAGTATCGGAATGATTTATATCCCTATCTGCCACTCCCGTTGCTTTCCTGCGGTGGAGTGTCCGGTCTGATTTACCGTCGTTATCACTTCCCTTTACAAAGCGATCAAGAAGTTTATTTTTTTTATCATATATCATATCTATAACATTTCTAAATAATTTAAGCAAGCTTTTTTTTAGATCAATGGCTCCGTATGCAGATTGCGGCATTTCCTTTTTTTGCAGTAAAGACGACGGTTCCTCCTGTTTATTGTCAAGAGTTTTCAGGCTGTTCTTATTCCCCGGATAAGAAAATGATGCTTCCTCATTTTCTCTGTCACCATCGCTATCATTCCCGATGGTAATATCAAGGCTGTTCATATCCCCGCTTCGCTCCATTACCCTTTTCATGAGACTGATTCTGTTTTCAAGAATGGAAATATTGCGCTCGGCTGCGGCATTGAATTCCTTTATGATGTCGTCCATCTCTTTGCGAAGCTTCTTTTCGCGAAACTCCGAAGCTGATTTTTCCAGTTTGAGGCTGATGACAAGATAAAGAAGGGCTCCCATGAAGATGTTGATTACTATAAGTATAAACAGTTGCATTATGTCTCCTTAGAAGCTACTTTGTTTTGATTTTTTTTAATATCTGCAATCACAAAATTCAACCACCCTATTTCAATACATCAATAATCTTACCCATTCGGTCATCTTTGGAGCGTGTCTTCGTTGTTCCATCCCCGTGCTGATCGTTCTTTTCTTTTTCTTTCCGGGCCTGCTCTTCTTTATTTTCCTTATCGTTGGCAAGAGTATCTCGTACTTCCGTCTTCTCACCTTTATTCGATTCATCAAGCCTGGTATTTTTTAATGCCGATTTTTGAGCTGCTTCCTTGTCGAGAATCAATTGCTGCTCTACTCCGGCGCCGGATCTGGCATGTTCTCCTCTCCCCACTTCATGCATCTGTCCGATGTTGGTTTGAAGATCGATTGGTTTAATTGACATGCCAAATTCCTCTCCTGCTATCTCTTACGCTGAATCAGCGTAGCAATCCTCTGCTGTCCTTCAATTATCTGAGGCGGCTCATATTCAGAGAGCCTGATTTCATCCCCTTCAAGGGTAAATTTAATATAGTTATATTGATCCTTCACGAGAAATTTCTGATCTTTAATATAAATGTCAACACCGGGATATACTGTCTTCTCAGCACAAATTTTCCCCCTGTGCTCCAGCATGCCTACATAGGCATTCAGTTCCTCAAGCTCCAGGTTGACTTCTTCTGTCCGACTGGTGAGTTTCTGGTTCCTGGCCGTTAATTCCTGGAACATTTTTTCCTTTTCCTCAGAAAGTTTTGATGTCCTCTTCTGGTTGGTCAGTGTTGTAAGGTTTTTCTGCAATCCTTCAAGTTCACCGGAGATTTTCACCTTTATTGTCTCCAACTCGCTCATCTGCTGCAGCACCTTGGGATTGATGCCGACACGTATTTCGGTTTTAGTAGCCACATCGGCTCCCAGAAATCGCGCATTCACCTCGTCACCAGCCCTGATCAGGCCACCTACAATCCGGGCACGCCGGCCATTGCAGTAAATGCGTCCACCGGCATCTACATTGGAATGAAGGATACCCTCGGGGACAAGAACATCATTCTCAGAAACAATATTGGCGTTCTGTATGAATTTAGCGAAAATCGATCCTCCGGTTGTTTCGATCCGTGAATCCTCACGACCCGAGATACCCTGGTGAACGATGATGTCACCTTCTGCCTCAAGGAAGGCCTTCTGAACAGTCCCCTTTACCTCAATATTACCGGCAGCCTTGACGACAAAATTATCCTGTACGCTTCCCGAAATAATGACCGATCCCAGAAAAACAATATTCCCTGTTTCGAGAGAGACATCCCCGTTGACCACATACACGGGCTCGACACTGATCTTCATTCTTTTAAAAACAACCTGACCGTTTATTTCAGCGGTCAGCTCCCGACCATCTT
The DNA here is from genome assembly GCA_002839375.1 of Spirochaetae bacterium HGW-Spirochaetae-1. NCBI lineage: Bacteria > Pseudomonadati > Spirochaetota > Spirochaetae bacterium HGW-Spirochaetae-1. The sequence continues at coordinate 326,131 of PGXY01000011.1, read as the reverse complement.
CAGACAGGATGGTCCCCTTACCGTACTGAATCTGGACATCCTTGCCCGATTTTGCAGGTAGAATTCTATTGGTAACAGTCCGGCCCGGCACACCCTCTTCCGCCGGAACCTTGACAGCCAGCACCTGGCCAACAACGACATTTTCCAGGAGTTCCAGGTTGCGAAAATCGACCTTCCCGCTTTCATCCTCTTCGAAACTTACGCTGGTTTTATCTACACGGACTTTGTAATCGATATAGGCATCACGTCCATTCCTCATCCGTTGACCTTCAGCCGCGGCAAGGGGGTGGGTGTAATCCATGTTTTCCAGATATTCCTTTATCACTTCTTCTCTTATTCCCGTAACGACACCGGCCCCTTTCAAGGCGTCGATAACCTCATTGTACTCCATGTGCCGGCCACAAAAACGGGGAGGCGTGAAATGGACAAAGGCTTTCATTTCATCGTCGGTTATATTCACTGTCATATTCCCGTCATAATTGGGATTGGGCGTCCAATCTCCCAGCCTTTGCGGTTTACCCGATTGTTTTTTTACCGCCTTTTCGATGAGGGAAATATCGGCATTACTGATCCGCATGGAATAGAGCTTGTTGTTTATCTGGTTGACATCGATATCGACTCCTTTCCCTTTTGGAGGAATGACGGTAAGCCAGATACCACTTTTTGTAACGCGAATCTTGAATGAAGCGTCGACATCCTTTTTCTCTTCAAGCACAATTCCGGGGATATGGGCGGCTAGTTTCTTTTCAATTTCTTCCAGGTCAGAGTGCTCTGCGGCAACTTCCAGGGGCCGCACAAGAATCCGGTAGGGCTGGCGCCCAAATCCGAACAATCCTGCAGCGCCTTTTTCAATAATTTCATAATCCAGCATCGAGATGTCGACTTTCAACTCCTTCGAAGCCAGTTCAAGCGCCTGCTTCACTGAATCCGCATAAACCTCAACGGCATTATCGCCACTGAAATCATCGGAATCTGCAATATCCATGAACAGGTCTTTTAATTTTGACATATCAACCAACAATATTGGACTTGATTCTCCCCAATCGTCCCCGTAATCTCATAATCGCCTTGGTGTGCAACTGGGAAACCCTGCTTTCCGTTACCTCGAGCACTTCCCCTATTTCCTTCAAGGTAAGATCCTCATAATAGTACAGGACGATAACCTTCTTTTCCTTGTCCGGCAATTTTTTGATTGCATCAATAATATAATCACGTATTTCCTCTTTTTCAATGAGAATATCGGGATTCATGCTTTCAGGCGCCTCGAGAGTCTCGAGGATTGAAAGTTCGTCATTATCATCGCCCAGGTACCAAATATCGTTAAGAGAAAGCATGGACGTTCCACTCAGCTTATTGAGAAGAGACTGAAACTCGTCATTGGAAATGCCCATTTCCTTGGCAATCTCGTCGTCCTCAACGGTGCGGCCAAGTTTATTTTCCAGTTCTGATATTACCTGTTCGATCTGTTTGGCCTTCTGCCGTATGGAACGGGGAATCCAGTCGATGGACCGTAACTCATCGAAGATGGCCCCCCTGATCCTCGTCATGGCATAGGTCTTGAATTTTATTCCCCGGGCCGGATCAAACTTTCCGATTGCATCGATAAGACCGAAAACACCATAGGATACCAGGTCGTCAAATTCGATGTTCTGGGGCATTCCCATGGAAACTTTCCCTGCCACATATTTAACAAGAGGGGCATATTTGACCACAAAATAATCCCGGATCATCTGATCCTGGGACTTGATGAATTTATCCCAGAGTTTTTCTTCGCCTATTGCATCTAGTTCTTGAAACTTTTTATTATTCATGATCCCTTTCCCGGATTTTTTATTCCTCGCCCTTACGCATCATGGTTCGTACTGCTTCAGCCAATATCTTTGGTTCATATTTGGATAAGCTCTCATTGGCAATTATATGTTTTCCCATTTTCCCCTTTGACGGATTGATTTTACCCCCGGCAAATTCATCTCCGCCTCCTTGTGCATTCAACGAATCCTCCAGACCGGTTCCACCCGTGCTGCTTTTCAAATGGGGAAAATCACCCTCATTGAATTCGGAAAAACCTTCGCTGCCGGCATATGCCGCAGCGCCGGCTCCTCCACCTGTAGCATCACCGTCATAGGTATCATTTTGAGATTCCGGGGTTTCTACGTCAATGGAATCCTGTTCTTCACGGGAACCAAAACCCCTGAATATTTCACCAAATTCCGGAACAAACTTTTTGAAAACATACATAACTGCAAAGCCCAGACCGGCAAATGTTACCGCCGATAAGACTGCCCGTACTACTACCACTGTGTTATCGATTCCGGCAATTATTCCGGAAAACAGGGATAACAGTAGCGCAGTTGACGCGAATATCATGCTGATTTTATATTCTATCTGTATATCTCGAACATTCATGATGCGCTCTTTTTTCATTAAAACGACAGAACAGGAATCAAATACAACAGACTACTATATATCAACTACAAATCTACAAATCAAGCTCTTTTTAAACCTCTATGCGGATTAGACTTCCCCGCACTATATGAGAATTACCGTTATTCATATTGTTACCCTGATTATTTTATTCATCAGGCTCTATTCTTCACCCTCACTACCGGTGATAGTAATCAGATTCTTGAAAAATGATGCCAAGCCTGTTCCTTTCCCTTCAATTTTTTCCCTGTTGCTTATTCTATCGGCGATTATAGTGACACAACCCGATGCCTTTGACTTGGGATAGCTGACGATGAAGGGTTTCTGATTTCTCACGGACTTGGGAACATAAATATCATCAAAAACAAATCCAAGATTTTCAACTTTAATATTGAGAAACTGACCGGCAATATTTATCACACGCTGTGCTACACGTTTTCCCTCCGATACCGACATGACGCGATTGACAATAAGTTTTATGACCTTGTCGGGAGTCTGTGCCGCAATGGACTTGATGATCCCGTATGCATCGGTTATTGCCGTAGGTTCCGGTGTGGTCACTACGATCACTTCATCTGCGGCGATAACAAAACTGAGAACGTTCTGGGAAACACCTGCGCCCGTATCAATAATCATGTAGTCATCTGAATCCAGTTCAGCAAGAGCGCCGATAAAATCAGCACGCTGCTTGGGCTCCAGGTTGGCCAACTGATGAAATCCCGATGCACCGGCAATTATCTTAATACCTTCCGGTACTTCAATGACAATATCCTTCAGCTTTTTCTTGCCCTTGATTACATGATACAGGTTATATTTTGGTATGATACCCAGAATTACATTAATATTCGCCAGGCCAAGATCAGCGTCAAGCAGAGTGACCGATGATCCTCCCTGGGCGAGCGCGATAGCCAGGCTGACGGATATACTTGTTTTACCCACTCCCCCTTTACCGCTTGTTATGGCAATAGTCTTGGTTTTTTTAGGGTTTGTACCCTTCTCAAGGACTAATCTCCTGAGATTAGCAGCCTGATCCAACTTGGACCTCCTTACGATTTATAGTTTAGCCCCGCCCATAATCATGTCGACAATCTTATCTGTATCGGCAACCTCAATATCATTGGGCACTTCCTGTCCGTTGGTAAAATATGATATGGGCTTACTATATTTATCGGCAATATCGACAACATTCCCAATAGTAGAAGTTTCATCAACTTTAGTAATTATTACACTGTCAAAGTTCATTATATCAAAGGCCCTGAATACATCGTGAAGATCGCTTTTTTTCGTGTTGGCGCTCACACAGAGTATCTTCTCAAAATCATAGTCCACCAGGTCCGCATAGCTCTTGATCTCTGAAATTTTAAGTTCATTTCTATGACTTCTCCCTGATGTGTCCACCAAAATAATATCTGCCTTCTCCTTGTCAATAACGGCCCTGAACTCCTTCTGGTCGTTTATCGCATATATGGGTATACGCATAATTTCCGCATATTTCTTCAGCTGTTCCGTCGCCGCTATCCGGTAATTGTCAATGGTTATGAACACGACACGGTTCCCCTCTCTCAGGGAATGAAGGGCTCCCAGTTTCGCCAGGGTCGTTGTTTTCCCAACCCCTGTAGGACCGACGAACATTATTATTTTCTTTTTATTGGTTATTTTAATGGGCCCGCTGGTTACTATCCTGCTCTTCAAAAGATCCTTCAGGCTCTTTTCGATCTTATATTCGTCCTTCAGGTCGTCTTTGCTGACAGAATTCTTCACTTCCTTAATTATGGAATTGCATTGTTCAGTGTCATAATCATTTTTCCTGAGCACTTCCATATACTTGTTAATAACGGAATGTTCCTGTGCCGATGTGTGACCGTGAGGCGTTTCTGAATTCTTACTGTTAACCAGCTTATTCAGGGTATCTTTAAGATCAAGGAATTCCTTTTCAAATCGTTTTATCGTCAGAGATTCCCCGACAGCACCCCTGGTCTCTTCTTGTTCCGCATTCTCAGTATAATCCTTTACCGGCTCCGGAGCAACTTTTTTCTGTTCATTACCGGTGCGAAGATCATTCAGATTTTCATTCAACACATCGATGGTCCTGTTAATGGACTCCATGTGGGTATCCCTGGGCGCAGCGGCGGCCTTTTCCATGACAGGCCTGCTCTTTGCTGCCAGCAGGGTATCGAGGCCACGGGAATCGCCCACGGTAAAATCGATATTTCTCTTTTCCTGCTTCAGTTTCTGCGTCGTTTTTCTGTCCTGAACGCCGGCAGTAAGCTCCACCACTTCCCGGGCAAACAAACGTGAGTTAAGAATGCCGCCTTCCTTGACATATTTGTGACTAATGGGAATTGCATCATCTCCATGCTCTGTCTTCAGTTTCATCATCGCTTCGTTATAGGTCCTGGCATGAATTTTTACGTATCTCATCATTCTACTCCTTGCTTCTTATTGTTTTGCCGTGCAATATCCACAGCACCATTCCTTTCTTTATAGTCATTTATCGTCAGGCCGCCGATGAAACCAGGGCCGATACAATTACGTTAACACGGACCGTGCTGGCTATTTCATTGTACGATAGTACTGCCGGTGCCGGTATTTCCCTTTCTAAAAGCGCAAATGTCACGCTCCGCACCTGGGGTGAAACAAGGAATACGGGCGTATGCCCCAGGTTCCTGGCCCTGCCGAAGGCATCGAGGAGGGCCTGCACAATCACCCGGTGAGAATCGGGATCGAGCGCTAGGATCCGGCCTTCAACGGGATCATCATGCAGAGCGCTTCGCATGGCCGATTCGATCTCGGGATCAACGGTGATAACATTGAGGATATTATCCCGGTCCACATAATCATTGGTAATCTGCCGTGCCAGTGATGACCGTACATATTCCGTCAGGAGACCCGCCTCGCGCGTGTGGTCCGAGTAGGTGGCGATGCTCTCCATTATCGAGAGCATATTCCGGATTGATACACGTTCCCGCAACAGATTCTGCAGCACTTTCTGAATATCTCCAAGACCGATTTTCTTGTCTTCGACTTCTCCGATAACAGCCGGATAATCATTTTTAAGGTTATCGATGAGCTGCTGCACTTCCTGCCTGCCCAGAATCTCGTCGGCGTGTTTCTTGATGATTTCCGTGAGATGCGTGGCGGTAATAGTGGGACAATCCACCACGGTATATCCCCTGCTCTCGGCGATATCCCGCTGCTCCGTTTCTATCCATATGGCCTTCAGGCCGAATACGGGCTCCGTGAATTCGCCACCCTGGATCTTTTCCTGAACATCGCCGGGATCCATAGCCATGAGTTTGCCCACCTGCAGATACCCGCGGCCCACCTCGACGCCCTTGATGAGAATTGAATAGGCCTCAGGCTCCAGTTCCATGTTATCCCTGATCCTGATGGGAGGCACGATGAGGCCCATGTCGAGGGCGCTCCTGCGCCTGATATTGGTTATCCGGTCAAGCAGCGTTCCGCCCTGCTCGGGATCGACAAGGGGAATGAGATTATACCCGATCTCAACTTCCAGCGGATCGACCTGGATGAGAGGCAGAACGGATTCCGGTTTATGATCTTTTCTGGCCGCATCTTCTTCTTCCCGCGCGGCCAGACTTTTTTCCTCTTCTCGGGTTTGCGTGAGGAGGTATCCGAGTCCGGCAAGGCCTGCTGCAAGAAATATAAGAGAGAATTTCGGGAAACCGGGTATCAGCACGGAGCCCCCGAGAGCTGCAGCGGTAATGAAGAGGGCTTTGGGCTGAGAACCGAGCTGGTCCGCTATCTGGTCGCCCATATTGTCATTGGAAACGGCACGGGTCACGATTATACCGGTAGCAGTGGTTATCAGAAGTGAAGGGATCTGGGCCACAAGTCCATCACCGATACTGAGCAGCGTGTATGTTTTCAACGCCACATCAAAGGACTCTCCCCGCATGACCATACCCACGGTGAATCCGCCGATTATATTAATCACGGTTATGATAATACCGACCTTCACATCACCCTGGACGAACTTCGAAGCACCATCCATGGCGCCGTAAAAATCCGCCTCTTTCCGAATCTCCTCACGACGTTTCCGCGCCTCGCTCTCGTTGATAAGGCCGTTTGCCAGGTCGGAATCTATGCTCATCTGCTTTCCCGGCATGGCATCGAGGGTGAACCGGGCCGCTACTTCAGCGGTCCTTGTGGCACCCTTGGTGATTACCAGAAACTGAACCGCCACAAGTATAATGAATATGATAAAACCTACGGCATAGTTACCCCCGACGACGAAGGCTCCGAATGTCCTTATGATCTTCCCATCAAAGGCGGCCCCATTGAGCAGTATGAGCCGCGTCGACGATACGTTCAGTGCCAGGCGGAAAACCGTCGTGATGAGGAGCAAAGCCGGGAAAATTGAAAAGTCAAAGGACCGGCTGATGAACATAACGATCATGAGAATCAGCAGGCCTATCATGACGCTCACTGCCAGAAGAAAATCGAGCAGGAAGGTCGGCAACGGGATGATGAGCATCATGACTACGGAAATGACGCCGATTCCCATGAGTATATCGGTTTTCTGCATCCACTGTAAATTGGCAAACAGCGGCATTGCCGTCTTGTTAGCTTCAGCCATTACAACCCTCCTTTCCCCTCAACGATCCTGGACCTGAATGCATCATATCGCTTCCTGATACTGATTTTTTTTGTACAGTTCGGCATAAACCAAAGATACGGCGTAAAAAAGCTCTCCCGGTATTATGTCTCCTACTTCCACATCCTTGTAGATCTGCTGTGCAAGCGGTCTGTTCTCCATGATGGGCACATTATTTTCCTTGGCCACCTGCCGGATCTTCAGTGCCATACTGTCTGCGCCTTTAGCTATTAGCGTGGGGGCCTCCATGGTTTCCTTGTCGTACTGGAGCGCCACGGCAAAGTGTGTCGGGTTTGTTACAACGACATCGGCCCGGGGGACGTCACGGATCATATTCTTCATGACCAGCTCACGCTGCATCTCACGCAACCGGGCTTTCAGGTACGGGTCCCCCTGCGTTTCCTTGTATTCCTCTTTTAATTCCTGTTTTGTCATCTTCAATGATTCAATGAATTCCTGCTTCTGGAAAAAATAATCGGGAACAGATAGGAGAAGGAGAAGGACCGATGTCCACAGGATTATTTTAAGTCCTGATAGCATAGTTATTTTCAGTGCCATGGCCAGAGAAAAATCGGGCGTTGCCATAATTTCCTCAAAGTCGGCAACGATAATGAGATATGCCACAAATCCGATGGCCAGAACCTTAAAAATCGATTTAAAGAGGTTCATGGCAACCTGCTTGGAGAAAAATATCTTTTTCAAGACCGTGGCCGGATCGAATTTTAATTTACTCCAGTCCCATTTTAACGGATCCGTTGAAACCTGGAACCCAACCTGTATCACGTTTCCGATAATCGCCGCAAAGACCACAACCCCGAATATGGGCATCAGTATCTTCGTCATCTCAAACACTATGGAAAAGAAATCATGCTGGATACTCTTCGACGTTATCTCCATCCGTGAAAAAGATGAAAGGTAATACCTGGTCATACCCGCCAGTGAATCATAAATCCACGCCCCGAATATAAAAACAACCAGAATGCCGAATATGACAACGAGAGTCTGGGCCAGTTCCTGCGTTTTGGCCACCTGCCCCTTGTCCCTGGCTTCCCGCAGTTTTTTCTCTGTAGGCTCTTCGGTTCTGCCTTCATCCTCAGCGCCGAAAAGCTGCAGGTTGAAAACAAAGCCCTGCAGATCGGGATGGCTCCAGCCGTAATATGTTTCGAGAAATTGACTCACACTTTCATCCTTAACATATAATCAGCAGGTGAAATACCTGCCGGTTTTTCAAAACAGATCACCCTGGCCAGTGATGCAGCACCTTTACCACAAATGTAAAGGTCCGCTCCAGTGATACCTGCATAATCCGCACCACGAGCGGGGCCGTTATTATCAATAGTCCAAAAGCGACAACAATGCTGAAGGGAAATCCCATCATCATGATATTCATCTGCGGAGCCGCCTTGGCCAGCACACCCATGCTCACCGAGATGAGGAACAGTACGCCTACGATGGGAAGTGCTATTTTTATAGCCACTATAAACATCCCGCTGAAGGTATACATGAGATATTTAAAAAGCTGCCCCATCACAGCCTTGTCCGCACTGACCAGAGGCGCCAGTTCATATGACCTGTACAGGGCCTCAATAAGAAAGTGATGCCCGCCGATAGCAAGAAAAATCAGAAGCCCTATCAGGTTCTGAAGCTGTCCGATCAGGGGCACCGAAACCTGCCCCAGGGGATCCAGCACTTCGTTTATACCGAAGCCCATCTGCACCGAAAACAACTGCCCGGCGAGCTGAAAAGACGCGAACATAACCGATACGAGAAAGCCGATATACAGCCCGATGACCACTTCCCGTAAAACCATGAGATAATATATTCCCATATTCCCCGTTATCTTATAGCCGTGCGAGGCTATTATGGGAAAAATAACAAGCGCTATAAGAAACGAAAGAAGCGCTTTCAACCTCATCGGTATGACAGCGCTGGAATAAAACGGTGCTATGACGATCATGGCGCTCATTCGCATCATGATCAGCAAAAACACCTGGAAATGATATACAAAATACTCCATCACCCCCCGCCCATTTTCCCTATCATCTCAAAAACATTGTATGTATAGTTCACGAGCGTTCGTATCATCCACGAGGCGAAAATGAGCAATGCGGCAAAAATGGCTATAATCTTAGGAACAAAGGTCAGCGTCTGTTCCTGTATTGAAGTGGTTGTCTGAAATATCGCCACGATAAGACCTACTATCATTCCTATTCCCATTATGGGTGCCGACACGATCAATGTCGTCATCAAGGATTCACGCAGTATTTTTATTACCATTATATCTGTCATTGTTTTTTCCTCAACCCGACTTACCTGTTCCGCAAAGGGTCTTTACATCCCTTCAAGCGGATATTGCACTTATCTGAAAGACCGTACCAATTCATAGACAAGCAGATTCCAGCCGTCCACAAGAATAAAAAGAATGATCTTGAAAGGCAGCGATATCATAACCGGGGGCAGCATTATCATACCCATGGCCATTAAAGCGCTTGCCACTATCATGTCGATAACGATAAAGGGAATAAATAAATACACACCGATTTCAAAGGCGCGTTTAAGCTCGCTGATCATAAATGCCGGAATCAGGCAAAATGACGGCACATCTTCCTTGTTCTTGGGCTTCTCGATCTTGGCCAGCTTTATAAAAAGCGCAATATCCTTTTCCCTGGTCTGCCTGAACATGAACCCCCTCAGAGGCTTCATGCCTTTGTCAAAAAATTGGGTGTTGTTTATTTTGCCGTTAAGATAGGGCTGCAGGGCCGTATCATTAATTTCCGTAAAAGTGGGAGCCATAATAAAAAAAGTAAGAAAGAGCGACAGACCGACTATCACCTGGTTAGGCGGCATCTGCTGAAGGGAAAGTGCCCTTTTAACAAAATCCAGCACGATAACGACCCGCGTAAAGGCCGTGGTCATGAGAATGATGGATGGTGCCAGCGTCAATATGGTCAGGAGGAACAGAACCTGGAGGCTTAGTGCAACATCTTTCGGGGACCCTGCCTCTTCTATGTCAAAGGCGATTTTGGGTATGGGCATGCGGACTCCGCCGGCATTCTGTGCATGAACAAGCACCGGCACAAACAAAAGCGCCAGCATGATTATCAACAGGTATTTTTTATTCATCGCCATTACCATTCAAGTGCTTCAATCTCTTCTTCTGTCGCTTCAGATAATCCAGATCAACGCCGGAATCACCGCCCAGCATGGTATCGGTCGTTGTATTGTGCTCATATTTGTCGTTTATTTTTTCAATTACCCTGCCGATCTGGGTTTTAATATATTCCTGAAAGCCGCCCTCGGGAACCGGTTTTGAACGTGAGCCCAGCAACCGGATTCTGTCCATTTCTTCCTTGCTGGTTATTTCAGTTATGAGATTAATCCCGCTGTCGGCAATGCCGAGAACCAGTATTTTCCCTGCCAGGTCTACAACCTGAATATATTTATTCTGACCAACGGGGACGACGGAGAGTATCCTCACCACATCCTCGCCCTGTATGTTTATTCCCGCCTTTTTGGTGACAAACTGAAAAAAGTAATAGAAGGCCCCTACGAGAATGCCCAGGATCAGGATCGTCTTTATTATCATCCATGCATAGGACTCTTCTTCCGCTTTTGGTTTGAAATCATCCTCAGTGTATTCCTTGTCGGTTATTCCCGGAATACCCGGTTCTTCCTTCACCAGGGGCTGTTTTTCTTCCACGGTTGACTCCGCATTCCCTTCAGTTCCGGTTTTTTCGTTCTTCTTCAGCTTGTCGGCCGGGTCGGCAGTTTTTTCTACCTTTACCGCGCCGGGGGACTGGACCTTTTTTTTCTTTTCAGCAAGGAGCGCGACATCGGCAAGGGTAATCAGAAACAGCACAAGGAGAAGAAACCCCGCCATGCGTGCTCCATTCCGTTTCCCGTAATTATTTATTTTTTCCAGTACAATCATGTTATGTCTCATTATATTTCAGTCCCGTCATTAGTTTTTAATGGCGGGACTCGCAACAATCTAGGGCCTCATTCCGGTCAGACGTTCATCGGGACTTACGATATCCGTTACCCTGACACCGAAATTCTCGTCTATTACAACAACCTCTCCCTTTGCAATGAGCTTTCCGTTAACCAGGAGGTCGACAGGCTCACCGGCCAGTTTATCAAGCTCGATGATGGAACCTTCACCAAGGCCCAGTATTTCCTGTACCAGTTTGGATGTTCTACCCAACTCCACGGTGAGCGTCATGGGAACGTCGAGCAGCAGAGATATATCACCGACAGCGCTCTGCGATATCCCTTCATCGAGAGGCGGAAACTTCACCGGGCTTATGCCCACCTGGGAAGCCTGCTGCTGATATGTCTGGGGTGGTCCCATGGACTGGGTCTGCATTCCTCCTCCCCGTGACATGGAGGAAGCCAGATTAGCGTCCATTATATGATACAGCTTAGAATTGACAACGCCTTCAATTATAATATCGTATGTGATTTTAACCAGATCGCCCGGAGGCAGCTGCAACTCTTTGGCATTCCGCACCATGGAAAGCACTGCCGGTGTCGTACCGATCCCGCCCCCCAGACGGTTGCCCAGCTGTGTTGCGATTGATGAAAGAAGCTGGTTAGTGAACTCCTGGATCGTGCTCTGATGCGCCTCGGTCATCTCTGCCGGAGCTACACCGGACTCATCACCCATCATGAGAGAGGATATGGATCCTGCATCGGCGAGATTGAATATGACAAGGTTCTTTCCGCTTACAACGCCGCTGTAATCCATTGCGACCTGAACGTACCGGGAAGGAAATTCTCCCATGATAGCATCGCGATTTTTCCCCTCCACCACCGCATTGGTGATGACCAGGTTTTTGCCTCCCAGGTAACCGGCCAGCGAAGGTGCCACAGAACCGACGATGCCGTTAAGCAGGTCCCTGACGGAATTCTGTTCCATGCCGGAAAACATCCCCGATGATCCTCCAAAATCCATGGAGGGGGAAGTCCCTGGAATCGTTCCTATATCGTCGGCACCCTGCAACAGGGCATCAATTTCGTCTTGTGATAATGAGCCGTCACCCATAGCATCCTCCACTATTTCCGCCTGCGGCAATATACATTAACTCAGGCGCTTCTTAAGATTAAACCATCGCCATCGAAAGACAAAAATTGTTCAGCACCATTAAGACAATAATTCGAACTTCAACGCAGCAGGCTTAATTTACGACAAACTCCTTAAAATATACTTCCTTAATTTTCCCTGAAATAAGCCTCACGTTTATATGAGCTTTAATTTCCTCGGCCAATTCCACTGCATCGCTCACCGAGTCCAAATCTTCATATTTTTTCCCCTGAAGGAGTATGTTGATAATGTGCTGAATTTCATCCTTCCGGTTTACCAGTTCGTTATTCAGCTCCACATTCATTTCATAAGCCAATGAAATCTGCATTTTGATAAAATGAGGTTCAGTGTCCGCCGTCGTTTTTGAGAATGAAGGAAGCTCATAGGTATTCAGGGGCGGAGGCGGCGGAGCCGCTACGATATCCTGACTTTTTTCATAATTGCTTTCCTGAACATTCTTCGACACCAGATAGGATATACCGGTAACCAGGACAATGAGCAATATGCCTCCTGCCACATAGAGCAGTATTTTAACGATTTTAGAGGTGGCACCGGACCCTGCCGGTTCTTCAGGAGCAGCCCCCTCCTCTTCAATTATATCATCCCTTTCATCGTCGCCCATTTGCTACCGCCTTGCTTTGATCTTTTATTCGAATGCGGGGAGCACCCACCCTAATAAAAGTACTAAGAATATAATCAGGAATCAACACTCTGCCCGCCGGCAAATTTGCGCAAACTTATGTGACATAATAATATATAATTATCATTTATGTCAATTAATTTATGCATTTTACCTGATATGTAACATCTTTTATCATCATTCTTCATAGGGAAAATAAGCCGCAAAACAGGAATACAGGCCCATCTTCAAACGAGCACGGCAAATCTTCCGACATAGTTCCGCTTCAGGCTCTATGTGCTCTTTTTAGTTTTTCGGCATAAAAGAATGGCGAAAAGCAAAAAAATTCATCGATAAGGTATATTTATTTACACGAAAAACTCAAAACGGGAAAGAGGGGCGATCAATGTGTGATATATTCAGCTTCAAATTCTTCTTTTGACATGGTGGTAAAAAAATTGTTCAACTTGGCTGTTTTGAATACCGTTACGACCGTCTCGCTCAGATCAAAAAAAACCAGTTTGACATTCGCTTTTGCCGAGCTGTTGAGAAATTTAACCAGTATTCCTATGGCCGACGAATCGATATATTTAATTTTTTTGCAATTAAAGGCAATTACACGGGGCTTCCTGGACACCTGTGCATTCCAGAGCTCCTCCGCATAACTTACGCTTTCCAGATAAAATTCACCGCTGATGCTGATGATAATAACATCGTCATGTTCCGCTACACTAAAATCTACCATGGCACCACCTTATATAAAATCAACCCTGATATGCATATTTGTCAAGATATTTTCAGCACATGTAATGATCCACTGTTCCCGTATCAGCGGTCTTTGCCCCTATCCAGCCTTTCAATGCTCAGGGTGCCTGCACCCACATGCAGTTTGGAAAAGTATTCAATCGTTTTCTGCAATACCTCTTCCATGGATTCCTTTACGAGGTACTTTCTGTCATTCACCAGTGTGATGACGGTATCGGGTTTTTCCTCCACGGTTTCGATGTGCGACGCATTAAGCGTAAAAATTTCACCGTTAAATTTATGAAGAGTAATCACCGTTGCCTCCCTTTCCGTTTTTTTCTCGTTTCAAACATGAGAAAATAATCCCGAATATGTGTCTTCCTGACGCTTTTCACAGAGCATCCCGGCACGCTGCAATCGAAAACCGGCACAGCCTGGGTCTCCAGAAGTTCTTCCAGCCATAATTTTGCCGCGAGAAACTGGGAATTGGTATAAAACCCCTTTCCATCGCGATGAATTTCATACTCCCGGGCCCTCCGGGAAATCTCCATTTCAAGAGCAGGCATCGGCTTCAGCCGCGTCTGGCCGAGCAGATGCCGGGCATGGACAAGAGATTCACGTAGATAAAACCTGTCCAGAAAGGCCATATCGTTTCCACAGAGGAGAAGCGATTGGATGCCGCACCCCAGGGCTATGGCCACGGCCTGCGTGGTGACCAGGCTCGCCGTAGCGACAAATCCCAGCTCCTTCCCGGCCTTTTCCCATAACGCGCTAAAGGGCTCCTCGTGAAGCATCCAGTTATAAAAATGCATTTCCCCCCCCCATTTCCGCACATTGATCCCGGACATGCAGGTAAACGCCAGGAGCCGCATCTTCCTCGTATCAAGTCCTCCGAAAAAATCCACAGGAGTCGTTTCGCAGGAAATGACGAATCCGGGAACTATCCCGTTGCGCACAAGGGGCCTGAGGGCCATATCCGTGGAAATAATGACGAGCTCCCGGCGGAACTGATATTTTTTCAAAAAATGCAGATCCTTTTCCAGGGAAGGGCCCGCCCCGGCGATAATAACATGTTTGCCTGCCAGAAGGGGCATGATTCCCTGAAGTCCACCATGCCGCCGGATATAGGGCAGGTTTTTTTCCAGATTTCTTTCAAAGGCGGAAAACCGCTCAAAAATAAGCCCGCTATTGAGATTTGAATACAGTATCCCCTTGTCGATCATTGAACTCAGTACATGTTACGCTTTTAAAAGGGATGTAACATACTTTACAATCTCCACATGGTCCAGTTCAATGGGATCTATGGATTCGAGAATGCCGATGAAGATTACGATGGTCTGTACAATACGTGAGAGATATTTAACATCGAGATCGGAACGACGCCGTGTGGGTACGGATTTTCTGTCATTGATGATGATATTATCATAAAATATTCTGAGACGACTTATGTAAGTTTTCAGTATTTTGAGTATTTTCTCATCTTCGAAGGCGTAGAGAATGAGGTTGATAATTATCCGAATATTGGTTTTATCGAGGATAAAATTCTCGACGCCAACCAGTGCCGACATGGGCGCCATGGAGTCGGCTTCCAGACCCATCTGAAGAATCTGACGGTGGGCAACATCAAACTCATTAAAAATATCCTCGATGAGCGACAGGTAGATATCCTCTTTTGTTGCAAAATAATGAAGCACTCCACCCTTGGAGAACCCGGCCTCATCGGCAATATCCTGAACCGTTATTTTTGAGTATACATCGTTCCTCAGACGTACCTTCAGGGCATCTATGATGATTTTTTTCTTTTTCTGTATTTTATCTTCCTTTTTAACCATCATTTGATTGTTTACTCCTCAACATTTATTCTGATTTATTCTTTTTTTTGCACTTCTGCCAGCTTTTGAACAAATAATCAAGCACTAAATCATGATTGCAAAAGCTGTTCTGTTTTATACAATCGCATGCACAGAACGGTTGTATAAAAGAATTTCAATTGTATAATATTATGTTATAATACAAAATGGCGTTTATTATTTCAATTATTTTATGTAATTCTGAATAACTATCATATGAAAAAAGAGACCATCGTCACCCATTCAGCGGAGGAAACCCTTGAATTTTTCCGCGAAATCGGCAGACAGGCAAAAAAAGGCGATGTATTCGCCCTGCATGGCAATCTGGGCGCAGGAAAAACAATTATCGCCAAGGGCATCGCCCTGGGCATGGGCATCGAGGATGATATCACCAGCCCGACTTTCACACTGCTGGAATCCTATGAAGGGCCACTGCCCCTGCATCATTTTGATCTTTACCGCATCGAACGCGATGACGAATTCGACAATCTCTTCTTTGAGGAATACTGGGAAGGAGACGGCGTGGCCGTGATCGAATGGGCGGGAAACGCGGGAAACAGGCTGCCGGAAAATTCCCACAGAATCTTCATTGATTACATCGACGAGAATACCAGGAGCATAACCATTGAATATCCTGATCTTTGATACGGCAACACCGCTGGAATTCATCATTCTCGGCAGGGAAGCTGATGTCTTCATGCACCATGAAACAGTGGATAGAACTCATTCCGCCACCATTTTCCAGAACATGAAAAAGCTGCTGAACGAGGCCCGCATTGACCTGAGCAGCATCGATCTCATCGCCGCCGGTATCGGGCCAGGCTCATTCACGGGTATCCGCATTGCCGTAACAACGGCAAGGATGCTGGCCCAGATTTTGAATATCCCGCTCCTCGGGATAAAGACCCACGAGCTCTATGCCTCCTCGGTGCCGGCATCGCCGGGAGAGCAGATTCTTATCGCCTTCGATGCCAGAAAAAAACGAGTGTTCGGAGCCCTGTACGGGCACGGCGAGCAGCCCGGGGAAACGGTGGAGCTGGTTCCGCCCGGCGATTACGGCATGGAAGAGCTTCTGCAAAAGGCCGATCCTGCCGCGCGTACATGGTGTGCCGGAGACGGGATCGTCCCCTACGGCGCAATCGTCGATGAAATTCTGAAAAATCACCGGCACCTGGATAATTTTATTCCTTCAGGCGGCGCTATCCTCGAATTGGTATTAAAAAAATATAAAACCGGGGGAAATAAGGCCCACTATTCAACAATCCATCCTTTTTATGCAAGAAAATCCGATGCGGAAACGGCGCGGGGGAAATAAAAGCGCAAACCGTTATTTTTTCTTCAGCGATTTGATCAGGCGGGCCTTGTAGTCCGTTTCCATGGGATGCAGTATGGAATAAAACCGCTTCATCTCGTCCTTCCGGGAGCTGTTGCCTTCAAAGTCCACACCCACGAATATGCCACCGCTATCGTCGCCGTACGTGGCTTTAATATCCCCGTAGATGGTGATGGGAGCCTGGAGGCGGAAAACGATATCAAAAATAAACCCCTTTGACTTGAGCATGGATTTCACAAGATTCTCGTTCGTAATCCTGAGCTTCGCTCCGCCGCGGCTGATATCGACTATCTCCTGGTGTACCGGGATTAGCAGCGTGTTGGCATCGCGAATCCGGTCCACGAGCTTGAAGGACTGGGCCTTTATATCCAGCACCTTGTCCAGGGTAAAGTATTCGGTCTTGGAGATGAGCTGGATATAGGCGAATGGTATCGTATCGGAGACCTCGGTTATATACAGTACAGGAACCGTGATAATGGATTTATAGCCCTTTTCCACATTTCGCTTCACCAGGAGATTAAATTCAGCCCCGAAAAGCTCCCGGGCATCGATAAAATCATCATTCATTGCCTCATAGGCCTTGGGGTCTGCTGCATCGGGAACAAACAGGGTTTTCCCCGTCTTTTTCATATATTTCAGCACCGAATCCCTTTCCCCCGTTGAAAAAACATCCACTTTAACGATATCGCTCATGCCGGAATTGCTGGAATGGAACTGGTCCAGCACCACTTTTATGCTGGTGGGGATATTAAAACCCGATATATCGATAGTATGCTTCGATATCTTGAAGTTCGTAGCATAGGCCTCATCGGCGTTTACCTTGAATCGCAGATCCTTCCGCCCCTTTACGGCCCTCCGGGCACTCATTATGCGGCAGTGGAAATAGCCCGGGCCGCGCTCCTCCACTATCTCGAAATCAACTTCAAGGTATTTTTCCGAAAGACCGTAGATGCTGATTATCTTATCCGCTTTATACGAAGGATCGGTAACGACCATGACCGTGTTATCATCCAGGAATTCGTTGATGGCAATCTCCGTTTTTTCCACAGAATAGCGGACATACAGCTTTCTGTTCCTGAATTGTTCCTTCAGGATGCCAAAAACATCTTCGATTGTCTCCATCGTATCGAAATCACGCTGTTTTCTCTGATTTACCTTCACCAGACCGCGACCTCATGGGTTTTATAAATTATAATACACAAATGCAATTGATTCCACTTAAAACATCTTAATAAAATATCGTGCATTCCCCGCGATTACTTCAATAAAATTATTGGGAAGACCCGTCCAGCGGGCATTGATAAAAGAAAAAAAGAGGGGTTCATCCCTCTTTTTTTCTTTTACCTGTTAAATAAAACACTGCCTACTTCTTTGCTTTAGCTTTGGCTTTAGCTTTGGCTTTAGCTTTGGGCTTGGGCTTGGGCTTGCTAGCAGCTTCTTTTTTCTTTGCAGCGTCGATGTCTTTTTTCAGTTTGCCGACAGCGGCTTCTTCGGCCTTCAGCTCTTTCTGGAGCTTGGACACTTTCGCTGACTTCCTCTTGAGTGAGTCGCTTAACTGTTTTACTGATTTACCTGCCATGTTTATTACACCTCAATTTTTAAATTAAGTTTTACTTGGTTAATGATACTCATCATTAATTTTAATGCAAGCAAAAAAAATTTTTTTGCGTATAACTGACGTAATGCTGTTAATTATAATTAATCACTTGACGCTGCAACCATTATCGAATAGTTGATTATGGTATTGAGCAATCTATAATCAACAGCACTACCGACTGTCGGCGCGCATAATGTCCGGCACGCCACTGTCACCTAAGAGCTCTTTGTTTATTATTCGTCATTGCGTCCTTAAAAGTTTATTAATATTTTTTTTAAAACAATTAAAATGGTATTACTATGAGCGGCAAATTACCTATTGTCACAATCGTCGGAAGAAGAAACGTGGGCAAGTCCACTCTCTTCAATGCTCTCATCAAGGAGAAGAAGGCCATCGTCGACGCCCATGCGGGACTCACCCGCGATGTGCTGTACTACAATGTCCACTACAATGATTGTTCCTTCATACTCTCCGACACTCCCGGCCTCGACCTTCCGGACCTGTCGGAACTGTCGGCGCCCATCCTGGATAACGCGCGCAGGCACCTGGAACGGTCGTCGGCCATCATACTGCTCCTGGAAGACCCGGCACCGGACTCCTTCGACTGGGACCTGGCCAAGCTGGTGCGCAAAATGTCCATCCCCTCAATTGTGGCCGTCAATAAAATGGATAACAACGAGAAGATGGCCAATGTAGCGAACTTCTACGAGCTGGGTTTCAAGGAAATAATTCCCATCTCGGCGCTTCAGCGTTACAATCTCCCCCTGCTGCTGGACAGAGTAACGGAACTGCTTCCCATGAAAAAAACCGCTGTAAGGGAACCCGACATCACCATTTCCATCGTGGGACGCCCTAATTCGGGCAAATCCACCCTTCTCAATGCCTTTATGGGCTACGAAAGGTCCGTTGTTTCCGAAATTCCCGGCACTACACGCGATTCCGTGGATGATTATTTCACTTTTCATGAGAAGCTGGTAAAGGTGGTCGATACGGCCGGCATCAGAAAAAAAAGCAAAATGACTGAAAACATTGAATATTATTCATTCACCAGGACTATTGACTCAATAAAAGGGAGCGATATCGTCATCCATGTCATGGACGCCGAGATCGGGCTCTCGGAAACCGATAAAAAAATCTTCGACGAGATCCAGAATGTGGGAAAACCCGTTATTTTTGCCGTAAATAAATGGGACACCATACCAAAAGATGATAAAACCTTCGACGCATTCAAGGATAAACTGATTTTTAAATTCTACCGTGCCGATGATTTCCCCATCATTTCCATCTCCGCGAAAAACAAGGTACGCATAAACAAAATTCTACAGACGGCCATACAGCTGAAAGAAAAGGCCGGAAAGCGGATAGACACACCTACGCTGAACAAGGTAATTGCCCGACTCCAGAGTGCAGGCAGGTTACCGCAACTGGGACACAAGATCAGGATATATTATGCGGCCCAGATACATACCATACCGCCTCAATTCAAGTTTTTTGTGAACAATGCCGCTCTTTTCAGGAAGGATGTAGTGCGTTATTTCGAAAAATCACTGCAGAAAGAGTTCGACATGGAAGGAATTCCCGTCATCATTCATATTGAAGGGAAAAAAAGGCAGAAAACAAAAAAATAAAACCCTCATTACATGGCCACGCGTCCCCGGAAGGACTTGACGATGGTGGCGCTATCAGCGAACTCAAGATCCGAACCCACGGGCAGACCGTGGGCTATCCTGGTAACCCGGACACCCAGGGGCATGAGAATCCCGGCCAGGTACAGGGCCGTAGCATCCCCCTCCACGGTGGGATTCAGGGCCAGAATCATCTCCTGTACCGGCTTCGCTGAGTATCGGTCCAGCAGCGAGGATATATTGAGTTCATCGGGCCCGATGCCGTCCAGCGGTGAAATGACGCCCATGAGAACATGGTAAAGGCCGTGGAATTCATTGGTCCCTTCGATCGTAAGCACATCCCTGGCATTCTCCACGATACAGATTGTATGCGAGTCGCGGTCCCGGTCGGAGCAGATGGAACAGACATCACTGTCGGCAATCCCCCCGCATATCCTGCACGCCGTGATATGCTCCTTTACCTCGAGCATTGCCCTGACAAGATTACTGACATCATCATGGCTCATCTTGAGAATGTGAAAGGCCAGGCGCGATGCGCTTTTTACGCCGATTCCCGGCAGCCTGGAAAATTCCCTCGTAAGGGACTCAAGATACCGTGAGGGGTGATCCATTCCGGTCAGCCCAGTCCCGGAATATTAAGGCCGCCCGTAAGTTTGGCCATTTCAGCAGCCGATTCCTTTTTCATGTTTTCAACGGCATTATTGACGGCGGAGACCACCATCTTCTCTATTTTTTTTGCATCTCCCTGGGAAACCATTGCCGGATCGATGGTGATATCGAGCAGGCTGAATTCACCGTTCACGCTGGCTTTGACGGAACCATCGCTGGACTTTCCCTCCATCCGGGTCTTTTGCAGTTTTTTCTGAATATTTTTCATTTCTCTCTGCAGTTTCATCAGGTTTCCCATATCTCCAAGACCTTTCAGCATACTCATTCTCCTTTTTTTTCTATTATCTGACCATGGAACAGGTCTTTTATCTTCTCAATGGTAGGATTATTCCCTTCCACACCTTCAACTTCGGGATTTTTCATCATTACCGCGTCGGGAATGGGGGATGCCGGCTCCGATATACCTTCCCTGCCCTGCCCGGTTCCCGTACCGCCATTATTGTTTTCCGCAGCCTTTGCGGCGCCGGGCTTCGGGTCTGCAGTGCCGGAAACGGCAACACCGACACTGATATTCAGGTCAACGCCGAGTCTCCGGGACATGCCCTCTTTTACGACATTCCTTTTTTCCGTATCAAGAATACGTGTATAATAAGAATTATCCTCGTTCGCAGGATAAATAATATGCAGTGTTCTTCCCTCAAGATGTATCGATGCCGGCTTGAGAATATCATGCAAAAACTGCTTTTCGCCTATGATCCCCTTCATAAAGTCGCTCCAGGCATCACGGACATCGGATTCTTCCGCAATGTCTTTATTTTCAGGGGCCGGCTTGGTTTTTTTTTCAGGACGGGCCGACGCCGCCGCACGCGGAGAAGCAGATGCGGCACCGACGGAGTCTGCCGCTTTAACATCCTGCATCTTCCTCAGCAGTTCCGCAAGAGATGGGTTTCTCTTCACGGCAAGCATATCCAGAAGGGCCATTTCCAGGTTGACCCGTTCGTTATTAGCATATTTGAGGTCCGACTGGAGCTCCACGGCGATGCGGAATATCTGGCTCATCTCTTCATCATGAAAAAGTCCCGACAGGGATTTTATCAGGGCCGCTTCCTCATCGGACAGACCCAGAAGCCCCTGCATGGAAACGCCGTTTTTCACCAGACGCAGTGACCGCAGGACATCAATGAATCCCGCCACATATCTCGGTATGTCGACGCCCATGGTAACCACGCGCTCCACTTCCTGCATGATGGCCAGGGCATTGTCTCCGGCGATATTTTTCAGCTGGGCCGTAAAACTATCTATGGTCACTATACCAAGTACGGTCAGTGCGTCCTCTTCGCAGATATCGATGGCGCCCCCGCTCTGCTGGGAAAATGAAATGACCTGGTCAAGCAGGGACTGGGCGTCGCGCATGGCGCCGTCGGCTGCGCGGGCGATAGGGTACAGGGCATTGTCCGATATGGTGTAGCCCTCCTGCTTCGCTATGTGCTTGAGGTGCTCCACAATGGGTTCAGCCGGTATTTTTTTGAAGAAAAATTTCTGGCAGCGTGACAGGATAGTTTCCGGTATTTTATGATACTCCGTGGTGGCGAAAATAAAAACTACGTGGGGCGGCGGCTCTTCCAGGGTCTTTAGCAGGGCATTGAAGGCCTGCGTGGTGACCATATGCACTTCATCTATTATATAGACCTTGTATTTGCCTTTTACCGGGGCAAAATTCACATTTTCCCGCAGCTGACGCACATCCTCCACACCGTTATTGGAGGCACCGTCTATTTCTATGACATCAAAGGAGGTCCCGTTTTTGATTTCAATACAGTTTTCACAGACACCGCAAGGGGTATCGGTGGGACCGTTGACGCAGTCCAGTGCCTTGGCCAGGATTCTAGCCATGGTAGTCTTTCCCACGCCGCGGGGGCCGGAAAAAAGATATGCGTGTGAAATCCGGCCATTGCGGATGCTGTTTTGCAGGGTCTTGGAGATATGATCCTGGAAAACGACATCATCGAACTTTTGGGGTCGCCATTTTCTGGCAATTACTTGATATGCCATAACCTCTTATCAAACCTGAATAGCCTGGTGTTATTGATGGAGCCGGCGTCCGCCGGAGTGAGTTATGAGTAAAAAAATATCAGCATGCCCCGATTATCATTAAAACCTTATCAATATGCGGAAACCGGCATTTTCATGCCTGTGTTATGGATTCGGAGAAGGGGGGATTCGAACCCCCGGTAACTTGCGCTACACACGGTTTCCAACCGTGCTCCTTCGGCCTCTCGGACACCTCTCCTTTTTAGTGACGGGTGAAGAGTGAAAAGTGATCAGCAATAAAAACCCATCATCCTTCACTGCTCACTCATTACTCAATTCGGAGAGAGAGGGATTCGAACCCCCGGTGAGCATAACCCACAACGGTTTTCGAAACCGTCCCCTTCGGCCAGCTCGGGCATCTCTCCTTTTTAGTGCCGGCAGGATACACGCGCCTCTGTATAAATATCCCCGCCCGCGGCGGGGAAAAACGCATGCAATACCGGTTACTGTTATATATTACTATTGAAACAGGCCCATTTTTGTAAAGTATTTTTTATCACATCTTTGCTATTATACGGGAAAGCCGTCAATGAGTTTGCGGGCCCTTTCGTAATCAAAATTATTGATAGTCTCAAGAATGAGAGACAGAGGCTCGGCGTGTTCCGGAAAAGACTCAATGAGACCGTAAAGAATATCGATGGCTTTTTTCCGGTCACCGCTCCTGTCCAGGCTGGCCGAACGCAGATGTTCCATGGATTCAGCCAGATCTATAACAGCAGGAGCCGTTTTGCTTTTACTTTCACCGGTATCATCAAAATCGATAACCGCCTCTCCCGAGGGATACATCTTATTCATGAGCTGCATAAAGGAATTCTTCGATATGGGCTTTTCGAGATACCCGTCGAATCCCATACTCATCATCTCCTCGTGCTTCCCACCGATCACGCTCGCCGTAAATGCCACAATCCTTATATTGTTGTATTCCGGGTTTTCCCGCAGGAGTTTAAAGGTCGTTACCCCGTCCATGTTCTTCATTTTTATATCAAGAAAGATTAGGTCCACGGGATTATCCCGGACAAAACTCATAACCTGATCACCGTCATCGAGGGCATGAATGACTTTAACTTTTTTCTGAAGAAGATACTTCATAAGCATCCGGTTGTATTCGTTATCATCAACGACCAGGACGCTCAGGTTCTGCATATCGGGAACAACGGCCTGGTTCTCGGGGAAAAGATTTTTTTCCTCATCGGCACCGGTATGGGCCTTGAAGACAAAGGAGAAAACCGAGCCTGATCCCATTTCGGAATCAACCCAGATTTTCCCGCCAAGGATTTCGACAAAGCTTTTCGCTATGGCCAGCCCGAGGCCCGTTCCGCCAAAATTCTTTGTCGTGGACGAATCGGATTGCTCAAAGGACTTGAATATGAGTTCTCTCGACTCCTCGGGAATCCCGATACCCGTATCGGCAACGGAAACTTTTATGATATGTTCGTCATCACTGCCCGAAAGCAGCTCGGCACTGAGCAGCACGGAACCTTCAATAGTGAATTTAATGGCATTGTTCAGCAGGTTGGTGAGTATCTGCTGAAGTTTTTTCTGATCGGAAATGATATACCGTGATATATTTTCATCTATTGCAAGTTTGAATCCCAGGCCTTTTTTTTCCGCCACGATGGAATGAAGCATGTGCGTCTGCCGCAGCAGGTCATAAAAATCGAAGGTATCATAGTTAACCTCCATGCGGCCCGCCTCTATTTTGGAAAGATCGAGAATATCATTAATCAGCTCCAGGAGCCCGCTCCCGCTGCGGTAGATGATCTCGGCCTTTTCCCGTATGGCCGGATCACCTGCCTCATGCTTGATGAGCTCGGAAAACCCGAGAATGCCGTTCATGGGCGTCCGGATCTCGTGGCTCATGTTGGCCAGAAATTCGCTCTTGGCCTTGCTGGCGGCTTCCGCAGCCATCTTCGCCTCGTAGAGATCTTTTTCGGTTTTCCTCCGCTCCGTGCTGTCGCGCAGGATGGCCACGGCATTCCATTTATGCTCCAGCCTGAACGCCGAGAGCGATATCTCCACGGGGAACTCCTCGCCGCTTTTCCGCACTGCCGCAAGCTGAACGGTCTTCCCCAGAAGCAGTCCCTTGCCGAGTCTTTTGAAATCGGGGAATTTTTTCGAAAAAAGCTCGAAGTAATGCCGCGGCGCCAGTATCTCATGAAGGGGTTTTCCCATTATCTCAAAGCGCCGGTAGCCGAATATGGTTTCCGCGGCATTGTTCCAGTACGATACGTTGCCGTCATTGTCCATCATGATGATGGCATCCTGGGCCGAATCGGTGAGTGTTTTGAATTTTTCTTCGTTTTCCAGCAGTTCCCTGTTCTTCTTCTCCAGAAGCTCCGTCCTTTCCTTTACCTTGACTTCGAGATTTTTCCGGAGATATACGAACTCCTTTATGGACCGGTTGAACAGGGCGGCAAAATTGATAACCTCTTTTTCATTATTCCCCAGGACGAGGAGGCTCTCTTCTCCGTGCGAAAGCCTGTCCGTGGCGGCCAGTACGCTGTAAAATACATTTATTATGGGATAGGTATAAACCATGACCAGGCCAATGATGAGGAGCGCTGAAATGGTAAAATATACAACAAGATAATTCAGCGAGATATCGGTATAGAGGATAAGATATATCAGGCTGAAAACAGCGAGCATCAGGTATCCCAGTATCAGGAGTATTTTCCTGGGGATGCTGAGCCCGTACGTTTCGGGAATCTGCAGCCCCCGCTCGATAACGGCGCCGAACGTCGCTTTCCGGAACCGGTACACCGTCAAATCCGTGACCGTATAGGCAAGCACTCCGTAAAGGTATATGGATATAATTCCTCCGGCAACCACGGTTTGCAGCTGAAACATGGAATACTTATATATAACGGTCGAGGTGAAAACGATAATCACGATGATGACTGAGAAAAATATGGTCAGGAACATATTGTAATCGGGAAATTTTATCAGGTATCGCAGGGCGGCAAGCAGCTCCTCATTGCTGATTTTTTCCCGTTCCCCGACCTTTCTGAAATAGGCGTTTATGTGGCGGGCCGGTTTAAACAGGGCCGGCAGACCTACCCGCTCCAGCATACCCAGGGCCGTGGCATGAACAAAGCCCAGCACCGCGATGGTGCGGGCCACCAGGATCATCACCTTCAGATCCTGCTCGCTTTGCGCCGAGAGGCCCATGGAAAAATTGACAAAAATGACTCCATAGACAAGAGCCACCAGGGAGGCAAGAAAGCAGATCAGATAGATGGTAAATCCGTACGATACCTGCCGGGCAAAAAAACTAAATATGCTGTTATACAATTTCATAGCAGGCCCTTCACCGGGAAAGTCTCAGAATTCACCATATTCAGCCTTTATGCGCCTGACCGCATCGATCTGGTCAAGAAAGGCTTCAACACATTTTGGGTCAAAATGCCGTGACGATTCCCTCCCGATGGTTTCAATCGCCTCTTCAATCGAGGCCGCACCGTGGTATACCCGGTTCGACGTCATGGCATCAAATACATCTGCAACGGCGACAATTCGGCCTTCCAGGGGAATATCCTCA